>CAZHMN010000044.1:0-24081 GCA_964533705.1 uncultured bacterium
GGTGGAGGATTAGCAGCCGGTATCTTCAGATCAGGCAAAGCCTGATGTCATTCCGGAAGGGCTTCAGCCTTATCCGGAATCCAAAATGTAGAGCGGCAGCATGCTGCCGCCATCTGGGGAAACAACCATGAATGATCTCATCAAAGTAGACGATTGGGACTATGACAAGAAGATGGAGATAGAACTGGAGTACCAGGCAACACTGACAATCCAGCAAAGGTTTGAGATGCTAATAAGGCTGATGCGGGACAAAAACGAATATCTGTTGAAGAATGGGCTGCTGAGGCCGTTTGAGATTTCTTCACGTGCTGAGTAAAGGAGAGGACAATGTCAGATTTATCTTTTTTCCAAAAACCAGTATCCCAGCTAAAATATTCAGATATCGAATGGTTGGTGAACGAAGAACGAATGCCAGAAAGCTATAACCTTGACTATAAAAGAGATAACTATGAAAGAAATAAGACTGATGAGTTAGCAAAGGATATTTCCGCACTGGCTAATACTTCGGGAGGATGGCTGGTTTTGGGTGTGGAAGAAGACAAGAACTCGAATGAAGGAGAGACATACCCAGGGGAGATAGTTGGTATAGAAAACGAAAAGGATATTAAGAAAAGAATTACCGATAGGATTATCAATTCTATCATGCCCCACCCTCAAGTCCAATTCAGCAGTTTAATAGAAATACCCGACAAGAAAAATCGAGCGGTATTAGTAGTTTATGTTCCAAAGTCCTTTGATTCGTTGCACATGGTCGTGCTGAAACATAAAAACCGCTATTATAAACGCTACCACGACCAGAATGGGCCGATGGATGAGTATGAAGTGAGAACGAGATATGAGATGATAGGGAAAGGTGAAAAGTATTTAGACGACAGGCTGGCGAAAAATAGCAATGAGGCGTTAAAACAATTACATCCCGACGAGAAGGGAGCTATTGCCGTTTCTGTTGTGTCTGCATTTGCAGACCTAAAATGCCGAGATCTCAATCTGGTAAACAGTCTCGTTCATAATCCCAATGAGAGGTGTGACCCCCGGATCTTGATAATGGGCATAGGAGGTTCATGTGCACCCCAACGAAAAATGGACTGCATTCAAAAGGTAAATGACCGGCAACGGACAAGTGCTGTAATGAGATTTTACTTTGACGGTGCAATATCATATGCAACCTCGAGGATCTTTGGGCTCGGCCAAGATGGTCAAGAACGGCGGCTTTATTCACACGATGTAGTATACGAAATATTTCATATCATGAGCATCTTTGCCGACTATTACATAAAGAATGGATATTTTGGCTACATTAAAATAAGAATAGATATTAAAGATCTGCCCAAATCAAGATTCGTATTTCGGTGTAATGATGATTTATTTTTAGCCAACCATTCTATTGAATTTGATCGCCCTTTTCTTCCAGTAATTAAAAGAATCCAAGTACCTGATCTTTTGGAGCAAAGAAAAAATCTTGCTGATGAATGCTTGCTGCCGCTCTTTTATGAGGCTGGTTTGGATGAAACCCACTTGGCAAGATACTGCTGGGACAGCAATAATCAACCACTTAGATAATCCCCCATGACCCAAACCTACATCTCCGACATTGCTGAAAAAGCCGGCCAGGAGGTCGAACTGCGCGGCTGGCTCTACCACCTGCGCTCCTCCGGCAAGCTCAAATTCCTGCAGGTGCGGGACGGCACCGGCATCATCCAGTGCGTTATGTCCAAAAAGGACGTTTCTGAAGCCACCTGGCAAGCCGGAGAAGCTCTAACCCAGGAAACCTCCATCATCGTCCAGGGCAAGGTCAATAAGGATGATCGCGCCCCCGGCGGTTACGAAATCTGGCTTTCCGATCTGCAGATCATAGGGACGTCGGTGGATTACCCCATCACCCCCAAGGAGCACGGCGACGCCTTCCTGTTAGATCACCGTCATCTCTGGATTCGCTCCCGGCGGCAGCATGCTATTCTCAGGGTGCGCCACCATGTCATCCGCGCCATTCGCGATTTCTTTGACGAGCGCGGTTTCACCATGCTGGATGCGCCTATCTTCACCCCTTCCGCAGCCGAAGGCACTACGACGCTCTTTGAGACCGACTATTTCGGAGATAAAGCCTACCTTTCCCAGTCCGGTCAGCTCTACATGGAACCGGGCTGCGCCGCCTTCGGCAAGGTCTATTGCTTCGGACCCACCTTCCGGGCGGAGAAATCGAAAACCCGCAAGCACCTGACCGAATTCTGGATGGTGGAGCCGGAAGTGGCTTTCATGGACTTAGAGGGTTGCATTGAGCTGGGTGAGGATTTCATCTGCTTCATCGTGGAACGCGCCCTGGAACGGTGCAAACCCCAACTTGAAGTTCTGGAACGGGATCTATCCAAGCTTGAAAGCATCAAAAAGCCCTTTCCCCGCATACGTTACGATGAAGCCGTTAAACTGCTGAATGACAAGGGAATTAAATTAAAATACGGCGAGGATTTCGGCGCACCGCACGAGGAAGCGCTCGTTGAGGGCTACGACCGACCCGTGGTCGTCCACCGTTTTCCCGCCGATATCAAAGCCTTCTATATGAAAACGGACCCCGAAAACCCAAAATTGTCCTTATCGGCTGATTTCATCGCTCCGGAAGGGTATGGTGAGATCATCGGCGGCAGCCAGCGCGAGGATGATCTGGAGATAATCGAGCAAAAAATCCGGTCGCACAATCTGCCCCGGGAGGCCTTTGAATGGTACCTTGACGTGCGACGATACGGCACTTTCCCCCACTCTGGCTTTGGACTGGGACTGGAACGCACCGTATCCTGGATCTGCGGCATACGCCACATCAGGGAAACCATCCCTTTCCCGCGGCTTATGCACAGGTTGAAACCCTAAGATGATGATCGAAAGGTTAAAAACTATAGATGTTGCCTGAAATTTTATTCCTGGCATGCGCATTAATCCTGCTCTACACCTACTTCGGCTACATCCTATTAATACAGCTACTCGGCGCAATCAGGCCTTCAATGCCAAAAAATAGAAACTCGTGGACTCCGACGGTCAGTTTCATCATCGCCGCCAGGAACGAAGAAAAGCACATTCAGCAGAAACTCCAGAACACCTTAAACCTCGATTATCCCGCAGAAAAGCTCGAAATCATCATCGCTTCCGACGCTTCGGATGATGATACAGAAACGATAGCCGCTAAGTATTCCGATCGCGGGGTGAAGGTCGTCCGATTGCAAAAACGGGCCGGAAAGACCGCCGCCCAGAATGCTGCCGTCCGCCAGGCCTCAGGCGAAATCCTGATCTTCTCCGACGCAACGACCCACTACCGGCCGGACGTCCTGCGCCGGCTACTGGAGATGTTTGACCCGGAGGGACAGGTCGGCTGCGTGTGCGGTCATCTAACCTACCAGGAAGATGCCGACGAGAGGTATGAAGAGCAACGCTATTATTGGAACAGAGAGGTGAATTTACGCATTATGGAAAGCCGGCTGGGTTTTATCCCCGGAGTCGCTGGTTGTATTTATGCCGTTCGCAAGAGCGCCTATGTCTTTCTGGAGCCCTATGCCGTCAGCGACTTCTTACAGCCGCTGGCCATCGGTTATCGAGATTTGCGCGTAATATACCAACCTGCCGCCGTTGCCATTGAACAACGCAGCCCCGATCTGATCACTGATTTCCACAGGCGTCGCAGGACGATTGCCAGAGCCTTAAACGGCCTCGTGAGAAACACCCATTATATCAATCCCTTTAAAAACAAATTCAGGGCCATCCAAATTTTTTCGCACAAGGTTTTGCGCTGGTTCAGTCCATTTTTCCTTATCCTGCTGGTCATCACCGCCCAATGCCTCGACCTTCCCGGCTTGGGCTTGGTATTACTGACTTTGCTGTGTATCCTGATTTTCACCGGCATGGTAGGGATCGTTGCACGCAAACATACGCTGGGTCGATCGCTAAGGGCTCCGGCATTCTTTCTGCTGGCGAACGTCTCATCCATACTTGCGGTGTGGGATTGGCTGCGCGGTGAACAGTACGTCACCTGGGAACCACAACGATGAACGACGTCCGAGCGCATATCGTCATCATGGGCAGGGTGCAGGGTGTGGGCTTCCGTTACTTTGCCATAAGCTGGGCTGAAAGGCTGGGATTAACCGGCTTTGTCCGCAACAATTATGACGGGTCGGTTGAAACCGAGGTGGAAGGGGATCGCTCCGCCGTCGAAGAATACATCGCCCAGATGAAACTCGGCCCGCGCTGGAGCCGCGTGACCGACGTAAGAATCGAATACAAACCCTACGAAGGCATCTACAAGAACTTTGACGTAACGAGGTGAACATGGCGGATCTGAGATCACTAATTCGCAACGTACCGGATTTCCCCAAGGAAGGAATCGGCTTCAAGGACATCACCACACTGCTGAAGGACGGCCCGGCGCTGCGCCAGGCAGTTCAGCAGATGTACGAACCGTTCAAAGATGACGGCGTGCAGAAGATCGCCGGCATCGAATCTCGCGGCTTTATCCTGGGCGGAGCCATGGCTTATGAACTGGGTTTGGGCTTCATCCCCTTCCGCAAGCCGGGCAAGCTGCCTGCCGAAACGATTTCGGAATCTTATGCTCTGGAATACGGCACCGATTCTATCGAAATACACGTTGATTCCGTGGAAAAAGGCGAAAAGGTGTTAGTAGTGGACGATCTGCTGGCCACGGGCGGCACGGCGGCGGCGGCCTGCAAGCTTATTGATCGGCTGGGAGGTATCGTGGTGGGAGTCAGTTTTTTAATCGAACTTTCATTCCTACCCGGGCGAGCCAAGCTGGAGGGCCGGAAGGTCAATGTGTTGATAGATTACGATAGCGAATAACCTTCGGTAGTGCGGGGGCTTGCCCCCGCTTGAGAAAGCCGCCAGGAATCACTTCGTTCCAATCCTGGCGCAACGTGAACACCCCTTTCGAACCTCGAAAATCCTATCCCATCGTCACTCCCGCGCAAGCGGGAGTCTATTTTTGCTCTTTTATCGGGTCCCCTTCTAAGGGGCAGCTAAACCGCGCACTAGATAATCCCATCAAACACGACTGCCAGATGCGCCACGAAGTGGCCCCCTCGGGGGAGACATGCAGCACGATATCAACAGGCGGGGGCAAGCCCCCGCACTACCATCTCATGTATTGTGTTTCCCCTCCCACACGCATTCATCCCGCATAAAACACTCACCGCAGAGCGGTTTTCTGGCCTGGCAGATGGTTCGCCCGAATTGCAGCAGGTTCATGTGCAGCGAATGCCCTTTTCCTTCGGGCACGTTCGGTTTTAACAGCCAGAAGGCCTTTTCCGCCGTGGCCGAATCATCCACCCACCCCAGTTTGCGTGAGATGCGGTGCACGTGCGTATCCACCGGGCACAAATCCCGGCCAAAAGACGCCATTAACACCACCGCCGCCGTTTTGATGCCCACGCCCTTCTGACCGGTCAGCAGTTTCAAGGCGTTCTCATCGTCCATTTCACTTAATCCGGACAATGAAAGACGCCCGAACTGCTGCTTGACCCATTTCAAAATCGTCTGCATCCGCTGGGCTTTCTGGTTCGATAATCCGGCAATGCGGATGGCTTCCTCGACTTCTCCGACGGGGGCGGCCAACACCTCTTCCCAGGTCTCGAACCGCTTTCGCAGGCGCTGAAAAGCCTGATCCCGGAGACTATCGTTGGTATTCTGAGAGAGCAGCGTCTGCATGAGGCTGTTCAGCGGATCGGACGGCCCCGGCCAGGCTTTGGGGCCCTGATGACGTTCGAACCGATCTAATGCGGTCTTTAATCGTTTTTTCAGGGGTGCATTTCGAGGATCCATAAAGAAATGACTGCACAAATGTGTAGGCGGCAAATAATGCCTATCCTGTGATTTCAAAGCTTGATGATAATTACGTAGAGTGCTCGGTCAATCGGCATAAGGCTGACGTTCGCCAAACCCGATCTCTTCAGTTCATTTGCCTCACGAGGGCCGGCGGTTCCCTTGTAAAACCAGCACGCTCCCCCAGAGCGGATTAACGGCTTTATTTGGGGGAAAAGTGCGGCTGCCGACCCCGTCCCCCGGGTGGTCACCAAATCATATGCCGAATCCCAATCTCCCTTGACATTGACCTCTTCCAATCGTCCCCTGACCACCTCGACGTCGGCCAAATTCAGTTCCTCCACCACCCTCTGTAGAAACAGAGTCTTTTTGCGTCTTGGTTCCAGCAAAGTCATTTTAAAATCGGGACGGACAAATTTCAAAGGTAAGGCGGGAATGCCAGCCCCGCTACCCACGTCCAGCACCCTGGCACCCGAGGGAACGTCCTCCTGGGAAAGGGGACTTATGGACTGGTAAATCAAATTCTTCAACAAGTTATCAACATCGCGCCCGGAAACAAGATTAGTTACAGAATTCCAATAACTTACGAGAGAGACGTAGGCTTGACAGAGGCGAGAAAACTCGGAGTTATCCACATTTTGTAGGTTCAATATTTTCTGCATATCAAGCTTCATTTCAAGGGAAATGAATTATCCACAACGCATCATTTCAGAGGCGGGATTTTAGGCGCCGCAAATCCTCTGTCAAGTCTTTTAGGATTTTTTTTGAGGGGTCAGTTACGGCGCATCATCACCATGAGAACGGCGACGTCCGAAACCCGTACACCCGGAATCCGGGATGCCTGACCCAGTGTGGCCGGTCTGACTTTATCCAGCACGTTTCTGGCTTCAGCGGAAAGGGCCTTCAGCGACCGGAAATCTAAGCTTTCCGGAAGGCGGTGCGCCTCCATTCTGCGGAAAGCATCCACCTGAGCTTGCTGGCGCGCTAAATAGCCGTTGTACTTGATCTCGAGTTCGGCCTGGAAGGCGGCCTCCCGCTGATCCAAAATTAAATCCGCCAGCTCCGGAGGTAGTTTATTCCCTTCGACCAGATCGCCAAGTTTAACTTCGGGCCGGCGCAATAGCATTGCCGCCGACATGCGACGCCCATCTATCCATACTTTGGCTGAATTTAAGCTCTTTCGAATCTCCAGCTTCTTGTTCAAACTCTCCTCAATGTCAGACAGCACCTCATCGTCCTGCAAACCAATTTCGCGGGCGATGGGCAACAACCGCTGCCGGGCGTTGTCCTGGCGCAGCAATAGCCGAAATTCGGCTCTTGACGTGAACATGCGGTAGGGCTCTTCGGGTACCTTGGTAATCAGATCATCAATCAGAACGCCGATATAGGCCTGATCCCGTCCCAGCACTATCGGCCCTTCCCCCCGTAGAGATCTGGCCGCGTTGACGCCGGCCATAAATCCCTGGGCGGCGGCTTCTTCATATCCCGACGTTCCGTTGATTTGGCCGGTCAAGTAGAGGCCTTTAAATCGCCGGCACTCAAGGGAAGGATAAAGCTGATCGGCGGGAAAAACGTCGTACTCGACGGCGTATCCCGGCCGATTCATTTTCACCTCCTGCAATCCCGGAATAGTCTTCAAAGCTTCGTACTGGACCTCGGCCGGTAGCGAGCTGGAAAAACCATTGATGTAGTACTCATCCGTATTCAAACCCTCCGGCTCCAGGAAGAGTTGATGGCGTTCCCGATCGGCAAACCGCACGATTTTGTCTTCGATTGAGGGGCAGTAGCGCGGCCCAGTACCTTTAATCCGGCCGGTATAGAGTGGAGAACGATCCAATGCGCAACGCAAAATATCGTGCGTTTTAGGATTTGAATAGGTCAGATAACAGGGTAGCTGCGGCAGGCGGCTGGATGGAGGAGGATATGAAAACCAGACCGGTTCAGGATCGCCGTCCTGGCGTTCCATAGCGCTGAAATCTATGCTCCTGCCGTCCAGTCGAGGCGGTGTCCCGGTTTTGAAACGCAGCCGCCGAAGGCCTAATTCAGCCAGCCTATCCGAAAGACCGATGGATGGTTCTTCGCCGATGCGCCCCGCCGGTTTCGACCAGTCGCCGATGTGAATAAGCCCGTTCCAGAAGGTCCCCCCGCAGAGAATAACCCGGCCGCCGAGAATCTCTTCACCCTCTCGAGTTCGAACACCCTCCACCCTATCCCCGAATATGATGAGATCCACGACCTCGCCTTGCACAATATCCAAATTGGGGGTTTTTCCCAAAATTTCCCGCATAAACTCGGTGTACAAGCTGCGGTCGCATTGGGCTCGCGGCGACCAAACCGCAGGGCCTTTGGAGCGATTCAGCATGCGGGTTTGGATGGCGGCTCGATCGGTAACGACGCCAATGACGCCTCCCAGGGCGTCGATCTCACGAATCAAATGCCCCTTCGCCAATCCGCCCATCGCCGGATTGCAGGACATGCGCGCCAGCTGCTCGGGATCCTGGGTTACAAGAGCGGTTGACAGACCCAACCGCGCACAGACTGATGCTGCTTCGCAGCCGGCGTGTCCTCCACCAACGACGATCACATCATACGTCTGATTCAGATTCATTTGGCCAATAACTGCCACTTCACCCATCCCTAAGCTACAAAATGTTTCACGTGAAACACTCCAATCGCGTTTACCCTCTTTCTTTATTTCCCAATGCAGAAATCGGAGAAGACCCGGTTTAGCACGTCATCAGGGGTGATATCGCCGATTATTTCGCCTAAATGGGCGGCGGCTTCACTCAGGTCTATGGCCAGAAGTTCATCCCCGGCGCCCTCTTTTAGAATCCGCTTGGCATTCCCCAGCGATTTTAATCCCCCACGCACCGCCTCTAAGTGCCTCTCACGGGTCAGCACCCCTTCTTCCAATTTTGTTTCATCACTTGGTGTGAGGGCTCCGAGAACTGCCTCCCTGACCTCGTCAACACCTACCCCATGCTTTGCGGATATTTTTAAATAACAATTATTTACCTCGGCGTTTCCGTCAGCGATTAGATCGGCCTTGTTCCCCACGGTTATCATTCTGCCGCCGAATTCTGTGGGTGGATATTCAGGCCTGGTTTCGGATAAATCCATCACCCAGATGACGATGTCGGCCTCTTTTGTGATTCGTCTGGAGCGCGCCACAGCCTTCTCGTCCGGGCCGGTGAATCTTTCGGCCTGGCCGGCCGTATCAATCAGCCGAATGGACCATCCCCCCCACTGAACCAAAGCCTCAACCGCATCCCGCGTGGTGCCGGGCGTTTCGTCAATGATGGCGCGATCTTCACCCAATAAAGCATTGAATAATGTAGATTTACCAACATTGGGCGCGCCGGCGATCACGACCGTGGCGCCTTCGCGCGCCAGGCGCCCCCGTTTAAAACTCTCTTCCAGGCTTAGCAGTTCACTGGTTATTTCATCCAAGCTGACTGACAGCTCTCCCCGATCCACAACCGGCAAGTCTTGCTCTGAAAAATCTATCTCGAGCTCCACCATTGAACAGATCTGAATCAAGCGTTCACGAATTTTGGATATGCGCTGCGAGAGCGCGCCTTCCCGCTGTAGCACGGCGACCCGGTGTGCCGCCGCGCTTTCAGCGGCAACTAGATCGGCGACGGCTTCCGCTTGAGCCAGATCCATCCTTCCATTTAAAAAAGCGCGCAGAGTGAATTCTCCGGGTTCAGCAACACGAGCACCACTTTTACATAATCTTTCCATAGTTTGTGCGGCGATATAGATTCCGCCGTGTAGAAAGAACTCGACCAAATCCTCGCCCGTATAACTGTTCGGATTGCGGAAAATAGCACAAAGAGCCCGATCCAAAAGATGACCGTCCTCCTGCAGCACGTCCACTAAATGCAGACGGTGGGATTCCCAGCTTCTAAATTTTTTCGGATATTTTACCAGCCCTGCGGCGACGTTAATGGCGTTCTCGCCGCTGATTCTGACAATGGCGATGGCTCCCCTGCCTTTCGGCGTAGCCAGCGCTGCAATCGTATCAGTGGATTTATTCCTGATCTGGTTCACAATCTCATGCTTTTCCGCAGAATTGGGCTTGATATTCAACTTCATCGCATCAATAAAAAACCCCGCCATCCAGCGGGATATTTGGGGATTCTGGTTCCCGGATTACGCCTTGCTGGGTTTGGCGCCGGGGATCACCCCCTTCTGTTTCAGCCATGTTTGCTGGAGGTAGGTCCAGAGGTTGAAGAGTGCGTAATACAGAGATAGCCCGGATGGGAAATTATTAAATATCAACACCATAAAGATGGGCATCATGTACATGGTGGCCTTCTGCTTGGGGTCGGTGATCATCACCTTACTCATCAGCAATTGGGTTACGCCCATAAAGATAGGCAGTAAGGCGATATGCGCACCGTATAACGGCAAACTGAAGGGCAGATGCGCCACCACGTCCGGCATGGAGAGGTCCTTGATCCATAATATAAAGGGGGCTTTGCGCAACTCAATCGTGGATCGGAAGATGATAAATAGAGCGTAGAGTAAGGGCATCTGCAGCAGGGTCGGCCAACAACTCGAGAACGGATTGACGCCTTCTTCCTTGTAAAGCTGCATCATCGCCTTGTTGATCTTCTCCGGATTACCCTTGTATTTCTCCTGGAGTTCTTTTATCTTCGGCTGGACGGCTGACATGCGACTCATAGAACGCGTGGACTTATAAGTCAGCGGCCACACGACGATCTTTACGAGAACCGAAAAGAGAATTAATACCAAACCATAATTAGGAATAAAACTATGCAACGATCGCAACGCCCATAAGACCAGCTTGCTGAACGGCTCGATCACTTTCCACCCCCAGTTCATGGTTGATTCCAAGGTGGGGTGGACCCGGGTAATTAGTTTTTGATCGAGAGGCCCGCAATACACGGTAAAGTCGGCGATTTCCCGATCCAGCCTCCCGCTCATGTTCAAAGCCGCACGAAATACCTTGGGGCGGAATTTACCCATCATGGGCTGGGCGTCCATACCGAATTGAACGCCTTCCCCGGGCCTCGTGACCGGCAATATCGCCACCTCGAAATACTTGTTGCGCAGGGCGATCCATTCCGTCGTGCCGTTGGCCCGCCCCGAAATATCCTTATCGCCTTTCCCTTTGAAAGTCTCTAACTCGCCACCCATATAGGCATAGGCTTTGGCGTAGTAAATATCTTGAGCGGTATCCGGTTCGGTAATCGCTAATCCGCTGCCCCAGTGGACTTCGTAAAATGGATCCAGATCCTCAATGCCACCGGCTTCCAGCCGCATCCTAAAAGGGTATTCATCCCCGCGAAAAGTCAGCGTCTTCTGCAGCCATCCACCGCCGGGATCCTCGGCTCTCAAAACGAGTCGCCCCTCACCTTCAGCCGGTATGAAAAGCTGCTTTTTGTCGGGTTTGAAGCGAACGTTCCGCATATCCAGCAGATGGCCGTTGCGGTAGAGCGTGAGGTTCAGGTTCTCCCTGGATTCCGGGCGAATCAACTGGACCTTGCCATCATCCTGACCCTCATATTCGAGGAGCCGGCATTTGACCATCACCCCGCCCCTGGTGGAAAAGACCATTTCATAAAACGGGGTTGTTACGGTGACGAATTCGGGATTTTCTTCCAGGAAAAAATCACCGGATTCGGGGCGTACTTCTGCAGTCTCTGCTTCAAGCGTATCAACCTGTTTTTCAATGGTTTCAGACTGAAGTGGCGTTCCAAGAGTATCACTTGAGGGCTGTTCCAACTGCTCCGTTTCCAGCTGAGGCTTCTGCTCAGGCGGAAGAACCGCCTTGTAATAATAGGGCAGCAGGATGATAACCAGGACGATAAGGCCGAAGGCCAGGGCAGTCCTCTTATCCATAGTTAAGGCTCGTCAACTCCACCGTGATTAAATGGATTACAGCGGACCAGGCGCCATAAGGCCATGGTACCGCCTTTTATCAGACCATGCTTTTTTAAGGCCAGACGCGCATACGTCGAACAGGAGGGGTAGAAACGACACTGCCCCCCAAAACTGACGCCGATGGTCATTCGATACAGATCAAGGACGCCGATGGCGATCCTCGACGGCGTTTTGGTAAGCATGAAGAAATTCTTCTTCAACTTGTTTGTAATTCTGCGCCTCGCTTGTGAACCGAATGATGATGCAACCTGCAATTTTTAGGTCCACCCTGTTTTTTCTAAAAGCCTCTTTAGCCCAGCGTTTATGCTTGTTGCGCAGACATGCTGAACCGAGTTTTTTGCCGACCATTACGGCGAATTTCCACTGATCCCCTGGCAAAAAAAAAGAGTCAGCGAATTTTTCCGCGCCCGCCTGCCTTGGCGTAGAACACGCAGTATTTCCTTGCTACGCCGCAGCCGCATCCAAGATGGAAAGCTCTCACGCTTCATCGGAAACAGTCAGTCTTTTCCGTCCTTTACGCCGCCTCCTGCTGAGGACCTGGCGCCCATTTGCTGTGGCCATGCGGTAACGGAATCCGTGTTTATTCAAACGCTTACGTCGGCTGGGTTGGTAAGTTCTCTTCATCTGTCCACTTTCTTTTAAATAAACTATAAAATATAATAATTTTACACCCCTTGATCAAGAAGCTTTTTAGCAAATCCTATTTGCAGAGGGCTCTCTATTTTCGGTGTAGCGTACTTTTAACTAACCGTCAGATTTTTACTTGACTTTTAAATCGATTTTATCTATATTCTTCAAGGTGCAAGCTATAAGCTTGAAGACTTTTATTTTACTATATTACAGAGATTTATGACCGCTGATCATCATGAAATCTGGTCGCAGGTTCTGAAAAACGTCGAGGAACGGATTCCCCGGGAGAGTTTCCTCACCTGGTTTGGACCTTTAAAACTCCTTGAGGCCAGCAATGGCGTTCTCAATATCGGAGTCCCCAACCAATTTTTCTATGAATTCCTTGAAACCCATTACCGGAGACAGATTTCTGCAGCTTTAGAAGAGGTCGCCAGTGGGGATTACCGCATTCAGTACCAGATTATTCAGGATCGAGAAACTGAAGAACCTGCGATTGAATCGAAATCTTCACAACCCTTTCCTTCTTTGGCCAAAGGCTATGACGAGCGAACTCGGCTGAATCCCCGATACACGTTTGAAAACTTCATCGAAGGCGATGGAAACTCCTTCGCCAAGGCTGCGGCCTTAGCGGTTGCCGAAGCACCGGGGAAAACGCCTTTCAATCCACTTTTTATTTACGGCCTAACCGGATTGGGAAAAACCCACTTACTGCAGGCGGTGGGTAACTTTTCGCTGGCCAACAACCGAACGGGGCGCATCCTGTTCGTTACCAGCGAAAAGTTCATGAACGATTTTATCTTTTCAATCAAAGCCTATAAGACAACTGACTTCTCACGCTTTTACCGTTCCGTTGACCTTTTCCTGCTGGATGATGTCCAGTTTTTCCAGGGAAAAGAGAGAACTCAGCTCGAGTTTTTCCATACTTTCAATTCACTCTACCAGGCGGGAAAGCAGATCGTATTGACCTCTGATCGTCCGCCCAAGGAATTGGACGATTTTGACAAGCGCTTGATCGGTCGCATTGGATGGGGACTGGTTACGGACATTCAACCGCCCGATTACGAAACCCGCCTGGCCATTCTACAGAGGCGAGCGGACAGTGAAGGCATCTCTCTACCCGAAGACGTCAGCGAATTTCTGGCAATTACATTCAAGGATAATATTCGTGAACTGGAAAGTGCTTTGATAACGCTGGTCGCCCACTGTTCCATCGCCGGAATTGACTTGACCTTGCAGTTGGCCAGAAACGTTCTCCGGGATCAGATTCAGTCCCCGACCGTCAACATCAGCATCGAAAACATTCAAGAGAAGGTCGCAGAATATTTCAAAATTCACACCGACTCATTAATCGCGCGTAGTCGCAAAAAAGAGGTGGCCAAAGCGAGGCAAATCGCCATGTATCTCTGCACTGAGCTAACCAACAATTCTCTTCAGAGCATCGGTCTCCACTTCGGCAACCGGGATCACTCTACCGTCATCCACGCCAGGAACATCATCAGCAAAGATATCTCCACCAACCCGGACGTAGCGAAGGAAATCAAGGAGCTGCGGGATAGGATTTCATTACGCTGATGAATCAATAATCTGTTGATATGATCTTGACGAAATGTGAGTAAATTTATTAAATCGCACCTGTGAGGTTCATCCAACCGGGTTTTGTCAGGAGATCTCGAGTCTATGAACATTTTCACCCACACCCGGTAACAAAAAACTAACATCTTGCCAACATCATAGCTGTTCAGGATGAATTTTGTTTAACCCCCGCATCCACCTATTCACACAACCTACGACGACGGTTATAGTCTTTATTTAAAAATAATTTATCGTAATAATAAGTGTTTGCAACTTACACAAGGCAACCGCAGGAGCCGAGCATGAAATTCAAAGTTGGACAGGAACCTTTTCTGCAGAAAGTCTCAAAGGTTTCCGGTGTCGTTCCATCGAGAACGCCTCTGACGTTTCTCTATAACATTCACGCCGTTCTCAAAGGAAATGACCTCACCTTGACTGCATCCGATGGTGATGTTTTTCTAATCACAGACATCGTGGTAGAGGGCATTGAGGACGGATCCGTTTTAGTTCCCGCCCGTCCCCTGCAGGAGCTTTTACGCGAGCTCCCTGGTGAGGTAATCGAGCTGGAGACGTCACAGGAGCAGCACTTAGTCGTCAATACAGCCAGGGGTCAGTTTACTATTCCGGGAGAAGATCCCACCCGTTTTCCATCCGCTCCGCAGGAGAAACCGCCCCAGAAGATCACGTTCAGTTCGAACGATCTCAAGGACATACTGGATCAAACGACATTTGCCATATCTCACGACGAGTTGAGGCCAGCTCTGACGGGGCTTTTACTGCAATTTATGACCGAAGAAATGCGGGCGGTGGCGACGGATGGACACCGTTTGGTAAAACTCATCAAGGCTAAACCAAAATCGGAGGAGGAGGAAACCGGGGAGGTTGAGGTCATCGTCCCGCTGCGCACCCTAAACCTCCTCCAGCGCAACTTGGACGATGCTGAAAGCGTGGACATTTATCTGGCTCCTAACCGGGTTGTCTTTGACACGGCTCAGTTGGTCATCACCAGTAAGGTTGTAGAAGGTAAATTTCCCGCGTATGATGCGGTCATACCGCAGGATAATCCCAATCTCCTTCATGTGGATATGGATCCCTTCTCGGCCGCCATCAAAAGAGTTTCCATCTTCGCCAACCAGATCAATCGCCTGGTCGTTCTCGAGCTGACTCCCGACAGCCTGAAAATTTCCGCCGAGGATCCGGACAGTGGACGCAAAGGCCAGGAAGAGATTGAAGCCAAGTACGAAGGCGAACCGTTCAGCATCGGATACAACGCTCACTACCTGCTGGAAGCATTACGCCACGTTCCGAATTCCGCCATCGAATTGCAACTGGGTTCGCCCACTTCAGCCGGTATTCTCCGGCCGCGGGAACAGAAGGAAGGGGAAGATCTGCTCATGTTGCTCATGCCCATTCGATTGCAATAGGATCTAGATAAATAAAACTTTGTTCGTTTCATAAGGAGAGCGGAGAGGAAGAGATAAAAACAAGTTGCCTTCGATGAGAAGACGGGAAAAACGGCATTCCAGCCGGCCCTTCCCTTACGTGACCTTAGCCGCTGCTGTGCAAAAGGCTATAAGCAAACCCAAGATCAGCCGCCGCCTGAAGGCCGCAGAAATTGCGCAGGATTGGGAGGCTATGGTGGGAGATGTAATCGCCAGTCACGTCCAGCCGGTTTCGCTGGAAAGAGGCCTTCTCACCTTAAAAGCCGATTCTTCCGTTTGGCGTCAGCAGATCACTCTCTTAAAACCCCAACTCCTGGACCGGATCTCCAGTCAATTCAGCCGTTATAAGGTCCGGGAGCTTCGCGTTATATAGGTACAGGCTCAGCTTATTTCACGGAGATAAATGGACGAAAAAGGACAACTAAGGGGATCACAAATCAATGAGCACCATCAATCAGGAACTTCTGGGATTACTTCAGGAGGAAGTGGGGACGGGGAAAACGCAGGTTTATTGGCTTGTAGCGAGGAAATGCGAGGCTACCGGATTACCGCGCGCTCAAGCTGCCATCGCCCTGGCGATGGAGTTCGGAATAGACGTTTCCAAATACGCAACGGAATACGATCTGGAGAGCATTCGAAAGTCCGAACCGGGACTCGTTTCTATAATTGAAGGCATTCTTTCCGAGAAGAAGGAGATTGCCCAGGCGATCAAAGAGACGCAATCGCAGGAGACCATCCGCGACCCCTATGTTGATAGCAAGATGATTGCGGTTGCGTATAAGAATGCTGAAGTCTGCGCGAAACTCTTCATTTTTGAAAATTCCCTGCGACGGGTCGTCAGTGCCGTGATGGAGAAGGAATACGGAATCGACTGGTGGTATGATGTCACTCCGCGGGACATTATGTACAGCACCTTCGACCGTCGCTCCGGAGAGAAAGAACCCAAATGGCGCGGGCAATTCGGCGCCGAACCGATCTACTACACGGACATAAAAGATCTGAGCGAGCTCATCAACAATCGCCAGGAAGCATTCAGGAAAGTCTTGGGGAAAAAGCTTAGTATTGCCACCTGGATCAATTTGGTGGAACGTATTCGTACCGCCCTGGTTCACAGCAATCCCGTTACCCAGAAGGAGCTTGATAAATTTGCCGCCATTTTCAAACAGTGGAACAAAATAGCCTGGACTGTCTATCGAAATTTGGCGGAAAATTGAAAGCAGTGTTTTTGCTGATTACTAATATTTTCACAAACGGGACGCGGTCGGGATTCGTAATATATAAGTACCTTAATATTTAGGTGCTTACTATCTATAAGGGCTGAACGCTTAGGCATTACCAGCGGGTTATGATTGTCTAATTCCGGGAAGGGCTACGTTTTCGTCGTCAGCAGTGCTTTTCTCACCGGGTCCATTTATACGCTCGGCAAGGTGGCGCTGGCGGAAATCTCACCAGCTCTTCTGATTGCCTGGATCTTTTCCATCGCGGCGATTCTGCTGGGCATTTGGTCTGCGGCTTCAGGTCAGATCGGCGCTATTCTAAGGTGCAGCGGCAGGGATTGGATTAACATTCTGCTATTCAGCGCGTTTTCCATCGGCGCACTGCTGACCATGTGGACCGGGATCCAGCACCTCGATCCGACGGTTGCCGCTTTTATCAGCCGGCTGCAGACGCTGGTGACAGTGTTCCTGGGGGTGTTATTTTTAAAAGAGAGATTCAGGGCCGTCGAGGCGTTCGGAGGATTGATCATGGTCGGCGGTGTGGTGGTCATCCGCATTTCCTTCGACGTCACTTTAAGTTACTGGTTCTGGATCATGGTGGCCAGCGGGGTGCTATTCGGAGTAACGGAGATTTTCGCCAAGCAGTCGGTGCGCAATCTGCATCCGATTCCATTGAACTTTGTGCGCAATTCGATCATCGCCGTGTTTTTCGTGGTTTGGGTATTGTTAAAGAACCAATCGCTCTTTGAGTTGGGTTCTGTCTGGCCGCAAGTGATTGCCATCGGGATCGGCGGGCCGCTGTTTTCCCGGCTGTGTTTCCTCTATGCGATGCGACATATAGACGTCTCCAAGGCGGTTTTGGTCAACCAGATGCAGCCGGTGTTCGTCGCCCTCATCGCCTTCACGACGCTGGGCATGATTCCATCGCTGCGGGAATGGATCGGCGGGGTGCTGATTCTGGCCGGATGCGTGGCGTTGATCGGGGGGAGGAAGAACCAAGCATAATGAGTATTCTTATTAGGTAGAAATGCAGAGGGATGATGAGCCAGTTTATTCGTATCAAGTTTAATGATTTGTCATTTGAATAGTTACGGCTGAAATCCAGCGCTCTTATCTGGTAACTAAAGCAAAATAAATAGAAAGTCATTCCATGCCCAATATAAATATGCCAGAAAAAATAGAAAGTTACGACGCGCAGAAAATCACGGTCCTAAAAGGCCTGGAAGCTGTGCAGCGGCGGCCGGCCATGTACATCGGCGACGTATCCTCGCGGGGATTGCATCACCTGGTCTATGAGGTGGTGGACAACTCCATTGACGAAGCCATGGCCGGGATTTGCACGCAGATCGAAGTAACCCTGCACCCCGACGGTTCAGTAGAGGTGGTTGACAACGGCCGCGGCATTCCGGTGGATCGGCATAAAACCGAGAAGCGCTCCGCTCTGGAAGTGGTCATGACCATGCTGCACGCCGGAGGCAAATTCGACAAGCAGACCTATAAGGTTTCCGGCGGTCTGCACGGCGTCGGCGTCTCGGTGGTCAATGCGCTTTCGGAATGGTGCTGGGTGGAAGTTGCCCGGGATGGTAAGCTCTACCGCCAGAGTTACAGGCGGGGAAAACCGGACGGCAAAGTCGAGGAGATCGGGAAATCACGGAAAACGGGCACCCGCACCCGCTTTATGCCGGATCGCGAAATCTTCAAAGTAGACCGTTTCAGCTTCGAGACTATTTCCAATCGCCTGAGGGAATTGGCTTTCTTGAACAGCGGCTTGAAGATCATTGCCAGGGATCTGCGTCAGGAAGAGGTGCGCGAAAGGGTATTTCAATATAAAGGCGGACTGGCCGAGTTCGTCGCTTATCTGGATGAAGCCCGCACCGCCCTTCATCCCAAACCGATCCTCATCCACGGCGAGAAAGAAGACGTGATGGTGGACGTCGCTCTGGAATACAACGATTCCTACGTGGAAAATATCTTCACCTACGTCAACAACATCTACACCCTGGAAGGCGGCACTCACCTATCAGGCTTCAAATCAGCTCTGACCCGTACCTTGAATTTCTACGCTACCAAGAACAACATCTTCAAGAATGGTAAGTTCAACCTTTCCGGTGAGGATACGCGAGAAGGATTGACGGCGGTTATATCGGTGAAAGTGCCGGATCCTCAGTTCGAAGGCCAGACCAAAACCCGTCTGGGCAATTCCGAGGTCAAAGGGATCGTCGAGTCCATTGTCGGCGAGGTGCTGGCTGAATATCTGGATGAACGCCCTGGCATCGCTCGCAGAATCATTGATAAGTGCACCGCCTCGGCACGCGCTCGCGAAGCGGCACGCAAAGCCAAAGAGCTGGTGCGCCGCAAGGGGGCTCTGGAGTCGGGCTCGCTGCCCGGCAAGCTGGCGGACTGTTCGATCAACGATCCCGAACACTGCGAATTGTTCCTGGTCGAGGGCGATTCAGCCGGAGGTTCCGCCAAGCAAGGCCGCGACCGACGCTTCCAGGCTATTCTGCCGTTGCGGGGTAAAATACTAAATGTGGAGAAGGCGCGCATTGACAGAATTCTGTCCAACGAAGAAATCCGCACCATCATCTCCGCCATCGGGACGGGCATCGGCGGTGAGGACGCCAACGAAAACGGCGAAAACCACGCTAACGGCAACGGAAACTCGGATAACTATAATTTCGACCTGTCGAAGCTTCGTTACAGTAAGATTATCATCATGACGGATGCCGACGTGGATGGTGCTCATATTCGCACCCTGTTGCTGACGTTCTTCTTCCGACACATGCGCAAGCTGGTGGAGCAGGGACACGTTTACATCGCCCAGCCGCCGCTGTACCGCATCAAAAGGGGTAAGCAGGATTTCTACGCCTATGACGACAAGGAGCAGGAGGAAGTTCTTAAGAGACTCGGTGGAGGTTCGGGAACGCAGATTCAGCGATATAAAGGCTTGGGTGAGATGAATCCCGATCAGCTCTGGGCCACCACCATGGATCCCGAACGGCGCACCGTAATGAGGGTCGAACTGGAGGACGCCGCCGCCGCCGACAAGATGTTTCAGACTCTAATGGGAGACCAGGTGGAACCGAGACGGGCATTTATCGAGGAAAACGCCCGCTACGTCAGAAATCTCGACGTATAGATCGAATGGGTTGATTTCATTTAAAATACAAGAAATTAGCAATCTGTGATTGTTATCACTAAATTCACCGCACGAATACTGTTGATTGTATAGTGGAGGTGTGTGCCTATACAACTTGGTATCTTCAATCTAATGGTCAAAACGTCAACCGGGGCGGTGGCGTTTCCGGCCAAATGCTGAGGAGATGGTAGGGGGTCGGTCGGATCTTGGGGAGGGAGTTGGATGTCCGTATTGGTTTTTATAGATGAGAGTCGCTGGGAACGCCCCGGAAAGAAGGACTATTACGCTACGGTCGCAGGAGTGGCATTTGAAGAGGCCGCTTATGATGACTTCTGCCGCAAGCTGTTGCGATTAAAGGGCAGATTTTTCAAGCGTCCGGGGATAGGTGATTACGCCTTGCAGGGCAGGCTGCTCTTGAGCAATCGCGCTCTGGCCAGCTTCCGGAAAGTTGAATTCGTTCTGGAGCTGTTCAGCCTCTGCCGCCTGGAAAAAGTGGTCACTTTTTCTACCTCCAGAAAATGCACACCCGGCAACGGCCGAGGCAATTCACGAAAGGTTCCTGCGGCACTTCAGAAGGGTATTATTTCCGGCTCCGATCGCTTCAACGAAGAGACTGTCTCGCTGCTACTGGCCTATCTGATCGAACGGGTTAATTCGTTCATGCTCGAAACGCATCCGGGGCAGATGGCCAAACTGATCTTCAGCAGCGAAGAACCCCAAAAAGACCGCTTCCTGGCCAGCAGCGTGATGAATTTCATGTACAAAACGTCACTGGGCGCCGGTTTTCACGGCATGCTGGGGACACCCTTCTTTGCACCTGCATCTCATTCGCCCGGCGTTCAACTTGCCGATCTGTTCGCCTACATTATCAACCAGCACCACGGCGGTAGGAAGGAGATGAAGGATTTCTTCGCCGAGGTGGAATCCATGCAGTTCGTTTCCTCTATTGAACAGGAGGAGTATGAACTAAGGGGGATGAATCTGATCGAATAGTACCTGGCAGGGGGTCGGGAGAGACGAGTGTTTGACCATCAGCTATGATGGGTGGGAGGCGTCTTTCCGAAGACGCCTTTTCCATTATCAAAAACGGGGAAGCAGTCCGACCGAAGCCAGAAAATGTACGACCGATCAGGTTGTACCTGCATCCCCGAATCCTATCATCTACCATTCAATATAACATCCAAAGCACGGTTTGTCAAGTTTTTTGTGAGAATTGGGGAGGAATAATTTTGTTATTGATGATAGCCCTGCAAATTATTGTGTAACTCCCGAATGTCTACAAGATTCTGCAATCGGGAGAAAGAGGCGGTTGTAGTAACATCGAATCAAAGATTGAATCTGAGACAAATTAGCTAAATGGGAGCTTGAAATGGATTTTTCCTCGATCTTGAAGGAAATTGGCGACTGGACCGTTACGACGGGACTGAAAATCTTCCTGATCGCTATCATCACTCTGATCGTGATCAAAGCAGTTGGCGTCTTTTCGGCACGATTATCCGACCTTTTCAGCAAGCAGAAGATCGATGAGGAATCCAAAAAGCGTGCCTCGACGCTCGCCTCGGTGATCCGCCATCTGCTGACCGTTGTGGTGATCATCGTGGCCCTTATGACCATCTTAGATCAGATCGGCATCGAAATTGGTCCCGTTCTGGCTGCCGCCGGTATCGTCGGCCTAGCTGTAGGCTTCGGCGCCCAGAGCCTGGTCAAAGACGTGATTAACGGTTTTTTTATCCTGCTGGAAGATCAGATTCGCGTGGGGGACGTGGTGCAGGTCGCCGGCAAGGGAGGACTCGTTGAGAAGGTCAACCTGAAGATGACCATTCTAAGGGATCTGGCCGGAAACGTTCACTACATACCCAACGGCAATATAGACCTGGTCACCAACATGACGAAGGAGTATTCCCGCTACGTGTTCGACATTGGCGTGGCTTATCGGGAAGATGTTGATGAGGTGGTCGAGGTGATCAAACAGGTCGACGAAGAACTCCGCAGTGACCCCGAATTTAAGGATGACATCATTGAGCCGATTGAAATCCTCGGATTGGACCAGTTCGCTGATTCCGCTATTATCATCAAAGCGCGCACCACCACCAAACCGATCAAGCAGTGGCGCATCGGCCGGGAATTCAATCGCCGCTTGAAGAAGGCATTTGACGCCCGAGACATCGAAATACCCTTCCCGCACGTCACGCTCTATATGGGACAGGATAAGGGCGGTACAGCAACGCCGATGAGAGTATCTCTGGAGGGAAAAGAAAAATGAACGCTCGACGACATATTGAGGCAACGCTAAAAAAACACAAGCCTTTTCTGAAGGCAAAATTTAAGGTAGATCGAATTGGGATTTTCGGATCCCAGGTGCGTGGCGAGGAATCAGAAAGCAGCGACGTGGACATTCTAGTGACATTCAGTGAACCCATTGGTTGGGAATTTGTTGATCTCAAGGAATATCTTGAAGAGATATTAGAAAAGAGAGTTGATTTGGTTTCCATTGGAGCATTAAAACCACAACTCCGTGAAGACATATTAAAGGAGGTCGTTTACGCGTGAAGAATAGGACTCACAAATTGTTTATCGAGGACATGTTGGAAGCGATGACCAAAATTGAGCGCTATATTAAAGCGATGGATTACAACGCTTTTTCACAAAATACTCTGGTCATTGATGCAGTCGTAAGAAACCTCGAAGTCATCGGTGAAGCAGCGACGAATATACCAGAAAATATCAGGGATAGCTATTCGAATATCCCCTAGAGAAGGATGGTAGGATTGCGGAATATCGTCATCCATGAATATTTCGGCATTGATTTAAAGATAATCTGGGAAATCGTTTCAAGAAATCTCCCGGAAACCAAGCCTGGGCTTATAGCAATGCTCAATGACCTCGAATGAAATTCCATCAGAGCTTCTAAAGACAGAACCTGGCTTTACATTGTAGTTTAGCCCCCTTATCATTTAGCGAATAGAATGTGAACCTTTACCTCGTCCAGCACGGTGAAGCCAAACCCAAGGAAGAAGATCCCGAACGATCCCTGAGCGATAGGGGAGAGGCGGGCGTTCAGAAAGTGGCGTCCTATCTGGCGGCTCATACAGACGTCACGGTAAGCCGCATCCTTCACAGTGGCAAGACGCGGGCGAAGCAGACGGCTGAGATCCTGGCTGAACTCTTAAAACCGCAGAGAGGGACTGAGGAAGCTTCCGGCCTGGCTCCCCTCGACGATCCTTCCATCTGGGCTGAAAAACTGCGTGCTGAAACGGGAGATTTGATGCTGGTTGGTCATCTGCCGCATTTGAGTCGGTTGGCATCGCTTCTTATCTGCGGTAATGCCGAGATCAAGGTGATCAACTTCAAGAATGGCGGCATCGTCTGCCTGACGCGGGGCGAAGAAGGCGCCTGGGCGATTGGATGGATTATTGTGCCTGAAATAGCGAGGTAGCGGGGTTTGGATTTACCAAAATACGCCATCGTAAGAGGAGTGCCCAATACCTACGATCAGTGCATCCGATCGGTGACAGTACCGATAGACGTCGAGCTGGCCAAGGAGCAACACCGGCAATACTGCGAAACTTTGCAGGAATTAGGCCTGGAACTCATCTACATCGAGGCAGATGACCGTTACCCAGACTGCTGCTACGTGGAAGACACGGCCATCGTCATCGGGGACGTTGCTGTGATCTCGCGTATGGGGGCGCCAACTCGAAGAGAGGAAGTTATAGAAGTTAGAAAAATCCTTGATAAATGTAAAATAATTCACGATATTAAGCCATCCGGGACGGTTGAAGGAGGAGACGTCCTAAGAATAGACGATAAGCTCTTCATTGGATTGTCCAAACGCACGAATATTTCGGCCGTAGAACAGG
This sequence comes from uncultured bacterium, assembly GCA_964533705.1. Taxonomy (GTDB): domain Bacteria; phylum Electryoneota; class B3-LCP; order B3-LCP; family B3-LCP; genus CAZHMN01. Next base: position 23,582 of record CAZHMN010000044.1, read on the forward strand.
TCAGAAAGATCGCTGCGCCTTTGGGGGTTCAGACGATCGCGGTAGAAACAAAAGACCTAATGCATTTAAAGTCGGATTGCACCTACCTCGGTAGGGGCCATCTGCTGATGGCGCCGGGCCGCTTCGATGAGGCGCCTTTCAACGGATATCGGAAGATCATCGTTCCGGAAGAAGAAGCCTACGCCGCCAATTGCCTGGCGGTCGGTGGCAACGTGATCGTTTCGGATGGCTACCCGAGGACGAAGCGCCTGATCGAAGAGGCGGGCTTTGCAACGATCTCCCTCGACATGTCGGAATTCCGCAAAGGCGAGGGCGCGCTGACTTGTTTGTCGGTGATGGTGTTAAATACACAGGAAATGGTTAATTTAATATTATGGTCCAAGCAGAATAACGTTGCGTCAGGTCCTGAGCGAAGCGGAAATCTGATGCCTAATGATAGAATAAACTGAATTAGTTAATTACTTACCGGACACATTGAGGTGTTGATGATGGCTTCCGCT
>CAZHMN010000045.1:0-23623 GCA_964533705.1 uncultured bacterium
CAAGCTCACGCATCCGTCAACGTAAACCGTTCTGGTTGGAATGGGATCCTTGAAATCCAGCGGCTCAAAACCGTATTGAGTGGGATTCTGGCAGATGATTCGAGCCGCTAAGTATGAAGGAACGTAGTCGCGCGTCTGGCGGGGGAGATATTTCCTAAGAGACCAATAATCCTTCTTGCCGGCGCGCCTGATGGCGCGCTGCACGCGCCTCTCCCCGCAATTGTAGGCGGCGAAAGCCAGATACCAGTCTCCGAATTCATCGTGCAATTTCTTTAGATATCGGCTGGCGGCTCGCGTGGATTTCTCCCGATCGCGCCTCTCATCGTGCCAGTAATCCACTTTTAGCCCGTAGATGCGCGCCGTCGAAGCGATGAATTGCCAGGGACCTGAAGCGTGAGCCCTGGAATAAGCGCTCGAGCTGAAGCCGCTCTCGATCATCCCCAGGTAGACGATTTCCTCCGGTAATCCCTCTTCCTTTAAAATCGAAGAATAGTAGGGAATCGCCTCACCGGCACGTTCCAGCCACTTGGTGAAGACCTTGCGTCCCTTCGTCCTGTAGAATTTCAGCGCGTTTTCTACGTATGAGTTGACGATCAGGGGGACGTCGGGATAGAGCTGGCGTTCGGCCAGCGTATCAACTTCAGTCGGTGCTTCGGCCGCGGGATACATCAAACTGATCAGATCTTCCGGGGAGGAGATCGAATCCCCCAAGAATTCTGATAAGCTTATGTAAACCGCCGATGGCGAGCTTTCCGCCGGTAATTCCGGTGTTTCGCTCAGCAGCGAGGCATAATCGCTGGCGATTTGTCTGCGCAGCCACTCGATTTCCTCAACGGGGATATCCAGACTATCCGTATTCAATTCGGCGAAGTTTATAATAGCGCTTTCGAAAAGCTCCTGTGCTGCCAGGGCGTTACCAGCTTCAGCGCTGTCCAGAGCCTCTTGATAAAGGATGAGGACTTCGTCGAAATCATCTTCGGGCGTTGAAGCCGGGATTGCCTCATAATCACCTTGTGCTTCGGCAACAGGCGAAGTAGATTCCGGGGCCGAATCTGATCGAGGATGAAGATTCAGAGAACCGGTGCATCCAACAAGGAGTATTCCCAGGAAAACCAGAGGAATTCGTTTCATATTTTTCAGATTTGATTCAGGCTTGAAACCTAAAATAGCAAATTCCGGTTCGATTTGCAAGATAAAATCTATTTTCTTTCGTTTACCTCGCAACTTTTAACGAATTGATCCGAAGTAAGTGAAGCAAAAATTGTGACATTCAATAACGTGTTTGTGCGACAGAGGAAAGCGGAACAGATATGATCTCTTAAGGACGGTCATTTTGCAGTAGGGAGATCATTGCAACCAACCGTGCAGAGTACTTGCATTTCATCGCTCCGGTTGTTATTTTAAAGGGACGAAATGCTTACGTCCCTATGCGTTTTTACGGTAATCCAGGAATGTCACGTCGCGTTTTCCTGATCACGCTCCTTTCGGGCGCAATAATATTCTGCGGCTGCCGGCGAGAGCCCGGGAAGGCTCTCCATGCGATATATACGGGGAATTTGCAGGGATATTTGGAACCTTGCCCCTGCCCTGAAGGCCGGGTAGGAGGACTGTCCCGCCAGGCGCGCGCTTCTGAAGATAGTTTGCGAAGCTGGGGAGGAGCTGCGTTAATCCTGGATGCCGGCGTTTTCGCCGAACCCCACGACCTTCCAGGCGATCTCAAGAACAGAGCCATCCTTGAAGCGTTCGCCAAAATGAAATACGATGCCGTGAACGTTTCCGCCAGCGATCTGATCGCCGGTGTCGAAATCCTGCGATGGGCTGCCGATAGTCTGAATTTGCCTTTAATCTCCGCTAACCTGGCGTATAAAAAGACGAGCGAGACGGTTTTCCCAGGCTGGATCATAAAGGAGAAAAATGGCAAGGAGATCGGCATCATCGGCGCGGGGGAAGTGAGGCCCGTGGATTTGAAACGTGCGGGCATTGAAAATCTGGAATTTCTCGATCCCGAGACCGCCATTGAAAATGTCGTCGCTGAAATCCGTTCGGAGTGCGATATAATCATCGTGCTTTGTGATTTCCCGGCGCGGCTGGCCCGCCAATTAGGTGTCAAGATTTCCGGCATTGATGTCATTATTTCCAGCAGGGATCTTTTCCCCAAAACTCAATTGAACAGATCCGGCTCGGCCTATGTGTTGGGCGTCAGCCGAAAAGGAACCAGGATGACCACTCTGGATCTGGTAATTACTGCCGATGACAGTTTGACCTGCTGGTTTCACAGCAAACTCCTGGACGATGATGTGAAGGGGCATCCTACCATTGATAGAATTGTGAAAGCATACAAAGATTCAAGAAGGAGCGCGGCATTTGATACTCTTTCTTCAGAATGATCCAGGAAATTTCGCTTGCCTTTTTCGAACCTGATTTTTATATTGCTCATTGTATATAATTGTTTTAATTCATAAACAAAACAGGGAGGAATAATGGATTTATTTGAGGGCATTAATCGGCCCGTTGATCCCAACAACAAAACCGATCTGGAAAAGAAGCATTATCCGACCCTTGAAGTTCCTGCGTCAGTGAAAGCCTGGGAGCCCTTCGACGTAAAAATCACGGTGGGCAAAGAGCTGACTCACCCCAATGAGGGCGCACACTTTCTCCAGTGGGTGGAGCTCTATTACAACGACGTTTTGATCAGCCGTGTGGAATTGACTCCGGCGATCTACGAGATGCCGGTGACCATGCGGGTCAAACTGGGGAAATCCTGCACCCTGAAAGCCCTGGTGCGCTGCAACCTGCACGGCATCTGGGAGGGAACGACCGAACTGACGGTGGAGTGATGAATTTGCGCACTAAAAGAGCCCCGACGATTCGGGGCTCTTTTGTAAATTCACCTTTAATTGAGAATGTTACAAAAAGGCTTTAATCAATCAGTTTTGTTACCCCGCGCCACGAAGTGGTCCCCTCGGGAAAGCGATAATCTATAATTAACAATATGTTAAATAGATTGCTGTCGCTAAGGATCATTTTGACCTTTTCTTCGGGAGAACCGGCACGAATGATGCCGGGAAGACTTTTTCGACATTCTTATCACTAACTCAGGATTTACCCTGCTTCTCATAGACTGGCTCATCGTCGCCGCCTACCTGTTGATTGCGCTGGCGATCGGATATTTCTACACTAAGCGTTCCGCCTCTTCCACGGAAGAGTACTTTTTGTCGGGGCGCTCTCTGCCCTGGTGGATCGCCGGCACGTCCATGGTGGCTACCACCTTCGCTTCGGATACGCCGCTGGCCATCACCGAGCTGGTGCGTTCGGATGGCATCTGGAGGAATTGGTACTGGTGGTGCCTCGCCTTAGGGGGGCTGTTAGGTGTTTTCTTCTTCTCTCGCCTGTGGCGGCGCGCCAGGGTGATCACTGACAACGAGCTGATCGAATTACGCTACAGCGGGCGCCCCGCCGCTCTCCTGCGGGGTTTTAAGGCTCTCTACTTTGCACTTCTCTACAATTTCATCGTCATGGGATGGGTTATCAACGGCATGTCCGCCGTGGCGTCGGTAACCCTGGGAGTGGGACGCGGGTGGGCGGTCTGGGGCTGTGCCGCCATTGCCCTGATCTACTGCACGGTGGCGGGCTACTGGGGTGTCGTCATCACCGATTTCTTCCAGTTCATCCTGGCTATGGGTGGCGCGATCATTCTGGCGGTTCTGGCGGTCAACCATTTCGGCAGCATGGAGAATCTGCTGGAACAGGTCAAAACCGCCCCCGGTTTTCAGGCGGATACCTTGAGCTTTTTCCCGGCGCTGTCATCGGGATCGGGAAATTTCCTCACGACAAATTTTTTCACTTTTCTAATTTTCATCGGGGTGATGTGGTGGGCGTCGCATAATGCCGACGGCGGGGGCTACATCATTCAGCGCATGTCCTCCTGTAAGAACGAGCGGCACGCTCTGCTGGCGACGATGTGGTTCAACCTGGCCAACTACGCTTTTCGCGTCTGGCCCTGGATCATTGTCGCCGTGGTTTCGATGGTGATGTTCCCCGCACTCGCCGATGATCCGCTGGGCGATAAGGCGGGCTATCCACTGGTGATGAAGGCCGTCTGTGGACCCGGCGTCATCGGTCTGCTGATCGCCAGTTTCCTGGCCGCCTTCATGTCCACCATTTCAACGCATCTGAACTGGGGAGCGTCATATCTGCTCAACGACGTCTATCGCCGTTTCATCCGCCGGGATGCGTCCGAAAGGCACTATGTGTGGGTATCCCGGTTTGCCACGGTGTTCGTCATGGCCGGAGCCGCCCTGACGGCTCTGTTCATGGGTTCCATCGCCCGGGCCTGGGAATTCATCTGGGCGATGGGTTGCGGCATCGGGCCGGTGCTGATTCTGCGCTGGTTCTGGTGGCGCGTCAATGCCTGGTCGGAGATCACCGCGCTGGCCTCGTCCATTGTCATTACCGTGGTTCTCGAAATCGTCGCCTTCGTTCAGACCGTTCAGGCAGGTGCCAAATACGCTCTTTTCTCAAGTCCGCCCGTGCTTTTCGGTATCCCGCTGGGCATCCAGCACAAGGCGTTAATTATCGTCCCGATTTCCGTTCTGACCTGGGTTTGCGTGACGCTTCTGACGAAACCGGAACCTGAAGGAAAACTCAGCAGCTTTTACGAGCGGGTTCGTCCCGGCGGATCCTGGCCGGTTGCGTGGAAGGAACGCTGGGGTGGGGCGTCACTCCGGTCGCATCTGCTCAACTGGTTGTTGGGTGCAGTGCTGATCTACGGTGCCACCTTCGGCATCGGCATGATGATCTTCGGGAATTTTAGCACCGGGATTCTGCTCACTCTTCTGGCGGCTCTATCAGGATTCTGGGCGGTGCGGCGCGCTTCTGCGAATGAATGATCAAATGGACTCAAACTTTCAAATCCGATATGGAACACATAATCAGCTTAATCGGCATGATCGCCCTTCTGGGCATCGCCTACCTGATGTCCAATAACCGGCGTAAGATTAAACTCCGCACGGTTCTGGTGGGTACCGGCATCCAGCTATCGCTGGGGGTTCTTCTCCTCTGGTGGAAACCGGGTTCAGACGCCTTTAAATGGCTCTCGTCGCAGGTTTACGCCTTCCTCAAGCTATCCCAGGTGGGTGTGGATTTTCTCTTCGGAGAATTGGGAAAGCCGGAAAATACCGCCATCTACGGAACCCAGCTCGCCTTGATCATCGCTTCCACGATCATCTTCTTCAGCGCTTTTATGGCTTTACTTTATTATCTGGGCGTTATGCAGTTTATCATCGAACAGATGGCTCGTTTCATGCGCTGGGCGATGCGCACCTCGGGCGCGGAATCCCTCTCCTGTTCCGCCAACGTCTTCGTGGGAATGACCGAAGCCCCTCTGCTGATTCGCCCCTTTCTGGACGATATGACCCGGTCGGAACTTCACGCCGTCATGGTGGGAGGATTTGCGACTATTGCCGGGAGCATGATGTTCACCTATATGAGCCTGGGCATCGCTGCACCCCACCTGATTGCAGCGTCGGTGATGTCAGCACCGGCTGCTCTGGTGATGTCCAAGATCATTTTCCCCGAAACGGAGCATTCCAGGACCGCCGGGGACGCCCGAATTCCCAAAATTAAGCTCTACGATAACGCGCTGGATGCCGTTGCCCGGGGAACGACCGACGGTATGCGGTTGGCCGTGAACGTTATCGCCATGCTGATCAGTTTCCTGGCGCTACTGGCGCTGGCTGACGTGATTCTGGGCTGGTTCGATACTCTCATTGATGGGAAGATTCTGGGTGGCGCATTTATCGAGGGGAGAGGTTATAAGGGAATTTTTCCGAGTAACCTGAAGATTTTCTTTGGAACCATTTTCTCGCCCCTGGCTTTTCTAATGGGAGTCCCCTGGTCGGAGGCGGGCGCAGTGGGTAACCTGCTGGGCATGAAGATTGCCGCCAACGAATTCGTCGGCTACCTTAAGTTGTCACAGTTGGTAGCGGGGGGGCAGCTCAGCGAAAGGTCCATTACCATCGCTACTTATGCTCTGTGCGGTTTTGCCAATTTCGGCTCCATCGGCATCACCATCGGGGGCATTGGAGCGCTGGCTCCCAAACGGAGATCGGAGCTGGCCCGTATGGGATTGAAGGCCATGTTCGGCGGCGCGCTGGCTTCATGGATGACCGCTACAATCGCCGGGATGCTGATTTGAGTTCGGAAGATTTCCTCATCAAAAATCCCGACCTTGGTGCGGATCGTGCCGGTGCTTTCAGTCGTTGAATAATTAATGAGAATTATTAGCTCTGAGTGAGGAGATGGTAACATCGCAAGCAGGTCCGAGGGGCGGCAAAAGTGCCCAACTCCCTAAGAAGGTTCCTTCCACTGAATACATCCGCTCGTTGCCCAAGGTGGATCTGCATTGCCACCTGGACGGGTCTCTCCGGGTTGAGACGCTCTGGGAACTGGCCGAGGAACGGAAGGTGGAACTTCCGGCAAAATCACTGGAGCAGCTGCGGAAGTTTTTTAAGGTCGAGAAACCGTTCAGCAACCTGTCGGAATATCTGGAGCGTTTTAATTATATTCTGCCTGTTCTGCAGGATAGTGAAGCGCTGAGTCGGGTGGCCTATGAACTGGCTCTGGACGCGGCTTCCGAGGGCGTCCTTTATCTGGAGGTGCGCTATTCTCCGGTGCTGCATACCAAGAGCGGCATGAAGCTGACCCAGATCATGGATGCTGTCTTGGATGGTTTACGCCTGGCAGAACGAGAGGCCGACATTAAGACCGGCGTTATCGTCTGCGGTATCCGCAATATCTCGCCTGAGACGTCCATGGCGCTTGCCGAATTGGCGGTTGCCTACAAGTACCAGGGGGTGGTGGGCTTCGATCTCGCCGGCGTGGAAGACCAGTTCCCGGCCAAAGACCACAGCGAAGCTTTCTACTTGATCCGCAAGAACAACATCAACTGCACCGTGCACGCCGGTGAAGCCTACGGGCCGGATTCCATCCGGCAGGCCTTGCACGACCTGAACACCCACCGCATCGGGCACGGGACCCGGTTGAAGGAGGACGGCGATCTCTTGAACTACGTCAATGACCATCGCATTCCGCTGGAAATGTGCATCACCTCAAATCTTCACGTTCGAGCCGTAAAATCCCTGGAAGCCCACCCCATGCATTTTTACTACGACTACGGATTGCGAGTCACCCTGAATACCGACAATCGCCTGATTTCCAATACGACCATCACAGACGAATACCTTCTGGCCTGCAAGGCTTTCGGTCTCGATGAGGAAGATCTGAAAAATATCATCGTCATGGGTTTCAAGAGCAGCTTTCTTCCGTACAAAGCCAAGGTGAAATTGTTAGAACGCGCCCTGAAAATGCTAAGAAAGCAAAAAACCCCGTTTTAGCTGCTGATGCCTGAGATTTTTCCAAATTCCTGTTCTCCAGACCTCCGGGTTATTCTCGAAGAGATTCACCCCATCTTCCCCGAGCCTCCTCAAATTGCGGTGGTGTTGGGTTCGGGGTTGGGAGGTTTTGCGGATCAGCTTGAGGATGCCGGCCGGATACCCGCTTCGGCGATTCCCGGTTATCCGCATTCCACGGTGCATGGACACAAGGGCTTTGTGATATCCGGCCGATTCGCCGGGAAAAGACTGATCTGCTTTCAGGGTCGCGTCCACCTGTATGAGGGTTATAAAGTCGAAGAAGTCATACTCCCTATCCGAATTGCCGCCGAACTGGGTGCGCGGAATCTAATTTTGACCAATGCGGCCGGAGGCATCAATCCGTATCTGGAACCCGGAACCTTCATGCTGATCACCGACCAGATAGATCTGCAATTCAGGAGGAAAATCCGGGCGGGAGCAAAGGAAAGTCCCAATCCGCTGCCGATCGAACGCGAGCCTTTATTCCGGGGACATTCTCCCTACAGCGACCGTTTAATGAAAATCGCCGGAACAGCCGCGCTTGAAAACCAAATGGAATTGCAGCGGGGCGTTCTGGGCGCCATGCTGGGGCCAAGCTACGAAACGCCGGCCGAAGTACGCATGGAGAGGCATCTGGGCATTGATGCCGTCTGTATGTCCACCGTGGCCGAGGCGGTCGAAGGCGCCCGACTGGGAATGGACGTGCTGGGGATAAGCTGCATTACCAATCGCGCCGCGGGCCTGGAAAAGAGCACGCTGGATCATGCTGACGTTATTGATGTTGCCTCTCGAATGGCTACTCAGTTTATAACATTGCTGCGGGAAATCATCCGACGGATTTGAATGTAATTATGCGGAGTTAAGTAATGGACGGCCGAATTATCGCTTCATCCCGTAAGTGTCTTGTGACCTGCATTCCCAATCCGGATCAGCAGGTGTGGGAGATGCTGATTCCCTCGAGTCCAGAAACGGATACGTCGAGGTATAAAGAAGATGATATCGAAGAGATGATTGAAGCGGGGGAGGATTGATTGAAATCTCGCTTGGTGTTAGCGTTTTTGACTCTTTCGCTGCTTTTGTGTGTAAATCAAGTAGTCGCCGATGAACCGGATTGGAACGAAGTCGAAGGGGAACTGGTTGCACTGCTGCAGGATTTAATTCGGGCGGATACGCAGAATCCACCTGGGAATGAAATCACCGCCTGTCGCATATTGGATAAGTTCTTTGATAGAGAAGGGATCGAAAGCCGCATCTATAATGTGGACGAGCGTCGCGCTAACTTGCTGGCGCGGCTGAAGGGCGACGGAAGTCAAAAGGCGATTTTGCTGGTCGCCCATACGGACGTCGTGCCCGTCAACGAGGCGGAATGGTCGCTTCCACCATTCTCCGGGGAGTTGAAGGACGGCTTTATCTACGGGCGCGGCGCCCTGGATGACAAGGGGATGCTGGCTGTGGAAGCCATGACCCTGGTCTTGCTGAATAGATTGGAGGTGCCTCTAAGGCGGGACCTCATCCTGCTGGCCACTGCCGGTGAGGAATCAGGAGGATCGGTGGGAGCAGGGTGGATGCTCGAACGTCACCGGGATAAGCTGGATGCAGCCTTCGCTTTAAACGAGGGCGGGAGAATCATCGTTCGGGGTGGGAAACCGCTGTATATTGCCGTTCAGACTGAGGAAAAGGCTGCATACAACATCCGGCTGATCGCTCGAGGAACGACGGGGCACTCTTCCGTGCCCCGCTTGGATAACGCCATATTCGCACTGGCCGGCGCGCTGGATCGGATTTCGCGGTATTCGGAAACTCACCGCCTGGACGCCGTCACGCGATTATTCTTTGAGGGGATTGCACCTCTGGATCCGGCTGTGGACATCGCCGACGGCGAAGTCATAACCAACGATGCGCTGTACCTGTCTTTAATGACCAACACGATATCCCCGACATTCATTCAGGGCGGCATCAAGTCGAACGTGCATCCCCCTTCCGCCGAAGTCAACCTCAACTGCCGCCTGTTGCCCGACCAGGACGTGGATGCCTTCGTTGACAGCCTGAGACAATGGATTGGGCCCGGGCCTTATGAGTTTGATTACAGGTCTCGCCCACTCCCGCCGGATCCATCTCCGATTGACGGTATCGGCTTCATTTTAATCGAGCAGGTTTGTAACGAGATACTCCCTGATACGCCCGTGCTCCCTTACCTCTCTCCGGGAATGTCGGACGGCACGCGCCTGCGCGCTGAAGGGATACCAACCTACGGTCTTCTGCCTTTTCCCTTGGAGGAGGACGAAGTGTGGCGCATGCACGGCAAGGATGAGCGTCTTTCGATTGAATCTTTAATGGCGGGAATGAAGTTCGTCTATCAGTTGGCCTTGTTGGCGGGGAGGTAGAGAACCACAACGGGAGTTTTTGATCAAAGCATTAATATAAATAAAAACCCAACCTGAATCGGTCGGGCTTTGCGGAGAGGGCGGGATTCGAACCCGCGGTGAAGCTTTCAACCCCACCCTCGCTTAGCAGGCGAGTGCCTTAAGCCAGCTCGGCCACCTCTCCGGGTAATAAAAAGTTGAAGAGTCTGAAGGTCCACTGCTAATCCATATAGAAGAACCTTCAAACCCGCTTCAGCGGAGGACGAGGGATTCGAACCCCCAAGGCCCGAAAGGGCCGGCGGCTTTCAAGGCCGCTGCCTTACCATTAGGACTAGTCCTCCTGAAGTGCAGAAAGAACCTCTCAGGATGGATGTCAGGGGCAAAAAGTGACTTAATGTTCAAGTTCTCAATCGTAAATATAATGAATTGGCCGCCGAATGTCAAGCAGTTTAGAACGAAACCGAAATCTTGAGATGCAACTGAGCTCCAAGGGAGTCCCTTCAGGACGATGAAGATTATCTATCGCTATTTAACTCTTGAATTTATTCCCCCGTTCATCTACGCCTTCTGCCTGGTCACGCTGATCATCCTTCTGAACCTGATCGTGCAGATGCTGGGGAAGATCGCCGGCAAGGGATTGGATCCCTACGTGGTCATGGAGTTCTTTTTCTTGAATTTGGCCTGGATTGTCGCGCTGGCCGTTCCCATGGCCGTCTTGGTAGCGACTCTGGCGGCTTTCGGACGATTGTCCGCCGAGAATGAAATAACGGCGTTAAAAGCGGCCGGAACCAGCCTCTGGCAGCTTTTGATCCCCTTTTTCGTAATCGCCATCATCTTGTGTTACCTGCTGATCGAATTCAACAATCGGGTTTTGCCTGACTTCAACCACCGTTCGCGCGTACTCTCCGGGGACATTCACCGCAAGCGGCCCACACTGGCTCTTGAAGAAGGCACCTTCATCTTCGACCTGCCCAAATACGTCCTCTGGGCGCAGCGCATTGACCAGAAGCGGTCGCACCTCTATACGCTGGTGATCTTCGACAACAGCGATCCTCGCTATCCAACCGTGGTTTCCGCGCATGAGGGGGATTTAAACTTCGTTCCCGAAGAGGAAGCCTTTCACCTGCAACTCTACGATGGGGAAATTCACCGGCAGGATGCCAAAGATCCTGCATATTATCAGCGTACCATCTTTAAAAAGTCCCTGTTCCGCATTTCCGCGCCCAACATGGTCTTTGAGAGGCAGGAAAGCGGCTACCGATCCGACCGGGAGCTCTCAGCTCCGGCGATGTGGGCTCAGGTGAAGGAAATGAAATCGGATCCGGTCAAGAACCGCCGCCGCATCAACGCTTTCATGGTTGAAATCCACAAGAAATACAGCATCCCCGTTGCCTGCCTGGTCTTCGTCTTAATCGGCGCACCTCTGGGCGTTAGAATCCACCGCGGCGGATTGGGCGTCGCCGCGGGCCTTAGCGTCTTATTCTTCCTGATCTACTGGGCCTTTTTAATTGGGGGCGAAGATCTGGCCGACCGGGGGATCATCACTCCGGCGATGGCTATGTGGGCGCCTAACGTCCTGCTGGGAGTGATCGGGATCATCCTGGTTCGGCGGACGATACGTGAGGTCGGTTTCATTGATTTGGGATTGCTAATGCGCTTCTTTAGGAGAAAAGAGTGATCGAGAGCACAACTAAACTACGATAAATGCTTTAAATTTTCTTAACCTCGCAATGACGATTCGACAAAATTTGAATATAACGCCGCGGCATCCGGGCAGGCTTTCTCTGGTCGGTGGTCTTATCTGTCTTTGGCTGGCAGCTTCAGGCGCCGCTCAGGATGTCACTTTCCAACAAATCCGAAACCTATTGGAGGAAGCCGAGGCGCAGCGGGCGGATGTTTTCAGCGCCGGCTATTATCAAGCTGGAAAGGAGGCGTTCAACAGGGCGATCCAGGATTCGGCGGCGGGTAGAAGTCAAGATCGCATTTCTAAAAAACTGGCGGACGCTCGGAATCATCTCGAAAGGGCGCTGACTACCGCAGAACGACTGAAATCTTCCTTCCCGGAGCTGGTTTCTGCTTACGACGATGCCCGGAAGGCAAACGCGCAGACCTTTGCGGTTGAGAGTTACGAAAAAGGGATGGGATTCCTAAGAAAGTCCGTTGAGAAGCTGGAGAAGGACAATCGGGATGACGCAGCAAAAGCCGCGGAGCGTGCCGTCCCGCTGCTTCGCCGCGCAGAGCTGGAAGCCATACAGGCTCAGGTCTTAGGCCAGGTGCGAGAACTGCTTGCAGAGGCGACCTCAGCTGGCGGCCGGGAACTTACCCCTACTTTGTTCGCCGAAGCGGAAGCCGCCGTCGAGGATATTGAAGCTTACATCGAGGAGAACCGCTACGATAGGGAAACCGCCGCTCGCATGGCTGAGAATGTCAATGACATTCTCTCGCACAGCATTTTTCTCTCAAGGTGGATTTCAGGATTAAATGAGAGCCCTGGCGGCTGGGAAAGGCTAATTTCCCAGTATGAAGAAGACATTAAGCAGATCAGTGAATCCTTAGGGTTAAGCCCGAAGTTCGACCGTGATATGGCGCTGAACGTCGAGGCGATCAAGGCCGCCATCAGGAGTCTGCAGGAGGACCGACGTTACCTGCAGGAGGAATTAGCGAAACGGGATCTGCAAATCGGCGAACTGGAGGCGGAGGTGGGAAAACTGGCGAGCCAGTCGGGCAAATACATGGCGGAGTTAGAGGCCAGACGGCAACAAATTCAGGCTCAGAAGAGATTTGAGGAGAAAATCGCCCGGATTACGACGCTCTTGGAGCCCGATGAGGGCTTGATCAGTTTTACGGCGTCGGGGCAAACGGATGAGATTGTCATTCGGCTGACGGGACTTAGGTTCAAATCCGGATCCAGCGACATTCGCCCGGAGGATTACGCGCTGCTCACCAAGGTTCAGCAGGTCATACGGGAATTCCCCGATCGCAGGATCGAGATTCACGGCCATACGGATTCAAAGGGCGATGAAGCGGACAATCTGAAATTATCGGAAGACCGGGCCAGAGCCGTCAGAGACTATCTGGCCGACAATATGAATCTTTCCGCCGAAGACATGGAAGTGATCGGTTTCGGCGAGAGCCGGCCGCTGGTTTCCAATGATACCGCAGCCGGAAGGATTCAAAACCGCCGCATCGAAATCGTTTTGAGAAAATAGCAGGGAAGGGCATCCAACACTTTACCTGTTCGACGCTGACTATGAACTATAATACAATGAGGACACTTTACGAAGAAAACCAGGCTGGAAATTTCTATGACCTTCTGGCAGGTGAATACGATCAGATGATGGATTGGGAATCCCGCCTGGAGAGAGAATCGCCCTTCTTCGAAAAGATTTTTCGAGAATATGGGATCCAGTCTTTATTGGACGTCGGTTGCGGCACCGGACGGCACTGCTTCCACTTCGAGACCCTCGGGCTTGAAACTGTAATGGGTGCGGATTCTTCCGGAAAGGCTGTTGAGCTGGCCAGAGCCAGAGCGGCGGCCAGCGGCTCCGAAATTCAGTTCGTCCAGGCCTCCTTCACAGATGTTGTCAATACGGTGAGCGGGCGTTTCGATTTAGTGTGTTCGCTGGGGAATTCCATTTCCCACTTGCTGATCTACGATGACCTCGAACGAGCTTTCAGGAACTTTGGCCGCTTACTATCAGATCGAGGCGTGATTCTGTTGCAGTGCCTGAACTGGGACTTGCGTTTAGCCAACCGTCAGCGGTTCTTCCCGCCGAGCAGCCATTTGACGGCCAAGAGTGAGAAGCTGTTTTTCAGATTCCTGGACTTCCACGATGAACTCGTGACCATGAACCTGGTTATTTTTCAGCAGGACGGTTCTTCCGCACGAAAGTGGGCCAATCGGATCTTCTCTACTACACTGCGCCCCTGGCGGAGAGAAATAATTCGCATGGCGCTTGAAGATAGCGGATTTATCACCGAGAGAGAATACGGAGGCACCGATTTATCCGAATACCACCCCGCCAAATCATCGGATTATATCTTCATCGCACGCAAAGCGTTTTCTACTCCTTAGGCAATCCCCACAGAGACTCCTATCCGAATTAATCAATGCTTAAAAGAGCAATTTGGTATTGCTTCTTTGCGGGCGATCTGTTAATTTTTAACTGATTTTGTTGATAAACGGAAGGGGGTTAAATCAATATTACCATGCGCAAGATAAATAGAATCGCACTCATCGAACCGGAAGCTCCGGGATTTCACGTATTCAGTCATTTCAAAATGCCTCGGCTGGGGCTGCCGCTTTTGGGGACAATCCTGAGCAATAGGGGTTACGACGTCAGCATTTACGCAACCCATCTGTCGAAAAAAGATCTACGCCTCTGCTTCGATTGCGACCTGATCGGGATTTCCTCTACAACCTCAACGGCTCCGGAAGCGTATCGGCTGGCGGATTTGTTTCGCAGCAGGGGGAAAACAGTCGTCATCGGTGGTGTCCACGCTTCGTTCCTTTCGGAGGAGGCTCTGGAGCATGCCGATTTTGTGGTTCGGGGTGAAGGAGAAGACTCCTTCCCCGAATTGATCCGCCGGATTGAAGCGGACGAACTACCCCAGGACGTTCCAGGAGTCAGCTACAGGGATGGAGAGAGCGTTTTACATAATCCCAAGCCGCAGCTCATCGAAGACTTAGACAGGTTGCCATTCCCTGATTTCAGCTTGCTAAAGCCAAAGCCCAGGCTTTTCAATGTTCCTGTGCAGACCTCTCGCGGCTGTCCCTTTCCCTGCAACTTCTGCAACGTCACTCAGATGTTCGGACGCAAAGTCCGGTTTCGTTCCGTCCAGCACGTTCTGGATGAAATGGCACAGTTGCCCAAGCAAGAGATCTTCTTTTATGACGACAATTTCTGCTCAAATCCGAAGTACACCAAAGAATTGTGTGAAGGAATTCTTCAACGCGGCCTGAAACCCCACTATTCGTCGGCCCAGGTGCGTGCAGACGTAACCCGCGACCTCGAATTAATGGATCTATTGTCCAGATCGGGGGTTGATCTCGTCTATGTCGGCTTTGAATCGGTTAATCCCGACACGCTGAAAGAGTACGACAAACACCAGACAGTGGAGGATATCACGAAGGCGATGGAGATCTTCCGCCGCTTTAAAATCCGAGTTCACGGCATGTTCGTGATCGGATCCGATCACGATTCGATTGATACCGCCCGGGAAACCCTGGAGTTCGTCCGACAGCAGCGTATTGAAACCATTCAATTTATGATGTTGACGCCGATACCCGGGACCGGGCTCTACCAGCAATTATGCGCTGAAAATAGGATTATTACAAAGGATTGGAAGCTCTACGACGCTCACCACGCCGTTTACCTTCCCAAGCGAATGAGCTCGGAGGAATTACAGAATACGACTTTTGAAGCCATGAGTCGGTTCTATTCATTGCGAGAGGGACTGCGAGGTTTGGCAAAACGGGATCTTTACCAGGCTTCAAGGCGTTTCCTGGGCTGGTACATAATCAAACGTTGGAAGTGGGCTAATCGCGGATGGTTGACGGCACTGCGCGCCCAGACAGTTAAGGCTCAGCGTGCAGCCCTGAATCGCCGCCTGGAAGACATTCAGAGGCAACTCGAAGAACTGCTGCGCGCCGCACGTGGACAGTTATCTCCGCTGGGATTTAAGGTTGAAGAGTTACGAAAAAAAATGGAAGGATATTATAAGGAGATCAGCCGTATTTCCAGAGAGGTGTTTTCCGCTTTTGAAGATGACCTGACCGCAATAGAACGCAGAACCGAGGAAATCTCAGCGGCGGTTCGGAAGACCCTGGAGGAATTCAAAGCGATTAGCAAATCGGTTCAGAAAAATACGCTCAGGTCATAACCGGTTTTCAGTGCATCAGCATAATAAAAACACCCGCTATTGCGGGTGTTTTTGATTCTATGTAATTCAAGCTGATTTATTTCAGCAAGAAGGCCTTCTTGGTGTGAACATATCCTCCTGCCTTCATCTGCACCAGGTACAAACCGGATGAGACGTTGGGCGCATCCCAGGTAACATTGTGATAACCGGCCGGTAAGTTTCTGTCTATTAACGTGGTCACGCGGCTGCCCAGGATGTTATAAACGTCAATTCGCACCTGTGTGGCTTCGGGCAGACCGAAACGGAGCTGCGTCGTTGGATTGAATGGGTTCGGATAGGGAGGAGCCAGAAAGTACACGTCTGGAACGGCAACTGATTGCAAATCCCCATCTTCCCAACCGGTCGTCTGCCATCCATTCATGGATTCCAGCAGACCATCGGTTCCCCGGAACCCGATTTTCTCGAAGGGAAAACCATCCTGATGAATGATCTCGCCACTATGCAAGTTGCCGGCATGGGCGATATACGTGTAAATTCCCGCAGGGGCTCCGGCCGGAACCGGCTGAGTCAATTGTCGGGTCCAGGTGGCTTCACCCGGCATGTTTAGATTAGAGCGGGAGAGCACCGGGCCGTAAACTGAGCCGTTGGGAAGAATCACGTCAATCCAGAAGTCGTACGTCACGGTGTTCTGGCTATTGTTGTGAAGTTCCAGCGCGAATTCAAAGGTCCCGCCCGTGGGTTCGATGATGATGGGGGGATTATCGGGCGTTATGTCCACGTTAATAACAGGATTCTCGCCCAGAATTTTCGTCATCACGGCCGGGAATTGAACGCCATAGATGACCGGATCTTCCATAGTTGGAACGGCGTAGCTCGTTATTGATTCGGAATAGAAGGTTCCCGGAGCAGGATCAGGCGAGTGAAAGGCGCGCAGGTAACACCAGCCGTTTTCAGCCGGTGCGGTGCCGGGGAGAATGAAATTCCCATCGGAAGGAGCGCCACCCGTTATTCCCACCTCGCACGATCCCATTAACACGTCATCGTCCGTGGGCATACCGACCAAGCCCGGTTCGATCGAAGGATCGTCCATGCCGTCTCCGGCAGAGTCCCAGATAAAATGTATTACCGATCCAACCTCGAGCGGCTGGCCGTTTTCATCGGCCACGACGCCGAAGAAACCGGAAGCGTAATTGGTCGCTGTAACCAGGTAGGGCTGGGCGTAGAGTGCTGTAGAAATAACCAGGATCGAGAGCGCCAAAATAAGTGATTTCCTCATTTGACACCTCCCTTCGCCGAAGTTGACGAAACGGGCAATTTTTTAACCTTACCCATTATATCCGGGGTGGGAACGGGTGGTTGTGCCAGCCCTTTTTTCTTCCACGGGTTGGTTGATTGTGCAGCCCTGTAGTCCGGCGGAGGAGTTTGCGCGTCAAGCGTTGCAGGGTTGGGATGGGGATAAGCCGACCATTCGAAACCAGCGTGCCCGGGCGCAATGTAGATCCAGTACCCTTTCAGAGGTTCGAATTCGGTTAAATCTCCCTGCCAAGAGCCACCGTCATCCATCCAGGTGTAAGAATAACTTCCCGTTACCGGATCGTAGGTCATGATAAGATCTGATAAGAAGAGGTAAAGACCGCCTTCAAATCCGTTCAGCCCGGATTGTGCGATGGAAGCGGGAACCGCCCAGACCGATCCGATGGCATTGTATCCAGGATTTATGGTGCCCATATTGTAGTAAGGTTCTTCCACGACACTGCCGTAAGCGACGATGGTCTGGGTTGCAGGATGATCGGGTTGAACGTAGATCCAGTAACCCTCTGTTTCACTGAGGGCGCTGAAATCCCCTTCCCAACGATCGCTCGCAGTATTATACCAGGCCATCTGAAATTCCCCGGCCGCGGCATCCCAGCGAAGGATTTGATCCGATTCCTCAGGTGTGGCGCTTCCGGTTAACTGATCTCCCAGAACGTTATCCAGAGTTTTGTCATTGGGTAGCAGGGGAAAAGACACCTGAGTAAATCCCGGAGCCACATCGAACTTCCAAAAACCCACCGTGTTCGATGGACCTGATTCTGCGGCGACGCTCTGGTATGGGAGCAGAAATGCGGCGAATACCAGCAGCGCACCGATAACCCTGCAGGCCATGATCTCTCCAAATTAGGATATAATTATCCAATTTACATTCAACAAGAATATAATACATTAATTCCTGAAATGCAAGTAAAATCTTTTTCTCTGATCCTTTCGGATTCTCTCTCTATCGCACTTGCAAATAATCCAGTAATATTTTATATTTATTGACCACGCGACTTAAGTCTAATACGTCAATCTAGGTCTATTTGATCGTAACCGAATGTCTGATTCTGGAAGCATATTGTCATTATCAAGCAGGCAGAAAGCGATATGGGTTTTCGCCTTCGCTGCTGCTATGGCCTATCTGGAAGCGGCGGTCGTCGTTTACCTGCGGGCTATTTTCTACCCGGACGGCTTCGATTTTCCCTTGGCGCCGGGTCCAACCAGCGTGATTCTCATCGAGCTGGGGCGCGAGGCGGCTACAATTTTGATGCTGATTGCGATCGCCGTTTTATGCGGTCGCAGCAAAATCGAGAGGTTCGCCTATTTACTATACGCTTTCGGCCTCTGGGACATTATGTATTACGTATGGTTGAAGGTGCAAATTGGATGGCCTCCTTCACTGCTCACCTGGGACATTCTCTTTCTGATCCCGCTGCCGTGGGTAGGGCCGGTTCTGGCGCCCGTTCTGGTATCAATTGCCATGATTCTGGCTGCCTTGTGGATCATCAAAAGGGAAGATCAAGGCGCAACTCCCGTCTTTCCTCGGTGGGCTTGGTGGGCGGAAATTTTGGCGGGGATTATCATTATTCTCTCCTTTATTTGGGATGCGTCCAACGTTTCCGCTGGAGGATATCCGAATCCGTTTCACTGGGAGATTTTTTGCTTGGGTCTATTGGGAGGTCTGGCCATCTTCGTGCGCTTGATGCAGCCGACAGTGCGTAAACGTTCCGGGAGCCGCGGATGAGCCGTAATTTCCGGCCTCCTTCCGATTATCGCTCACAGTATCTTCACCGAGTTTGCGGTCAAAATCGAACGCTCTTCGATTCGCCTTATGTATGGCAATTTACGCCCGATGTTTTGCCTTTGGATCCGCGCCGCTACTTCAACAATTGCAGGCGGACACTTTTGGAAATCGGCTTCGGGCATGGCGAAGTCTTAGAAGAGATGATTCCCGGGCAGCCTGATACGGGATTCCTGGGAATAGAAAGACGCCCGGCGCGGGTTCGAAGAGCGGTCAAGCGACTCGAAAGAATTGGGTTTAGTAACGCTGCTCTCATTCGTATAAACCTGGAGCTTTGCCGGGATCGTCTCTTTGTGCCCGATGCTTTCGATCAGATTCTGGTCAATCATCCTGATCCCTGGCCCAAAAAGAGGCATGAACATCATCGCTTTTTCAGACCAGAAGTGTTAAATTGGCTCGGAACTATTTTAGCCCCCGGAGGAACGATTGAAGTGGCCAGCGACAACGCCCTATATTTCTTCAGAATTCTCCGTCTCTTCGAGGAGAGAGCTGAATTCGAGAGCCTGCTTCCACCCCCGTTTTATACCGCCGATCCGATCCCGGGCCGGCCGCAGAGCCGCTATGAAAGAAAGAAGCGTCGAGCCGGAGAAATAGTGCGCGTCATTCGTTTTATCCTTAAAAAGTGAGACTTCCTCTTGTCAGTACAGTTCGAAAAAGCCCCACATTTTGAGCGTACCACGTTTATCCTCAATCCACGTTCAGGGACGCTGGGCGGGAAGCGCAGCATTATTCGCCAGATAGACCGCGTCTGGGGGGATGCATCCCGCAACTATACGATTCTCGTCACAACCCGAGCCGGTGAAGGAACCCGCCTGGCGAGAATTGAAGCCGAGCGGGGCAGTGAATTGATCGTCGCCGTGGGGGGCGACGGTACCCTGAATGAGGTGGTCAAAGGGGTCCTCGGAAGAGAAGCCTGCGTGGGCTTAATCCCGGCGGGATCGGGTAACGGCTTCGCGCGCCACTGGGGGATTTCCCTGAATCCCACCATCGCCTGCAAGGGGCTTCTGCATCCCAGGATCGTCAGGTGCGACGTGGGCAAAGCTGATGACTATCTCTTCTTGGTTACCTTCGGATGTGGTCTCGACGCCGTTATCAGCCACCGATATGCGACCAGCACCTTCCGGGGGTTGTTTTCTTACTTCTACCACGGATTGCGAGCGTTCTCCAGTTACCAGTCCACGGTTGTAACGGTTCATGCCAACGGGCATATGGAATATACCGGGCAACCACTTTTACTCACCCTGGCGAATACGAAGGGTTACGGCGGCGGCACGGTGATCGCACCGCAAGCCAGGGCGGATGATGGTTTGTTGGATCTCTGTATCATCGATCCGCTCTCGCTTAGAACAAGCCTCTATCATCTGAGGAATCTTTTTAACGGTCGAATTGAGCGAATCCCCGGTTATCACCATACCCAGATTCGAGAAGCGAAGATACAGCGGCAGGAAAGAGGTCCCATTCACGTTGACGGTGAATCCCTGATGGGCAACAGAGAAATAATGATGAGCGTCCTCCCGGGGGCGGTGCCCTTCGCCCTGCCCACCTGAGATATTCTGACACCTGCTTACTGACAATATCTGTCAATATGTCACCCTACGGGATGGCATATTTTTTATGTCGTTAAATAACAAGTGTTAACAAAATGGCACGTCGCTTGCATTTCTGCTTTTTGGCAAAACGAAGACGGTAAATCTGAGGAAAGTAATAACAAATAGAAAGGAGGATGAATTATGGCTATCGTACGTTGGGAACCCTATAAAAGGGCTTTGAGTCCCTTCCGAGGCTTTGACGCTCTGCGTCACAGCGTGGATCGTCTGTTCGACGATTTTCTGAGCCACGATTCCGATGAGATGTTCGAATCGAGGTGGCATCCCGTTGTGGACCTCAGCGAGAACGGTGATAACTACCTGGTTCACGCCGAAATTCCCGGATTGAATAAGAAGGATGTCAAAATCACACTGCAGGATAACGTCCTGACCATTTCCGGTGAGAAAAAGCTGGAACGGGAGGAAAAGAATAAAACCTACCACCTCGTAGAGAGGTCTCACGGTCAATTCACGCGCAGCTTTAATCTGCCTGCTAAGGTTGACGAGAAGGGAATCAAAGCCGAGTTTAAAAACGGCGTCCTGGAGATCACCCTTCCCAAAGCTCCAGAAGCCAAAGCGCGTGAGATTGAAATTAAGGTGCAATAATTCGGCTCACCTTGAAAACGATCAGGCGCCATCATCTCGATGGCGCTTTTTTTATTTCCAAAATGTGAGCGAAATCACCGACGAAGTGTTAAACAATACTTAACATTAAGAAATTCGTGTTGATAGTTATAATTTTGTTTTTAAAAAGATTAATCCTTGACTTTCAGAAAATTCGAATATAAATTGCCTGCAGAGGCAAACATTCACCAAATAAGAGGAGTATCAAATAGAGCAAAAAAATAGCAAATCGAGGAGGCTAGTTATGCGGAGAGCTCTGATTTATTCCGGCCTGGCGGCGTTGTTTTTGTTGATTCTCGCCGGAAGTAGCTCAGCACTGTTGCTGGAGATGACCAAAGAGGAGTTAATCGTCAACTCGGAAAGCATCGTGTTGGGCACCGTCCAGGAGGTGCGCAGTGCCTGGGCTGAAGATCGTTCGCAGATTTTCACCTACGTAACCCTGAACGTCAGTGAGCAATTCAAAGGAGAAGCGGTAGGCAGGGAGATCGTCATACAGATTCCCGGGGGGACTGTCGGCGATATCACCCAGAAAGTCAGTGACACACCCACCCTCTTGAGCGGCATGGAAGTCATTCTTCACCTTTTTATGAAGGAGACCGGTTATCCTTGGATATACGGCTGGGAGAAGGGGGCGCTCATTGTTGAAGAGGGCGCCATCCCCGAGTATCTTATGACCGTTGACCAGTTCCGCCAGTTGGTGGCTCGTTCATCTGAATAATCAAAAAGTGGGGATTAATCTGTCAGGAATTTTCTGTGAAATAGAGGAGGCAATCGTGAATAGATACCAGATCATAAGCTTACCTGTATTGGTATGTATAGGTCTGCTGATCATATCACTCCCCGGTTACGGTTACGTGCTCGAACCCTTCAACTGGCTGTACCTGGGCGGAAGTCCCGTGACCGTCAATATGTACGTCAATCCCAACTGCTCCGATCCGACCGCTCCTGATGAGCTGGCCTCGCTGCAGTCTGCCATGAACACCTGGTCCACCGCCGGCGCCAATTTCGCTTTCAACTATGCCGGTTACACCGGCGTAACTAATTTCACCTATTATAACTTCCAAAATGACATGTGCTGGAATTCAGGCAGCAGCGGCGGGGCGCTGGCGACCACCAGCATCTGGTACAGCGGAGGCAACATCCTCCAGACCGACGTTGTCTTCTGGGATGGCCCCTGGACCTGGAACACCAGCTGGCCCTCCTGGAATCAGTTTGACGTCGAGAGTGTAGGCCTACATGAATTGGGCCATGTCGTCGGCCTGGATCATTCGCAGTATAGTTGGGCGGTGATGTGGTATGCGATTAGCTGGGGGGAAGTCCAGCGAGATCTCTCCAGCGATGACGTCAATGGGATCATCGCCATCTACGGAACATCGGGAGGGCCGAGTCTGACCGTCACTCTGACGCCGACCGGCACGGTGACCGTCCCTTCTTACGGCGGTTCCATACCCTACGATCTTACCTGTCATAACAACACCGGCAGTACGGTCTATTTCGACGGCTGGTCGGTGTTCGAACAGCAAGGAGGTCCCTACAGCCAACAAGTCATCTTCCGGCCTAATATTTGGGTTGGGGGCGGAAACACCATCGCCCGTTCGCTTTCTCTAACGATTTCCGGCTCTGTGCCCAACGGTACCTATCACTATTACCTGCGCGCCGGAGATTACTACGCTCCCAGTATCATTGATGAGGATTATTTTGTATTCTACAAAAACGCCGACGATGGCGTCGGCCCCTGGGTCTGGCAAACCTCGGATGACGCTCTGGATGGTGTGGGGATCGCGCTGGAATGGGTCGTCCCGGAGACCTTCCACGTAGGCGCCGCCTACCCGAATCCCTTCAATCCGGAAACCACCATCAGTTTCGATCTGCCGGAAGCGTCCCATGTCTCCCTGGTAATCTATAACCTCAGGGGTCAGAAGGTCGCCGACGTCTTGAACGGCAGCTTCGATGCCGGGCACTATAGCGCCACCTGGAATGCGGCCGGTTATCCATCAGGAACCTACGTTTACCGCTTCAGTAGCGATTTAGGGCAAGCCACCGGAAAGATGGTTTTAATGAAATGAAAGGACATCAGGCCGGTGCTGCGGTCATAGTTCAAAAAAGGCGGAAACTATGGATTCCGCCTTTTCTTATCCGTTAGCTTGATTTAAAGGATTGGAGATAATTATGCTTATGTGTTTTGAGTCACAATTAGTTGGGTTAAGAATTGGTTAATTTGTGCCTTGAATTTCAAAATGTAACGATCAAAAGAGAGGATGAACATGACTTTGCCAAGGATTTTTGTCATCATAGCCGTAGCCATACTGTTATTCGGGACAAGTGCATTTGCCCAGACAGTGGACGTCTATGGGCAGGTGAGATTCTACGATGGGTCTTGTTCCACCGGTGAAGGATTGAACGACGTCACCGTACTGCTTTACGATAACGCCAGTTTCTACGCGTCTACGGTAACCTATACCGACGAAGAGTTCATGGCCGCGCACGGCCTTTCCTCACCTGACGGCATCTTTTACTTCGATGATGTGCCCTACAGCCTCGATTACTGGTTAGAAGTCGTTCCACCGGACGGAGTGGTCATCGCCACCAATCCCTATCAGGGTTCCTGGTGGAATGCCAATCCTCGCGCCATCGGCGATGACTTCTACCGCTGTTTCATCATTCTGCCGGAATCCCACA
>CAZHMN010000046.1:0-23378 GCA_964533705.1 uncultured bacterium
ACCATGTCCGACCGCCGCTTCTTAATCATCGGCCTGGACTGCTTCACGCCGCAGTTCGTTTTCGGCCGATGGAGAGATAAATTACCGAACCTCAAGAGCCTGATGGAAAAGGGACTCTGGGGTGAACTCGAAAGCACCATTCCGGCCATCACCGTGCCCGCCTGGATGTCCATGATGACCTCTAAAAACCCAGGCAAACTGGGCTTTTACGGCTTTCGAAACCGCGCCAATTACAGCTATGACGAGATGTTCTACGCCAACTCGCTGGCGGTGAAGGAACCCACGGTCTGGGACGTCCTGAGCCAGGCGGGCAAGCAATCGGTCGTCGTGAGTGTGCCTCAGACCTATCCTCCCAAGCCGGTCAACGGTTCTCTGATCGGCTGCTTCCTGACGCCCGACACTGACAGCGAATTCACCTATCCCCCTGAACTTAAGGATGAGCTCTGGAAAAACGTGGGCGAATACATCATTGACGTGAAGGATTTCCGCACCGAAGATAAAGTGCAGTTGATTCGCCAGATCTACCAGATGACCTCACGCCGCTTCGCCACAGTGCGCTACCTGATGGACAACAAACCCTGGGACTTCTTCATGTTCGTGGAAATGGGACCCGACCGTATCCATCACGGCATGTGGAAGTTCGTCGATCCCGAACACCCCAAATACCAACCAGGCAACCGTTTTGAAAACTCCATCCTGAACTACTACCAGTATCTTGACGAGGAGATCGGCACGCTGCTGGAGAAGTTAGGCGACGAGACCATCGTGCTGGTGGTCTCCGACCACGGCGCCAAGAAAATGGACGGCGGCATCTGCTTCAACGACTGGCTGATCCGAGAGGGGTACCTATCGGTTAAGGAGATGCCGGACGAACCGAAACCTTTAAAGAACGAAAACATTGACTGGTCCAAAACTAAAGTCTGGGGTTCGGGTGGCTATTACGGGCGACTGTTCCTGAACGTCAAGGGCCGCGAACCCGACGGCCAGATTGATCCCGCTGATTACGAGAGCCTCCGCGATGAGCTGGTGGCCAAGATCGAAGCCCTGACCGACCCGGAGGGTCGCAACATCGGATCGAAAGCCTTCAAACCGGAAGAAACTTATCCGGTCGTCAACGGCATCGCCCCCGACCTGATCGTTTACTTCGGCGACCTGAACTGGCGTTCTCTGGGTTCAGTCGGCAATCCAGAAATCTGGTCCTTCGAAAACGACACCGGCCCCGATGACGCCAACCACGCGCAGCACGGGCTGTTCATCCTCTACGATCCCCGCAATCCCGGTAATGGCCGAGAGTACAAAGGCGCACACGTGATGGACGTCGCTCCGACGGTGCTGAATGGTCTGGGAGAGGATATTCCCGCTGATTTCGAGGGAAAGATCATCAAGTAGAATCCCATGAACTGGAAGTAGATAAAAATCACGCGATACAAAATGAACGAGGGGGAAACGACGAAAATGACGCAAAAGAAAACCGAACGGGGGTTTACAGTCTGGTTTACCGGTTTATCCGGCGCCGGGAAGACGACGGTTTCGCAGCTCGTGGCGAAAAAACTTATTGAACGCGGCAAAAAGGTAGAAGTTTTAGACGGCGACATGGTGCGCCAGAACCTGTCGAAGGGGCTGGGATTCTCAAAAGAGGATCGCGACATCAACATCCGCCGCATCGGCTTCGTCTGCCACCTGCTCTCCCGCAACGGCATCGTGGCCGTCGGCGCGGCCATCAGTCCCTACAAAGCCATCCGCGACGAAAACCGCAAGCTTATCGGCGATTTCATCGAAGTTTACGCCCGCTGCCCGATGGAAATTTTGGTTGAAAGGGATGCCAAGGGTCTCTACAAAAAAGCCTTGGCAGGCGAAATCAAGAACTTCACCGGAGTGGATGATCCCTACGAACCACCTGAAAATCCGGAGGTTGTGTTCGATTCCGACAAAGAACCTCCTGAAGAATCCGCTCGCAAAGTGATCGCCAAAATTGAAGAGCTGGGCTACTTAGAACCTGAAAAAACCCCTTCGGGCTATACGAAAGAGGAAGAAGAAAAGGTCAACGAGCGCCTGAAGGCTCTGGGATACTTGTAAGCAAACAGCAATCAGCTATAAATAGTCGCTGAAATCCGTGTAGAAAAAGATTACTGCTTCAACCTTAAGGCCAAGGGTTATCAAAACAAATGAAATTCTTCTTTAAGTCCGGCAAAGCGAAGATAAAGCGCCGTCTGGTCGTCATCGGGATTGACGGCACGCCCCATTCCTTTCTGCAGAAACACGTTGATGCCGGGGACTTCCCGCACTTGCAGCGGATTCTGCAGGGCGGGGAATTGCACCGCATGAACTCCGTGCAGCCCTGCATCTCATCGGTGGCCTGGTCAACGTACATGACCGGCAAAAATCCCGCCGGTCACCGCATCTTCGGCTTCGTGGATCGCAAGCCCAATCCCTTCCAGATCTTCCTGCCCAACTCCAGTCATATGGGAGCGAAAACCCTCTGGGAAATGATCTCGGAAGACGGCCGTCGGGTTGCCGTCATCAACGTCCCCGTAACTTACCCGCCTCGTCCCGTAAACGGAATCCTGATAGGCGGCTTTCTCTCCACCGACGTCCTGAAATGCGCCTACCCGCAAGAAATTGGAGCGGAGCTCAAGAACTGGGACTACCGCATTGACGCCGACGCCAACCTGGGTCGTACGGATAAGGAAGCCTTCTTCGAAGACCTGAATGTCACCCTGGAACGCCGCCTGGATGCGGCCCGCCGCCTCTTCGAAAGGGAACCCTGGGATTTCTTCCAGCTTCATGTTATGGAAACCGACCGCATCAACCATTTTCTCTGGGAACATTACGAAAATCAGGATTCGGCTTATTATCTCCGCTTCCTGGATTTTTACCGCAAGGTTGATGAGCTTCTGGGAGAATTCTACGACCGTGCCCTGAACCAGGCAGAATTTATCATCCTCTCGGATCACGGCTTCTGTTCGGTGAAAAAAGAGGTCTATCTAAACCAGTGGCTGGAAGACCGAGGATACCTGCAGTTGGAAGGTGACGAGCCCCATTCCGTCGGCGATATGGGGGCGGAAACAAAAGCCTACAGCCTTATACCGGGTCGCATCTTCCTGAACCTCGCGGGCAGGGAGCAGAAGGGTTCGGTTGAACCCGGCATTCAAGCTGAAACGCTGAAAGCAGAAATTGCAGAGGCGTTGCTGAGCTTGACCGACCCCGATGACGGCAGCCGCATCATTGAGCGCGTCTTCAAACGCGAAGACCTTTACCGCGGCCCCTATTTGGAAGAAGCCGCCGACCTGATCGCCATACCCTATGACGGTTACGATCTGAAGGCCAACGTGCGCAAACCTGGCATAACCTTCAAGGGCGATCTAGTAGGCATGCACACCTACAACGATGCCGCCCTCTTCATCAAGGATCGACGGATCATATCACAGGATTTCGGCATTCTGGATTTAGCGCCTACCATTCTGAAAATCATGGAATTGGAACCGGATGCTGTACTTGACGGGAGACCATTAGTTTGAAAAATAGAGAAAAAACAACCTTCCCAACTGACGAAATAGTCAATACTGACTGCCGCCACTTTCTGGGCGATCGCCCCTGCAAACCTCACAAACAGGAAGGCGTCCACTGCGAAGGCTGCGACCATTACGAACCCATCAGCAGACGCATTCTGATTATCAAACTGGGCGCTGTCGGCGACGTTATTCGCACTACGCCGCTCTTGCATGCGCTCGGCGGCCCGGGCACACACGTCACCTGGTTGACGGATACGCCCGAAATTCTCCCTTCCAACTGGATTGATAGGATTATCAAGTTGGATGCCTCCACCCTGGCTTTTCTGCAGGCAGCCTTTTTCGATGCGATCTACAATCTGGACAAAGACCCTCAGGCCATCGCTCTGACTCAGTTGGTGAAGGCGAAAGAAAAATATGGCTTCGCCATGGATCAGAACGTCTGCGTGCCCAATGACGATAGGGCGCGGGTCAAATGGTTAACCGGGCTTTTCGACGATCTCAACAAGGCCAATACCCTGAGTTACCTCGAAGAAATTTTCTCCATCTGCGGTCTGACATTTAAAGGCGAAGAGTACATCGTTACCCTGGATGGTTCACCACCTTTTTCGCTGGAGCTTCCCCGCCCCTTAATCGGAATGAATACAGGCTGTGGAAGCCGCTGGCCCTCGCGACTCTGGGCGGTGGAAAACTGGATCGAACTGGCACAGATGCTCCAAACCAGGGGTTTCAGCGTGCTTTTGTTAGGAGGCCCGGAGGAAGACGATAGAAATCGGCAGATCGCAGCGGCCACAGGTGCTTCGTATCTGGGTTACTTCCCCCTCCAGAGATTCCTTCACCTGGTCAATGAAGTAGATCTGCTGATCACCGGCGTCACGATGGCTCTGCATATCGGCATCGGACTGAAAAAACGCATCGTCCTGTTGAACAATATCTTCAACCGCTACGAGTTCGAACTTTACGGTCTGGGGCGCATCGTCGAACCCGATGTGGACTGCCTGGGCTGCTTCAAACCGGTCTGCGACCGCGACTGTATGAACCTGTTGTCGGCAAATGAGGTTTTTCAAGCGGTGCTCGAGGAAGTTGAACAGATCGGTGTGGGGGTAGGTAGATCAGATCGCAGCAGTTGAAGGACGTAGAGAGATATACCGAAACAATTATTTCTGGCATCTTAAGAATGGCGAAAGTGCTTGACTTTTCAGGTAGTATATATTAATTTTAGCCTTAGAAAACATGAAAGAGGATATCATAAACGGGGAAAAAGCTAAAAATTTTTGGGGGAAAGCGAGGGAGAGCTATCGAGGGCGCAACGTTCTTATTACGGGAGCGGATGGCTTCGTAGGTTCACACCTGACTGAAACGCTGGTCTCTTTGGAAGCACGCGTCTCCATTCTGGTTCGCCGCCCAATCCACCGACTGCGAAACGTCGCCCATCTTAAAGATCAAATACAAATTTTTCAGGCAGACGTTCGGAATTATACAGAGGTCTGCCAAGCCATGCAGTTCTGGCACAGCGACGGCGATGCGATTATCTTTCACCTCGCCGCCCAGGCACACGTCGGAGATTCCTGGAATAAACCCGAAGAGACCCTTAAAACCAATGTTCTGGGAACGCTGAATTTACTGCTGGCGATTCGGGAATTAGGAATAAACCTGTTTAGGTTCGAATACGCCGGATCTTCCGAAGAATACGGCAGTTTCGATGCTTCCAGATCTACGGAATATCAACGGCGGGCCGACGGCAGCGTTCTGTTGAATGAAACGTCTCCTTTAAATCCCAAAAGCATTTACGCCACCAGCAAAGTAGCCGCCGACTTTCTTACGAGAAACTACCATGATGCACATGGGATTCCAGTGGTAGTTTCGCGCATGTTCAACAACTTCGGCCCACACCAGAACCCCAGATTCATTACGGGGACGGTGATCACCCAGGCGCTGGAACGGCAAATCGTGGAAATTGGTCATCCCGAGGCCAAACGGGATTTTACCTATATTGAGGACGGTGTCCGCGGACATCTATTGTCCGCTTTGTACGGCACACCTGGCCAGGTATACGTTTTCGGCCAGGGGAAAAATATATCCATAGGTAACTGGGCCGGGATGATTCTAGATCTTGGGCGGGAGAACGGCTACTGGAGCGAAAGAGAACTGGTTATCCGCAAAGATCGCTTCCGGCCGGGCCGCACCGATGAAGCCGACCTGCTGGCCGATTCGACTAAATTAAAGAACTTGTGCGGCTGGCAACCGCAAATCAGCTGGGAAAAAGGGATCGTTGACACCATTGCTTGGTACGCGGAGAATCGCTCTTCCTGGAAGGATCTGGTAGATTGGCGAAAGACCTGAGCAAGAATCACGACGAAGCCGCTGACATCGAAGTCTCAGTGGTGATGCCATGCCTGAACGAAGAGGCCACCGTGGGGACCTGCATCCGCAAGGCGCAGGAAACCCTCAAAAAGCACGGCATTAAGGGCGAAGTCGTTGTTTCTGACAACGGTTCAACCGACCGATCCGTCGAAATCGCCGAGGGTTTGGGCGCTCGAGTGGTTCACCAACCGGAGAAGGGTTACGGCAACGCCTACATCAAGGGATTATCGGAAGCCAGAGGCCGTTACATCGTCATGGCCGACAGCGATGACAGCTACGATTTGACCGACCTGATGCGCTTCATCCAGCCACTGCGTGAAGGTTACGACATGGTAATGGGATCGCGCCTAAAAGGTGAGATTATGCCCGGCGCCATGCCCGGCTTGCACCGTTTCGGCAACCCTATCCTTTCAGGATTTCTGAATTTCATCTATAAAACCGGCATGAGCGACGCCCATTGCGGTATGAGAGCCTTCACCCGAGATGCTCTGCAGCGCATGCACTTGCGCACTGCAGGGATGGAATTCGCCTCCGAAATGGTCATCAAAGCCTCCAAGGCTAAACTTAAAGTGACCGAAATTCCCATCACCCTGCACCCCGATGGGCGGGGACGAAGGCCGCACCTGCGCACCTTCAGGGACGGTTGGCGGCATCTGCGCTTCATCCTGATGTATAGCCCGCAGCACCTCTTCGGATATTTCGGTACTGCGCTTTTTTTGGCCGGAGCGGTGTTATTCGCCGCCTATCTCCTCCAGGCCGCGGACCTGCTTGTGGGCCTGGTCGGCGCTTTTCTAACCCTCACAGGCTGGGCTATTGGGCGCTTCGGATTCTACGCCAGGGCGCACCAATTCACTCTGGAATTCCCTGATTGGGATTTGCCCCTGCAGAAATTCTTCAAGCGCTTCAGCCTGGAAAAGAGCTTGATTTACGGGCTGATCCGGTTTCTAATCGGCATTATTTTAATCGTCTGGGCCTACCAGGTTCCCGCTCTATATTTCGAAAGGCTGTTCTTCCTGGGGTGTTTGGTGGCCTCCTTCGGTCTTCTGACTATATTCGACGCTTTCTTAACTCGAATTCTGCAGTTCGAGGGTTTAAAATAAGGACAGCTTATGCAGGGGGGTCGAAAACTCTTTCTGCTCTTTGTAATCACGGGGGCATTATACTCTCTGAGGCCCTCGGTCGGATTGGCGGCGCCGTGGGAAACCCTGTCCCCCGATCATTGGGCTTACGAAGAAATCCGCTGGCTGCAGGTGCTGGGATACCTTCAGGAGCTGAATCCATCGCACAAGCCCTACACTCGCGGGGAAATCGCCGCAACTCTTCTTGTAGACCGACCGCCAGATGAAGAACCCGCACGTGGTCGCTACGATTTACTGCTGGATGAATTTGCACCTGAAATGGCTGGTCAGGAGGGATGGGAAGCCTTCGCCGGGGCGAGATCATTCGCGGGTTTCGAAGCGAAGCACGGACAGGAAGGGCGTGAGGCAGGATATGGGATAATAACCGGCGGAGTGGGAAACGCCAGGCTGGGCATTCACACCACTCTGCGCGCCGACCTGGACTTGGTGGAAGATGATAACTATCGCGGCAAAGTTTGGAACGAGGTGGCGGGACTGACGGAATCGGCCTATTTCGTGGCAATCGGCAACCAGCACCGCTGGGAGCTCAAGTTCGGCAGGGATCACAGGTACTGGGGGCCCGGCGATGACCACTTGCTTCTGAACCATGGCCCCCGGGGCCTCGATCAGATCAGCTTTCGCGTTCGCTGGGGGTGGGGTGAGTTCACCGCGCTGGTGGGGCAACTGGACGATTTCGAGGATTTAACTTCTGAGAGTCCTGCGACCGGAGTGCGCACCAGTCGCTTTCTGTCCGCCCACAGGATCGAACTGCTGCCCTGGAACTGGCTGCGCATCGGGCTTTCGGAAACCTTGCTCTTCACGGGTGACGTCCGCCTCGGTTCAATGAATCCGTTTCTGCCCTATTACGGCGAGCTGGTCAACGAGAACTCCGAAGGTAACGGCTTATTCGGGTTGGATTTCATCACCTACCCCCACGCTGGATTCGAAGTTTTCGGCGAACTACTTCTGGATGACGTTCAGATCGAGCAAGAGAAACCCGAAGATTTGGAACCTGCTGAATGGGGCTGGCTGATCGGTTGCCGCTGGGCGGGAATGAGCGGCCGGTTGGGAGCCGAGGTCACCTATAGCGGAATTACGAACCGCACTTATAACGCCATCGAACCCCGCTATCGCTATTTGAATTATGGTCTGCCGCTGGGGTCCGAACTGGGCAACGACGGAGATCGCTTGCAGGTGACAGTTTCATCCTGGCCGCAGGCCTGGCTGCGTCTTTATGCCTTTTGGGATTTCCGTCGCCTGGGCGAAGGCCGGGTGACTGTCCCCTTCGACACCAGCTATATGAGTTACACGATTGACGAAGGCTATTCCGAGCCTTTCCCCACCGGCGTCGTCGAAAAAAAGCATACGCTGGGCATTGGTTTGTCCGCGCTGCAACAGCGATATTTTCAGCTCGAGGGCTGGATCGGCCATGATTGGATCACCGACGCCTTTCATATTCCTGATCAAAAGGAAGAAGGTTTTAGAGGGCGAATAACTTTAAATATACGTTTTGACCATTTGACTTTGTATCCATGAGGCGTTAATGAAAGGAATCATTTTAGCGGGTGGATCCGGATCGCGGCTCTTTCCCTTGACCAAGGTGACCAATAAACACCTCTTGCCGGTCGGGCAGGTCCCCATGATCTACCACCCCATCTGCAAGCTGTTGGAAGCCGGAATCACCGAAATTCTCGTGGTAACCGGTTTGGAACACATGGGCCACGTAGTCGGGCTCCTGGGATCGGGGAAGCAGTTCGGCTGTGAATTTACTTACCGGGTTCAGGACGAAGCCGGAGGCATCGCTCAGGCGCTGGGGTTGGCCAAGCACTTCGCCTTCGGGGATCGCCTGGTGGTCATCCTGGGCGATAACATTTTTGAAGATCCCATAACGGAATACGTTAAAAACTTCGCCGTGCAGAAAGCCGGCGCCCGAATTATCTTGAAGGAAGTGCCTGACCCTGAGCGATTCGGAGTAGCTGAATTGAACGGTGATCGGGTCATCAGTATTGAAGAAAAACCGGTGCAGCCCCGCAGCAATTTGGCGGTCACCGGCGTCTATATGTACGACTCTGAAGTTTTCGAGATTATAAAGACCTTAAAACCTTCGGGGCGGGGTGAATTGGAGATCACCGACGTCAACAACGCCTACATTAAAAGAGGCGAACTGGCTTACGACATCTTCAAGGGGTGGTGGACAGATGCGGGCACTTTTGAATCGCTACACCTGGCCAATCAACTGCTCCGCGAGAACGATCTCGGCCACTTGAAATACCTTCAGGAGGTGAAGGGCCCTGCTAGCGAATAGAAATCTTACTCCGGATTGGCAATAAAGTAGTCAGTGTGTAATTAAATCAACAAACAGGATATAACGGAACGGCGAAATCATGAAAATCTGCGTAATCGGCACGGGTTATGTGGGCTTAGTGGCCGGAACCTGCTTCGCGGAAACCGGAAACGATGTCATCTGTGTTGACGTGGATAAGCGCAAGATAAAGATGCTGAACAAGGGAATCATCCCCATCTACGAACCCGGATTAAAAGAGTTGGTTGATCGTAATACCAGTAAAGGACGCCTCTCCTTTACGACGGATCTGGATAAAGCAGTCAAAGAATCGCTGATCAATTTCATCGCTGTGGGTACGCCGCCCGATGAGGACGGTTCTAGTGATTTGAGACACGTGCTGGACGTCGCCCGCTCGATCGGAAAAGCCATGAACGGCTACAAGGTGATCGTGGATAAAAGCACCGTCCCGGTGGGCACCGCAGACCTAGTGCGGGAAGCGATCCGTAAGGAAACCGATCACCCCTTTGATGTGGTATCGAATCCGGAATTCCTCAAAGAAGGCGCGGCTATCGAAGACTTCACCCGGCCTGATCGCGTCATTATCGGAGTGGACAATTCCCGCGTAGAAGCGCTGATGAAGGATCTCTTCAGCCCCTTCGTCAGAACCGGCCATCCCATCATCGTCATGGACGTCCGTTCCGCGGAAATGACCAAATACGCCTCCAACGCTATGCTGGCCACCAAGATAAGTTTTATGAATGAAATAGCCACCCTTTGCGAAAAAGTCGGAGCGAACGTCACCCTGGTGAGGCAGGGTATCGGCTCCGACCGCCGCATCGGACATCAGTTTCTCTTCCCCGGAACCGGTTACGGCGGATCGTGTTTTCCCAAGGATATCAAAGCTTTGATCCATACGGCCGGCACTTACGGCACCCAATTGAAAATCCTTGAAGCGGTCGAAGCGGTCAATGAAAATCAGAAGCGTGTGCTACTCGAAAAGGTCAAGAGATACTTCGGTGAAAACCTGACGGGTAAAGTTTTCGGCATTTGGGGTCTGTCGTTCAAACCCCGGACCGACGATATGCGGGAGGCTCCTTCCATCGTCATCGTCAACGGCTTGCTTGAAGCTGGAGGCCAAATTCAGGCCTACGATCCGCAGGCTATGGGAGAGGCCCAACGCATCTTCGGCGACCGAATCACCCTGGCGAAGAACGAATACGAAGCCTTAAAAAACGCCGACGCGCTCCTGATCATCACGGAGTGGAACGAATTCCGCGAACCGAATTTCGACCTCGTCCGAAAGATGATGAAAAATCCAGTTATCTTCGACGGACGCAACATCTACGAATCCAAAAAGATGGGGGCTATGGGATTTCGCTATTTTTCCATCGGTCGCCCGGACGAAAACGGCGACCAACCGCCGCAAGAATAACAGCAAACGGAAATAATTATGCGCATACTGGTCACGGGGGGGGCGGGATTTATCGGCAGCCATCTCTGCGACCGCCTCATCGAAAAGGGACACGAAGTCCTCTGCCTTGATAACTTCTTCACCGGAAGCAAGGACAACATCCGCCACCTCTTGAGACACGACCACTTTGAACTGCTGCGCCACGATCTAACCCAACCCATTCTGGTGGAAGTCGACCGCATCTACAACCTGGCCTGCCCCGCATCCCCCATCCATTATCAATATAATCCGGTCAAGACCATCAAAACCAGCGTTCTGGGAACCTTGAATATGTTGGGATTGGCCAAACGGGTCAGGGCCAGGATCTTGCAAGCCTCAACGTCGGAAGTCTATGGCGATCCCCTGGAGCATCCCCAGAAGGAAACCTATTGGGGAAACGTCAATCCCATCGGGCGGCGAAGCTGCTACGACGAAGGCAAACGCGCCGCAGAAACGTTGATGATGGATTACCACCGCCAGAACAACCTGGACATCCGCATCGTGCGCATTTTCAACACCTACGGCCCGCGTATGGCCAAAAACGATGGGCGGGTTGTTTCCAACTTCATCGTTCAAGCACTTTCAGGGCAATCGCTGACTGTGTACGGAGATGGTTCGCAAACCCGCTCTTTTTGCTACGTTGACGATTTGGTCAAAGGTATGATGGCCATGATGGAATGTGAGGATTTCATCGGGCCCGTCAATCTGGGCAATCCCGACGAATTTTCCATCCTTGAATTCGCCAAGATCATTCTTCGCCTGACAAAATCTAAATCCAAAATTGATCATCAACCGCTGCCTGCCGATGATCCCGTGCAGAGAAAACCTGATATAAAATTGGCCAGAGATAAGCTCAATTGGAAACCAGAGGTTCCATTACAGGAGGGACTAAAGCGAACCATAGAATATTTTCGTCAGAAATTGAAGCTAAACGAAGCAACCTCCGGACAGGCTGCATCCTGATCGCAATCTTGTTGCTGGCCGGATGCGCAAAACAGGGATATCCGCCGGGTGGACCTGAGGACGTAACCGGTCCGAGAATAGTGGCCAGCCACCCACAATCGGAGTCGGTCCAAGTTCCGACCGACGTCCGGCCCTGGATTCGACTGAATGAGTACCCCGCTCGCAGTTCGGTCGAAGATGCAATCTTCATCAGCCCGGAACCCGACGAAGGATTCGAGATTAAAATACGCGGGAAACGCATCCAGGTCAGGTTCAAGGAAGAACTACCCGAAAACAGTACGGTGGTCGTAACCTTCGGATCGGGAATCCAGGATATCCATGGCAATCAAATGCCCGAGTCATTCGTTATGGCTTTTTCGACAGGAGATAAAATAGACAAATCAGGCATATCGGGCTATTTGAAGGGTATGAAAAATCCCGCTTCTACCTGGATATGGGCTTATCCTCTTGAGTCGGCCGAAGAACCCGACCCTCGAGAGGATAAGGCGCCCTACGCTACTCAACCGGATCCGGAAGGCAAGTTCAGACTCGCCTTCTTGCCAACTGCTGAGTATCGCATTTTCGCCGTGGAAGACAGCCGTAAAAACCGGATATGGGATAGCGATAGGGAGGCGATCGCCTTCCCACCCTGGGACGTTCTCTCTGCCGAGCTCGACGTCCCCGAAATAAACCTGATGATGGCTACCTATGATCTCCAGCCGCCGAATCTGCGCGGGGCTCAAGCCCTGCATCGTCAGGCGGTGCGCTTCAGTTTCGATGAACCGGTAAAAACCACCGATCTTGAAATAGAAGCCACCAATCAGGACGGCAGACGCCTTGATATCGTTGACGCTTATCAAAATCTCGCGGACAGCACCACCCTCTTCCTAACCACCGCCATCCAGCGGGAAGGCGACGTTTACAGCATACGATTAGACGGGTTATCCGACTATTCAGACAACCGAGCTGATTCAATCATCGCCGAAGTTGAGGCGTCTAACTCGATGGACACCACAGGAGCGCGTTTCGCCTGGAGCGAACCGTCGAACGGCCAGACTTCCGTTGATCTGGAGAGTTCGGTCAGTGTGGGATTCAACGAGGCCATAACTCTAATTGATCTGCCCAAAGCGGTCACCCTCCTGGATCCCGACAGCGCCGCCGTCCCGGGGAAATGGAATTATCCCGGATCGAGCTGGGGCGTTTTCGTGCCTGCCGAAGCGTTCGCAAGTAACACCACCTACTCAGTCCGCATTGTGGGTGACTCGCTGCGAGACATTTTCGGCAACACGTCACCGGACAGCCTTGTGCGCCTTAGTTTTACGACGATTGACCTGGAGGAGCTGGGTTCCATCCAGGGTCGAGTCGAAGAATCCAGCAGCGATCTCCGTGTGGTGGCCGAACGGCTGGAAAGAGAGGAGCAATGGGAAGTGGCCGTTCAGGATGACGGAAGCTACAGATTTGAAAGGCTTCCAGCATCCAATTACCGTTTATGGCTCTATAGAGACATTGACGGTAACGGTAAGCTTTCTCCTGGAAAAATAACCCCTTTCCGCTTCGCGGAACCTTTTACTGTCAGCGAGGATACTATAAGAGTGCGCGCCCGATGGGAGACGGAGGGGAAAAAAATACACTGGAACCAATCCCCCGCGTTCCCAAAAAGGGAAGAGGCAGAGCCCTAAGAATGCCAATTGAATGAACCATTTACTATGAACCACGCGATTATTATGGCCGGGGGGATCGGAAGTCGTTTCTGGCCCCACTCTCGAAAGAAAAAACCCAAGCAGGTTCTCAAAATCTTTGGGGATAAAACGCTTCTCCAGGAAACCGTCACGCGAATCGAACCGCTTATCGCCCCTTCAGAAATCCTGATTGTGACAACCGAGGAGTTGATCGGGCATATCCAAAAACAACTGCCCGATTTCGGCGAGGACAATTTTCTGGTGGAACCGATAGGCCGGAATACCGCGCCCTGCATCGGGTTGGCCGCACAAAAGCTAATAAAAAGTGACCCGGACGGCATCATGGTAGTGCTCCCCGCCGACCACCTGATTTCCGACGCAGGACGGTTTATCACTTGCCTGGAGCAAGCCATTGAAACGGCCAAAATGGACGACTCGCTGGTAACTATCGGTATCACTCCGACTCAACCGGAAACGGGTTATGGGTATATTCAATACGACCCGGAGGATAAAAAGCCCACGGGTGCTTATGCCGT
Source organism: uncultured bacterium (assembly GCA_964533705.1). Lineage (GTDB taxonomy): Bacteria > Electryoneota > B3-LCP > B3-LCP > B3-LCP > CAZHMN01. The sequence goes on from CAZHMN010000046.1 coordinate 13,883, forward strand.
TAAAACCTTCGCCGAAAAGCCGACGCTGGATACGGCTCAGAGATTTTTAGCCAGTGGAGATTTTCTCTGGAATAGCGGCATATTTATATGGTCAATTCGTCGTATTCTCTCTGAAATCGAAAGATCACTACCTGAACTCTATGCGGGCTTGATGCAGATCGAAGCGCTCGAGGGCGAAGGAGCGGAAACGCAATTTCAGCACATCTACAGCGGACTGCGGTCTATTTCCATTGACTACGGAGTCATGGAAAGGGCCGAGAATGTTGCAGTTGTCAAGGGAGATTTCAACTGGTCTGACATTGGCAACTGGGCTGAAGTTTACCGCCTCTCCTCCAAGGACGCCGACGGCAATGTCAATCTGGACGGTCACATCCTGATTGATACCAGCAATTGCCTGGTGGATTCGCAGGATCGCTTGATCGCCACGGTCGGTGTTAAAGATCTGATTATCATCAACACAAAAGACGCCATATTGATCTGCCATCGCGATTCCGCACAAGACGTCAAGCGCGTCGTTGAACATATGGAGAGAAATCAGATGGATAAATACTTGTAGGTGAGATATTGAAGGACGAAGAATTACTGGATGCTTTGGTGGAATTGGCTCGCAGGTTGGAGTTCGACGTTCGTTTTGACCGGGGATCGTTCCGTGATGGTTGTTGCCGAATACAAAAAGGCCACATAATCGTTCTAAATCGCACTTCACCAACAGCCAGAAAGGTTGCGGCTCTTTCACAAGCCCTGAGCGACCAACCGCTGGACGGCGTCTTTCTGCTGCCCGCTGTTCGGGAGGCGATTGAAAAAACGAAGACAAAGAAACCGCAGCTCTTAAGAGCCTTACGGTCTTCACCGAGGAGGCATCATGGGTGAATCCCGACTCAAATCTGTCCCCCTTTTTGCCGACCTGGATGATGATAATCTATCCTCCATTGATCAGCTTCTTAGCGTCAAGCGTTACAGGAAAAACAATTTAATCATCTTCGAGGACGATCGGGGTCTGAATCTTTTCATCATCAGTAAGGGGCGAGTTAAAATCTCCCAGATCAGCGAAGAAGGCGGAGAAGTCATTCTGGCCATCCTGGGTGAAGGTGAATTCTTCGGCGAACTGTCGGTCATTGACGGTCTTTCGCGATCCGCCACTGTTACGGCACTCGACGAAGTTGAGCTCCTGGTAATGAAACGCGAAGACTTCTTGGATTGCCTGGGAAAACATCCCCAGGTTTCCGTTTATCTGCTGCGGGAATTAGCCGGCCGTATCCGCAAATCGGATGCCCAAATAAAAAGCCTCAGTTTACGTAATGCCAAAGGAAGGGTGGCCACGACCTTGATTCGCCTGGCCGAGGACATTGGACGAATAAAGGGAGGGAAGGTGACCATCCCGGCGCTCCCCCTGCAGAGAGATTTGGCCAACATCGCTGGTACCAGTCGTGAGACCATCAGCCGCGTCATCGCTGCCCTCGAAAAAGAATCTCACTGCCACAAAAAGGATAACACCCTGGTCTTCGATGATTTCGAACGCTTCAAGCGAGAGTACGCCTAAAGAATGAAGGATTTAGCAGCCTGGGTAGAACGGTTTAACCAGGGAAACGTACGAGCGCTTTCGAGGATTATTTCCTGGGTGGAGAATTCCAACGGCGTTATCCCTTCTGAATTAAAACCCATTTTTTCACGTACCGGTCGAGCTTTCAGGATCGGCATCACGGGCCCGCCGGGAGCAGGAAAAAGCACCCTGGTAGACGGACTGTCCATGTTGTGCCGCAACGAATCGCGCTCGGTGGGGATAATCGCTGTTGATCCCACTAGTCCTTTCAGCGGCGGCGCCCTCCTGGGGGATCGAGTTCGCATGAGCAAAGCCGGCTTGGACCCCGACATTTTCATCCGTTCAATGGCCACCAGAGGTAATCTCGGAGGCCTGGCGGAAGCCGCCCTTGACGCCGCCGACGTCCTGGATGCCTTTGGAAAGGACATCGTCATTCTGGAAACAGTCGGAGTCGGTCAATCTGAAATGGACATCGCCCGCGCCGCGGACAGCACCGTGGTCGTCCTGGTGCCCGAATCGGGCGATGGAGTGCAGGCTATGAAAGCCGGCCTGATGGAAATCGGCGACGTCTTCGTCCTCAACAAAGCGGATAGGCCGGGCTCCGACCGAGCAACTGAGGAACTAAAATCTGCTCTCGAGCTGAAAGATAAGAAAACGGCATGGAAACCGCCGGTCGTGGCCACAATCGCCAATAGAGGTGAAGGATTGACCGATCTGCTGGATGCCCTCAAAGCCCACTGGCGGACCTTGGCGGAAACCGGAGCTCTGAAGGAAAAGAGGCTGAACCGCCGCAGAGAGCGCGTCCGCAAGGTGGCGGAGCGGGAGCTGCGACGGCTCTTCTGGAACGGAGAACGAACCAAAATGCTCGAAGAAGCCCTGAAGAGCGATGCCAACCCCTTTCAGGTGGCGGGCAAGCTGGTAGAAGATTTCGAGCGAAAAAAGTAGCTCGGTCATAAGACCCTTATAAGCTTGAGACTCTTACGAGATTCATCGAGCCCATGCCGTATCCACCGACATAGTGAAGGCCTGGACCCGAGTCTGATGCCATTAACTGATATGCAGATAATCAAGCTATGAACGCGGATACCGTAAAAACGATCAGGGAGGTCGTCGGCCAGATCGATTACGAAAAGATTATTCTATTCGGCTCGCAAGCCACCGGCCGAGCTTCCAACAGAAGCGATCATGACTTAATGATTATCCTTAAGGAAACTTTATCCGTTCCTGAAAAAATGCGGCTTTCAGCATTCCTGCGCAGGGAATTCGCCCGAAAAGGAATTGATGCCGATATTATTATTAAATCAAATACTGAGGTTGAATATTACAGGCATAAAATCGGCAATGTGGTCAAAAGCGCCATGCAGGAAGGCATCGCTATATGACCGATGAATATGTCGAAAAATGGCTAAAAAAAGCTGATAACGACCTGAAAGTCGCGCAGAATGAATTAAAAGTCCCCTCCAAAGCAAGGATTACAGAAAATAGAATTATTAGCCACGCCGGATTGTTCTCCGTTAGGGCAAAACCCCAAGAGGCCTAATCACATTTTTCCTACCAAGCTTAATGCAACGTAGGGGTTTGCTGTAAGGCTCTTATGAGATTCATCAAGCCCAGGCAAGATAGCAGGTAGCGCGGCAGCTTGCTGCCGCCCATGCGAGCTACAAGGGATTAAACAGGAGCCTTCTGAGAACTTGTTCCCGGGTGAGGGTAGCGACAGGTCACGACCGTGCGACACGAGACCTGTGGCCAAACCGAATCCCCCCCTGCCCCCCCTTATTAAGGGGGGAGCCCGAAGGGCGGGGAATCAAGGAGTGGAGGCCACCACGAGGTGCCTCCAGACGAAACCCGGGGTGGTCCTGCAAGAATATCGAATGGCGTGGGAGTCAATGTCCATTAATAAAAGTGAACTTAAGCAACGTGGTCTGGTGCAGGGTGCATGCCACCTCCCCTATGATCCCAAGCTTGTGGTTCGAGCCAAGGAACTTCGAAAGCGAATGAGCGAGGCGGAAAAGAAGCTTTGGTATGGATATCTGCGGAACTTTAAATACAGAGTCCTGCGCCAGCGCCCGATTGACCATTTTATCGTGGATTTCTATTGCTCAAAACTGAGGCTGGTCATTGAAGTTGACGGTGAAACTCACCTCACCGAGGAAGACAAAGGATACGATACAGAACGAACGGCCATACTCGAAGGCTATGGATTGAAAGTTTTGAGATTCTGGAATTCAGATGTTATTCATGATCTGCAAGGTGTAATTGAGAAAATCGAAGAAGCGGCGAGATCTTTGGAATGAGATCCCCCCTGCCCCCCCTTATTAAGGGGGGAGGGCAAAGCCCGGGGGGATCAAAGAGCGGAGGAACAGCAAGCTCAACAGGGACTGGCCGCGGAACCCCCAATCGCCCGTGCGAAATACACGCAACTGGTTGACATAGAACCAACGTCGGAGGAACTGTGCATCTTCGGAGACAGTCGTTCATCGCTTCAGGGATCCTGATAGTACTATTGCCCGCAAGATCAGCGATTGCAGAATCCTGGACCATCATAGACGCCGTCCAGAACGCTGTTTCAAACCATCCGGAAACCTTAATCGCTGAGAGCCTTGTCGAAGAGGCTCGCGGTGAATATCGGGCTTCACTGTCACTTCCACCTCCGCGGCTTTTCACGAGATATGACGAAATCCCCTCAAATTCAGGATTTTCGAATTATCAGGAAAGAAGAATTGGAATTTCGCAAGATTTCGATTTCCCCCTCCGCTATATCTGGCTGAAAAAAGCTGGTGATCGCAGTGTCGAACGCGCCCGAAGCGAAAGCCGGGCTATACTGCTCGATCTGGAATCGGATGTCCGTCTACTTTTTCTGGAAGCCTGGGCTTATCAAGAAGAAGTGAAGGTCCGTAGAGCCTACCGAGATAGCATAACAATATATAGCTCGTACATTCAAGAAATCAGCGATGCCGGAGGATTTTCCCAGATGGATGCTCGTCGAACACGAATCGAGGCTATTCAGGCTGATAATGAACTGCGAGCCTCGCAACGCTCTAGGATCGCCGCATTTGACCGACTTTCATCGGCCACAAATTGCGATTTAACCGATATTGAACTGATCTCACCGTTGGAAACCGATCCTGTGGATACAACAGGAATCTCCCAATCCGATTTTCTTATATCAAATCCGGAATTTCTGGTGGCTCAAAGCGAAGTCTGCATATCCGGTTATGAAAAAACCCTCGCAACCACAGCCTGGTTGCCGGAACTTGAGCTGACCTATTTTCAGCGACAGGAAGTAGATCCCGATAATCCTGACATCTGGGCGGTGCAACTTGAGCTGACCATCCCTCTTTGGTTCTGGTGGGGCGGACTCGGTGAAATCAAAGCCTCGAAGGCGAAATTGAAAAGAGCCAGAGCTGAACTGGCGGCGTACCAGCTCGAGTTATCTTCCGAATACACAAAGTTATTACAGGAACTCGAAACCGCCTGCGAAGAGTACGAACTCTACCATAGGGAGGTTCTTCCCCTGGCCAGAGATGAATATAATATGGTATATCAAAATTTTCCCTACGGCACCGGCAACTACATGGACCTTATAGACGCTCAGGATGACATGAAGGATGCACAATTGGAATATATTGAAAAAATATTAAACTTGTACGAGAAAAAAATCGCCCTCGATAGACTATGCGGAAAGTCTATAGTTAGCAGCACGAGCCATAGCCCTTAGCAGAAAACCGGATGGTGTGATGACACCAGTATTCTTGTCCGAGGATATCCAGCTTATTTTCATTCAGTAAATCTGTAGTTTGCAGCTGCTGTTGAATACAAGATCCCCCCTGCCCCCCCTTATTAAGTCGAAGACCCTTAAGCGGGGGGGAGGGCAAAGCCCGTGGGGATCAAAGAGTGGAGGCCACCACGAGGTGCCTCCAGACGAAACCCGGGGTGGTCCTGCAAGAATATCGAATGGCGTGGGAGTCAATGTCCATTAATAAAAGTGAACTTAAGCAACGTGGTCTGGTGCAGGGTGCATGCCACCTCCCCTATGATCCCAAGCTTGTGGTTCGAGCCAAGGAACTTCGAAAGCGAATGAGCGAGGCGGAAAAGAAGCTTTGGTATGGATATCTGCGGAACTTTAAATACAGAGTCCTGCGCCAGCGCCCGATTGACCATTTTATCGTGGATTTCTATTGCTCAAAACTGAGGCTGGTCATTGAAGTTGACGGTGAAACTCACCTCACCGAGGAAGACAAAGGATACGATACAGAACGAACGGCCATACTCGAAGGCTATGGATTGAAAGTTTTGAGATTCTGGAATTCAGATGTTATTCATGATCTGCAAGGTGTAATTGAGAAAATCGAAGAAGCGGCGAGATCTTTGGAATGAGATCCCCCCTGCCCCCCCTTATTAAGGGGGGAGGGCAAAGCCCGGGGGGATCAAACCGAAGTAGTCGGAGTATTTTAAACCCACGAAGAAAGAGGCAAGCGCAAATTTTTTGACTCCAAGACTACGAAAGGAGAGTATCAAGTGCATTATATTATTAATGAGAAGCACTTTGTAAGGATGAGATCGCAAATCAATCTAAACATAAAAATGATCAAACGAGTTCAGGGGATTCATATGAAAATGATTGCATGTGCTAGTGTGCTATTTCTCATGGTAGGAATGCCATTTCTGACTTATGCTGAAGAAGGTTTGATAGTCAAGGTATTCAATGATAACTTCGAAACAACAACATACTGTCAGAAATTTGTCATCAGTACAAGACAGGGCTTTACTATTGCTGGCCTACTTGGAGGTTGCTTTTTCTTCCCAGGTGATAGCGTGAGCGGGGATTTAAACTCATTCGGTCCAATAGACCTTCGCAATGAAACATGGCACCTGGATGCGCGTGTATGGATCGAAGCAATCTGGTTGGATAAAAAAGAAGCAATACGAAAGCTGTATAAGTAAGCTTATTTAGTGCGACGCATTATGCAGAAGGCACGCTTTAGGATTGCCGTTGGAACTAGCGAGCCAAATTGCTTCAACTAAGTGTATTCATGTATCTTGTTGAAAAGGGTAACACAACCCAGCAATGATATCAAGAAGGAGAAGAATGAGAACATCAAAAGTCAATCAACTCATAGATCGAATTGCGGAGAAAAAAAAGCGCCTTTCAGAGACCACAGATAGATATAATCTATTCACTCAAAGATATATGGATCTAGTAAGCTTGTTCTATCATTATTTGCAACTCGACGATCAAAATACTGCTGCAGGCTCTGAAATTCTTCGATATTTTTTAATTGCTTCAGTCGCCAACATTGAAGTTTATTCCAGACATGCATTGGGCTGTCTCGTAGATTCAGGGGAGCCATTTTGCATCAATGCAGCGCGAGAATTTAAGGATATTAAATTTCGTTTAGATTCCGTGTTTGCCATGGAGAGAAAAAAGGTCACTATTGGAGATATTTTTGCACATTTAGTTCCACTGAACGATTTGGATTCGATCTTAAGTGCGTTTTCCAGTATCATTGGCAAGGATATTTCAGCAGAAGTTGAAAAGTCGGGAAGGCAACATGATATCGATGTTTTCAAAACGGTGGCAGAAGTTTTTAGACTTAGGCATATTTGTTGTCATGAAGTTCAAGCCGTTGTATCTTTGACACCCCAATGGGTGGCTACTGCAATTACAAAGTGCCATACTTTCGGTTTTGCCATTGAGTGTTCAGTTTTGGAAGCTTTGACAAATAATTCACAAATCAAGATTGCAAACATAGAAAAACAAGTCAAAATCCAAGACAAATAAAGGCGGCCGCCACGTAGTGATGGCTTTGCCAAAGCCCGGGGGGATCAAACCGATCATAAACCCGGTGAGCAATTTAACTTGGTTTAGCAAAGCGTAGCCCAATGGCCCAAGCAATCAATGGCCGAAGCAAGCTTCGGTTCTACCTCGTGAAATGAAAGGTAGAGCGGCAGCTTGCTGCCGCTTCATATCAGAATGAAAAGCAAATATCCGAAAAAGGTTTTATGTTGCGTCAGGTCTTGCGGGGCAAACCGTGCGACCTTCCCCAGGGAGAATTGGATCCCCCCTAGCCCCCCTTATTAAGGGGGGAGGGCAAAGCCCGTGGGGATCAAACCGATCATAAACCCGATGAGCAATTTAACTTGGTTTAGCAAAGCGTAGTCCAATAATAAATTAGGGGAGGTCAGGCATTCCTGCCTGACGGGATTTATCGTTTATTCAAGCACGACAGACACGAATGGGCGTAAGCCCCCTAAGTGGCCTGTCCTCCCCAAATAATAATCAGGATACAACCATGCCAGATGATAACGATTTGATCAAACGCGAAAAGCAGCGCTGGGAAAAAGAGACCGAACAGAAAAACAAAAACCGTCGCCAGCGCTACATGACCACCTCCAGCGAAGAGATCCCCGCGCTGGTCACCCCGGATGATATAGAAGACTTCGATTACCTCAAGAAACTGGGCTTCCCCGGTCAATACCCCTACACCCGCGGCGTGCACAATAACATGTACCGCGGCCGCCTCTGGACCATGCGCATGTTCTCCGGCCACGGTTCGCCCGAAGACACCAACAAAAGGTACAAATTCCTGCTGAAGAAAGGCCAGACCGGCCTATCGGTCGCCTTCGACCTGCCCACGTTGATGGGGCGCGACAGCGATGACCCCTGGTCGGAGGGCGAGGTGGGCAAGTGCGGCGTGGCCGTCTGTTCGCTGCGCGACATGGAAGCCCTTTTCGATGGTATTCCGCTGGAAAAGGTCTCCACCTCCATGACCATCAACGGCCCGGCGGCTATTCTCTGGGCCTTCTACATCGCCGCTGCCGAGAATCAAGGGGCAAACCGCAAGAGCCTGCGCGGCACCATTCAGAATGACATCCTCAAAGAATACATCGCCCAAAAGGAATTCATTTTCCCGCCCGAACCTTCCATGCGGCTGATCGTGGACACCATCGAATTCGGCACCCGGGAAATGCCGCAGTGGAATACAATTTCCATCTCTGGCTATCACATACGCGAAGCCGGAGCTACCGCCGCTCAGGAGCTGGCCTTCACCCTAAAGGATGGCATGACTTACGTCGAGGCCGCTCTGGAGCGCGGTCTGGACGTGGACGAATTCGCTCCCCGGCTCTCTTACTTCTTCGATTCTCACCTCGACTTCTTCGAGGAAATCGCCAAATTTCGCGCCGCACGCCGGATCTGGGCGCATACCATGCGAGACAAATACAAAGCCAAAGATCCCCGCTCCTGGCTGTGCCGCTTCCACACCCAGACCGCAGGCTGCTCCCTGACCGCACAACAGCCCGAGAATAACATCGTCCGCACCGCTACGGAGGCGCTGGCGGCCGTATTGGGCGGCACCCAATCGCTACATACCAATTCCATGGACGAAACCTGGGCGTTGCCTTCCGAAAAAGCCGCCAAGATCGCGCTGCGCACCCAGCAGATTCTGGCCGAAGAGATCGGCGTCGCCAACTCTATTGATCCCCTGGGAGGCAGTTACTTCGTCGAATGGCTGACGGATCGCATCCAGGAAAAAGCGGAAAAGTATTTTAGCCGCATTGATGAATTCGGCGGCATGATCCCGGCCATCGAGCAGGGCTTCCCCCAGAAGGAGATCTCCGCTGCCGCCTACCGCTACCAGCAGGAGACAGACAAGCGCGAACGATTGATCGTGGGTGTAAATGAATACGTGGATGAGGATGAAGTGCTCGAAATTCCCATCCTGAAGATCACGCAGGAGATGGTGGATCGTCAGGTGAAGAATCTTCAGGATCTGCGCAAGCGTCGGGACCCCGTCTCGGTAGAAGAGAAACTCGCGGCTTTACGCGAAGCCGCCGATGGCACCGAGAACCTGATGCCTCATTTCATAGATTGCGCCCACGCCTACTGCACTCTTGGTGAGATGGTGGGAGTATTGAAGGAAGTTTTCACGGAATACACCGAACCGGCGTTTTTCT
>CAZHMN010000047.1:0-15051 GCA_964533705.1 uncultured bacterium
CAACAACAGCGCTAATGTGGTCCCCCAGCCGCCGGCGCCCAGCACGGCGATGGGACTCATATATTTATCATCTGTTTTCATTATCTATATTGGGTACAGCTCGATGATACTTGAGTAACACTATCGAATATCTAACGATACATTTCCGAAGAAAAGTATAATTACAATGCTTCGATTTCTCCCATTTTGAATGCTCTCCACCCACCATATTCTTTTTCCTCGATTTCGCTGGCCTCTTCCTTCGTCACCACCAGGGCCATCCCCACACCCATGTTGAACACACGGCGCATCTCTTCCGGTTCCACCGGCCCGAGTTTCCCGATGAGATCGAAGATAGGGGGGAGGGGCCAGGAACCGTATTTGATCTTCATCCTGCAATCTTCAGGTAAGACCCTGGAAAGATTGCCCTCGATACCGCCGCCGGTGATGTGGGCTATCCCCTTTATTTTTACTTTCTTGCGGATGGATCGCGCCGCATTTAAGTAACTGGGATGAACTTTCAGCAGCTCTTCCCCCAGGGTGCATCCCAATTCGGGGATGAGCTGATCCAATTTCAGCCCGGCTTTTTCCAGCAGTGCCTTGCGAGCCAGCGAATAACCGTTGGTGTGCAAGCCAACCGAGGGCAAGCCCAGGACAGCGTCACCGGGTTGAATGTCCTTGCCGAGGATTAAATCTTCTTTATCCGCCCAGCCGATGATGGTGCCCACCAGGTCGAATTCACCTTCCTGGTAAAAGCCGGGCATTTCGGCCGTTTCGCCGCCTAACAGGGCGATGCCGTTGGCCTTGCAGGCGCGAACCAATCCCTTCACCACTTCTTCTTGAACGGAAGGATTAAGTTTGCCGCAGCCGTAGTAATCCAGAAAGAAGAGCGGATCCGCGCCGTTGGCCAGCAGGTCGTTGACGCAATGATTCACCAGATCCTCGCCGACGGTGTCATATTTCTGCGCCAGAAAGGCGACCTTCAGCTTAGTGCCCACTCCGTCCGTGCTGGCCAGAAGAACAGGGTGCTTTTTTTGATCCGCCGGGAGGCGAAAGGCTCCGGCAAAAAGACCGACGTCGCCAAGGACCTGCGGTGTGCGCGCCGATTTCACCAGGGCTTTAATACGATTTAAGGAGTCATCAGCGGCGTCCAGGTTGACGCCGGAGGATTTGTAGTCGATAAGCATGAGAGACTTATTTTTTGTCCTCATTTGCAGGCCGGTTCAGCGGCCTTTCTCTATGTAGTCCGGTGCTTCAGCGCCGGGTGTCCTTCGTTTCATACATTTCATTAATCAGGTCGGCGAATTTCTCCAGCAGAACATCCCGCTTGATCTTCATGGTCGGTGTGAGTTCCCCCTCTTCAATGCTGAATTCACGGGGCATCAAGGTGAATCGCACGATGCGTTCGTATTCGGCCAGACCCGCTGAAAGCCTGCTGATCTCATACTCAATCAGGCGAAGAACCTGTTTGCTTTGAACCAAATCGGCCGGATCGAGGCTGCCGCTCGAATTGACTTCACCGATTCCCTCGGCTTCGAACCTCTCGAAATCGGGTACAATCAGAGCGGTCACATAGGGTCGGCCGTCCGCGATAAGCATAATCTCGGCGATGTAAGGGCTGGACTTGAGTAGATTTTCTATCGGCATTGGAGCGATATTCCGACCGCTGGAGGTGACCATGATTTCCTTTTTACGGCCCGTAATCGTCAGAAAACCGTCTTCTTCCAGGCGTCCCAGGTCTCCCGTGCGCAGAAAACCATCTTCGGAAAGAGAGGTCTTCGTCTCTTTAGGAAGGTTCAAGTATCCTCGCATAACGTTGGGTCCCCTCGCCAGGATCTCCCCATCCTCGGCGATTTTTATTTCCACGTTGGGCAGCGGCTGCCCCACTGTTCCAAAGCGGAAATTCTCGGGGCGATTGACGTTCAGGATGGGGCTGGCTTCGGTCAAGCCGTAGCCTTCTATGATTAGGATACCTGCTGCATAGAAGAATTTCGCCACTTCAGCCGAGAGCGCCGCTCCGCCCGAAACGAAAAAGCGAAGACGGCCACCGGTGCGTTCCTTCAATTTGGAGAAAACCAGCCGATCCGCCAGTCGGTATCTCAGGCCAGTATGGGGCTTGTGAGTGCGTTCAGAAGCGCGTCGACCGGTTTTTATTGCCCAGTTGAACATCTTGCGCTTGATGATTGAACCTTTCGCTCCGGCCTCCTCAATACGTGCCTGCATTTTTTCGTAAAAGCGAGGTACGGCGAGCATCAAGGTCGGCTTTACTTCCATCAGTTCTTTGGCCACCGTGCGCGGCGACTGGGCGTAGGCGACGGTTGCGCCATGACAGAGGGGGAGAAAGTGTCCGGCCAACCTCTCGAAAACGTGAGCCAAAGGTAGCAGTGAAAGCATAACGTCGCCCGGTCCAACGTCCAGAATTTCCATGACGCCTTCCATGTTGGCCAGCAGATTTCCGTGCGTCAGCATCACGCCTTTGGGCAGGCCGGTGGTGCCTGAAGTATAGATCAGGGTCGCCAGTTGATCCCGTTCTACGTTCCGCCGCAGTTTTAGAACGCCATCATCGTGGACAGAGGTCTTCCCCTTGTTCCGTTCGAGCAGGACTTGCAGGTGGGTCTCATCAAGGGGCGATGATTCTGCGCGCTCGAAAAGGTAGAGTGACTTTAGATCTCCACTGGATTTCAGATCGCTGGCCTTGGCCGCAAGCCTCTCGTTCTCGGCGAAGAGCAGACTGGCACCTGAATCCTTGATGATGTATTGTACCTGCGCCGCGCTCAAGCTCGTATAGATGGGAACCGGCACCGCCCCGATCATCAAACAGGCGATGTCAACCATGGCCCATTCGGGACGGTTGGCGCTGATCAGGGCGATGCGATCACCGGGATTGACGCCCTGCTGGAGAAGTTCGATCGCCACGGCGGAAGCCGACAGACCTAACTCCTGGTAAGTTATACTCCGGTAGGCGCCATCAGACTTGTACATCAGAGCGGTCTTTTCCGCGTGCGCAGCACAGCTCTGGGCTATTGCTTCGCCCAGCGAGTTTGCATTCATCATGCGGTCGGCCGATAATTGTGGCAGGTGACAGTTAGAATATGATTGTATATATGAAGCTGCAGAGTAGAAAAGGATAATCACCGAATATAAAGAATGAGGCGGTCAAAAGCAAGTGCTTTTTCAGTTGAGGCTTAAATCAGATGGGAATTAATGTTGACTGACAGGAGGCAGTTAGGTGGTCTAAAATTGTGCGTAGGCGGGGCTGGAGATTAGTTCTCAAAGGGATTATGTTCGCTCGCTCAATTGATTTTTGGGATGTTCATTTTTTTGAATAGGTCGTTGACGTTTTTTACGGCGTAGAGTTCGGTTTCTAGGCGAACCGCGGCGCTGTCAAGTTGCTTGGAAATCAATTCCACAGCCTTATTGATATGTTTTATCGCTTCGGGATTGGCTCCCCCTTCCAATAGCAGGCGGCTGGACTTGGCGACCATCATCAAAGCCAAAGAGAAAACCTGAAAGTGGTTATTGTCTTTCAATGTCTGTTCGAGACTCATATTTAGTCCTCCTCTCCCGGCACTCCGAGTTACCTCTCATGAAATATACCTAAATGCGACGTAATTTCCGGTGTTTCACGTCACATCTTCAAGCCCCCTAAAAACGGGGTCAATCAGCTTGACTCAACTCTCGATCGGTGATAAATTGTCTCTGTCTCGTATCGGTGATTAATATCTTGAGATTAAATCAAATGGCGGCTCAACCGACACCGAAGATTCTCTTGGTGGACGACAATCAGGATTTTCTCCAGGTGACCGGTGAAATCCTGCGGCTGAAGGCGGGGTACGACGTGATCCTTCTCGAAGAGGGGAGAAGAACGTTTGACGTCGCCAGGCAGGAAAAACCTGACGTTATCATGCTGGACGTGTACATGCCCGATGCCGACGGGCCGCAGATCTGCCGGGAATTGAAAGCTTCCGATGATCTGGCTAACATCCCCATCCTGTTTCTAACAGCAGTTGGTGCTCAGGCACAGTTCCGGGCTCGCTGTCTGGAAGAGGGGGGAGATGATTTTCTGATGAAGCCGGTAGATACGCAGGAACTCATCGCCAGGTTAAGGGTGTTGCTCCGCGTTAAGGCTTTGCAGGACACATTGCGCCGGGAACGGGACGAACTCGAACAGAAAGTGCAGGAACGCGCTCGCGAATTAAAGGAGAAAGAGACACTCGCCGCTATTGGAAAGATGGTCGCTGGGATCGCTCATGAGATTCGCAATCCGTTGGGTGCAATTTCCAACTCGGCTGCGGTATTATCGAGAGATTTGATTCTGGAGGGAGAAGATTTAAAGCTGATGGAGATTATCGTTCAGGAATCGGCGCGCTTGCGGCAGACCATCAATGACTTCTTGACCTTCGCCCATCCACCGCCCCATAATTTCACGCCGGTTGATTTTAAGCAATTGGTCGAGGACGTCCTGTTTCTGGCCAAACGAGACAGCCTCTGTGGACCAGGTGTTGAAATTCAGGTTGATATCCCGGAAAGGCTTCCCGCCATCGAAGTGGATCGGGATCGTATGCAGCAGGTGCTCTGGAACCTGATACGCAACGCGCTGGAAGCAACTCGCGGGCGGGGTAAAATTCATCTGGAGCTCAAGCTTTCGATGAGAAAAGGCAGGGAGGGGGTGAAGATCACCGTTGCCGATGACGGTGTTGGCATACCTGAAGAGGATCGGGAGCAGATCTTTGAACCATTTTTCACCCGGAAAGCTCGAGGCAGCGGATTGGGTTTGGCTATGGTGAAAAGCACCATTCGCGCCCACGGTGGAGACGTGACTGTCAAATCATGTGAAGGAAAAGGAAGCGTTTTTACGGTTTGGCTGCCGGCTGGTCAGAAGGACCTGAGCTAAAATATGGAAAACCGGATAATCAGGATTCTCGTTGTCGATGATGAAGTGAGCCAGACGGATTCGTTGGTGATCCTTCTGCGCAGGGAGGGGTTCAAGGCGGAAGGCGTTTACGATGCTGATGAAGCTCTGGGTTACCTGAGGCAGAGGAACGTTGATCTCGTCATCAGCGATTTAAAGCTGGGCGATAACGACGGTATCTGGCTCACCGAGCAGATCAGGCAGCATTACCCCGAGGTCGTTGTCCTGGTCATTACCGCCTATGGAACTATCGAAACGGCGGTGCAAGCGGTTAAAGGCGGCGCTTTTGATTATATTCTGAAGCCGGTCCAACCCGAACAACTGCTGATCGTCCTGGAGCGCGCCCTGGAATGGGGACAGATGCGGCGCAAAGTCAGAGAACTTGAAGAACGCTTACAGGAACAGGACGGGCACACCCAGTTTCTCGGCAATTCCCCACCTGTTGTGCGGCTGCTTCAACTGGTTGACCGCATCGCCAAGTCGGATTCTTCCGTGCTGATTTACGGTGAGTCCGGTACGGGAAAGGAATTGATCGCTGAGAGAATCCACCGTCACTCCCAACGAGCCGATCAACCCCTGGTTATCGTCAACTGTGGAGCGCTGCCGGAGACCCTGCAGGAAAGTGAGCTTTTCGGGCACGTGCGCGGCGCTTTCACGGGGGCCATGAAGGATAAGAAAGGGCTGCTGAGCGAAGCGGACGGCGGCACTCTCTTCCTGGACGAAGTGGGCGAACTCTCCCCGTCGGCGCAGGTTAAAATGCTGCGCTTTCTGGAAAATGGGGAATGCCGCAAAGTGGGAGATACTCACACCGAAACGCTGGACGTGCGCGTTCTGGCCGCCACCAACCGCGACCTGGTTAAATCCATCCAGGAAGGTCAGTTTCGTTCGGATCTCTACTATCGCCTGAACGTCATCCCCATCTCCGTGCCACCGTTGCGCGAAATTAAGGAGGACATCCCCTTAATCGCCAGAACCTTTTTGGTGGAATTTGCTGCCAAAATGGGCAAGGAACCGCCGCGGATTTCAGAGGAATGCCTGAGACTACTCTGCGAACACCCCTGGCCGGGGAACGTACGCGAGCTGCGCAACTTAACCGAGCGCGCCGTCGTCGTTGATCAGGACGGCGTCATCACCATGTCGGATTTACCGGAACACCTGCATTGTCAGGGCAGCGACCTGATTGAGACCGGCCTGAAACGCAAGCTATCGCTGAAGGAAATGGAAAAACTCTACATTCTTTCGACGCTGGAGGATTGCGGAGGTAACCGCAAGAGAACCGGGCAGGTACTCGGCATCACCAAGGCAACCCTCTGGCGTAAGCTGAACCTCTACCAGGCGGAAGGGCGCGACATCGAAGTTAGTGAAAGGGTTTAAAAAAGAAACAATAAGTGGATTATCCTCCTTTAATCCCCGTTTATTTCCCACCGAATGACCGGGCACGATTTCTGCATTACAGAATTTCAAATTAGCAATCTTGAGGGAGAACCCCATGGCACGGGTGTTGATCGCTGACGACGATCCCGGATTCCTGGTTTCGCTTTCCATTGCACTGCGCCGGGATGGGTATGAGGTCTGCGCAGCGGAAAATTCAGAACAGGCGCTGGAGCTTCTCGATGGCAAAAAGTTCGATTTCATGATGGTGGATATCCGTTTAGGCCCGCTGTTGGGAGTCGAGCTGGCAGAATGGGCTCGATTGCGGGTGCCGGATCTACCGGTGATCTTCATGTCTGCCTATTCCTACGCCGAACTGGAGGGACGCATTCGAAGGGTAACCTCTCTTCCAGTATTGGAGAAGCCCTTTAACGTGGATGAAGTGGGACGGATTATGGCGGATCCGGTGGGCGTGAGGAAGTAATAAGGCTGTTTCATGAAATGACGATGCAAGAACCCACCCTGTTGGGGGTGGGTTTTTAATTTTGATCCCGTGCCACCGGGAAATATTTTTTGATCTTGATGTCCACTGATTTGCCTTCCGGGTCGGCACGAGGCCGACCCCTACGCGAAAAAATCCGTGAAATCCGTGTAATCTGTTTAATCTGCGATTCAGATTCTTTTTTCCTTTCCCGGTTGGCCCGGACAGCTCGCCACGCAGTGGTCCCTGCAGGAATGTCCGGGCTTTTGTCTCGCGAAAAAGATAGAGTTTGACTTGACATAGAAGAATTTTTTTGTTATAATATTGCATCGTTGCGCAATAATGCAGGAATTGCCATGGTTGATCCCAAGAAAGTTGAACTGGAAGCCGCGCTGTTGACGGTATTGGCACAGCCCACCCGGCTGAAAATCCTCTACTTCCTTCAAGAAGGCGAAAAGTGCGCCTGCAAAATCAATCCCAGCATGCAGGAGGATCCATCCGTCATCAGCCGCCATCTTGTGAAGATGAGAGAAGCGGGTCTGCTGGATTCCCGTAGGGAGGGAGTGTCCATCTATTACTGGATCAGCGAACCGAGGGTGTTCAAAATCCTCGAATTGGCCGATGACATCTTGAGATCATCCGCGCAGGAGAGGGCACGATTAACCGCTGGGGCATTGTAAATTTTTTCGCCTGATGAATACATCAACATGCAGGAATGCACCGTTCAAATTCCATGAAAACAAAACTTTGAGGCTATTATGAAATCCTGGCTCCGATGGACCATTCTCGCCCTGGTCGTTATGGTGGTACTGGCGGTTATTCTTTTTAAAGCAGAGCCTGAGAGGTCTGATTCCCAAACTGATCTCGTGAGAAAACCGCAGGCGGATGAGACGATTTGTGATACGGTAGAGGTAACCTCTGGTGCAGAAGAGGTCAGGGTCACTTCCCGCTTTGATGAAAAAGAGAGAATTCTACCCCGCATGTTAGAA
The DNA here is from genome assembly GCA_964533705.1 of uncultured bacterium. Classification (GTDB taxonomy): domain Bacteria; phylum Electryoneota; class B3-LCP; order B3-LCP; family B3-LCP; genus CAZHMN01. The sequence goes on from CAZHMN010000047.1 coordinate 7,733, forward strand.
CTGGGCAGCGTGGGCTGCCGCCCCTGCGACATGATGGCTCCAATTATCGAAGACCTCAGAGAGGAATATATCGGGCGCTTATCCGTCGAGTTTTACGACGTGAGGAAAGATCCCACGCCGGCTCGGCAATACCGCATTCGGGTCATTCCCACACAAATATTTTTAGACGCCGAAGGAAATGAATTCTTCCGCCATGAGGGATACTTACCGAAAGAGGAGGTCCTGACGGTTCTGGATCAGATGGGAGTCAGTCGTTGATGGAAGGCATCGAACAGTACCTTCAGGGGAATCCAATTATTGCCATAGCAGCCGTTTTCGCGGGAGGATTGCTGTCGGCATCATCGCCCTGCGTGCTGGCCATCATGCCCATGGTCATCGGTTACGTGGGCGGGCACAGTCAGGGGGATCGAAGAAAAGCTCTGGTCTATTCGCTGCTCTTTGCGCTGGGATTATCGCTCACCTTCACGATCCTGGGCGCCATGGCGGCGTTGCTGGGGCGGCTGATGGGCGACGTCGGCAAGTTTTGGTACTGGATCGTCGCCGCGATTGCCATTTTCATGGGACTTTCCCTGATGGGTGTTTTTGAAATCCGATTACCCATCGCCTCCAAGATGCAGACGAAGAAACGCGGGGCTTTAGGTGCTTTTCTGCTGGGTCTGCTCTTCGGCGTCGTTTCATCGCCCTGTGCCACGCCGGTGCTGGTTTTGATTCTAACCTTTGTGGCGACACAGGGACAGGTTATCTATGGAACCGTGCTGCTTTTTGTCTATGCCGTCGGCCACTGCGCTTTGATTATCCTGGCGGGTGTTATCACCGGCTTTGTGGAGTCCTTTGTGGCATCGAAAGGCGTGGCAAATTTCTCGCTGTGGGCAAAACGGGTATCAGGGGTGCTGGTTGCGCTGGCTGGCGTGTACATTTTATATTTGAATGTTTAATTAAACTGGGGCAACTTATGGACTACACCCTTACCATTTATATTATTGTCTCTGCAGTGGTCTTTTTTGGTCGGAATTCAACTAATACTCAAAGAGCTGTCTTAGGATAAATAAATTTGTTGTATCGGCATTATTTCTCGCTGAACCTGCTGTTCTCCTTTATAAATTGGATGATACAAGGGGGAAACGCCCCTTTTTCATCCATTAGGAAAAAGCCCGAAAATAAAGAAGGAGACTTGCAATGAATGTTAGCGAAAGGTATTTCAAGGAGGCTTTCATTGAGCACCTGTCGAAAGGCAGCCTTCGCGTCATTTCACCGCTGGTCGTACGGGCTCTGTACAGCAGTACACTGCGCCGCGTGGCGATGAAGGAGATTGAGAAGAGAATCATAGCTCAAATGGAAGCCGTCGCAAAACCCGAGTTTCTGCCCGGTGTGCAGCGGGATAAAGCAGACATGATTTCGGCTCTGCTGAATTCAGCTGAACGAGCTCTGGAGAAAAAACTTATATCTCCCAGCATTCTCCACCGCCTCATCAATACATTCCTGACAAATGTGGTTTTCAGTCAAGATCGAGAAGCCAGATCTGCAGTTGAGCGATTTCGAAGAATGCATAAAGGTCAACCTCCGCCTGGTTTCTTGGTAATCAGCCCCACCAAGAGTTGTAATCTCAAATGCACAGGTTGTTACGCAAATTCGTGGACAGGAAAGGAACATCTGGACTGGGATATCTTAAACCGCATCGTGACCGAAGCTGAAAATCTCTGGGGGATCCGTTTTTTCACGATCTCCGGCGGTGAACCGCTAACCTACCGGTCGCATGGTAAGGATTTACTGGATTTTGTACATCAGCACTCTGACAGTTTTTTCATGATGTACACAAACGGGACCCTGATTAACGACCGGACGGCGGAACGGATGGCGGAAGCGGGGAATCTGAGTCCCGCAATTTCCATTGAAGGATTCGCAGCTTCGACTGACGCCCGCCGCGGAAAAGGCGTCTTTGGGAAAATCCTGAAAGCGATGAATATCCTTCGCAGAGTCGGCTTGCCTTTTGGGGTTTCCATGACGGCGACCCGAAAAAATGCTGAAGAGATCCTTTCGGAGGAGTTCATTGATTTTCTCTTCGAGGAGCAGGGGGCTATCTACGGCTGGATTTTCCAGTATATGCCCATCGGTCACAGTTACACACTCGATCTGATGGTTACCCCGCAGCAGCGCTTAAAGATGTGGCGGCGCACCTGGCAGATTGTTCGCGAGAGGAAGATAATGCTGGCGGATTTCTGGAATTCCGGGACAGTCACCAATGGCTGCATTGCCGGGGGGCAACATGGCGGCGGCGGATACTTGTACATTGATTGGAATGGAAAGGTCACGCCCTGTGCTTTTGTGCCTTACGCTGCCGCAAACGTGAACGAGCTTTATCAAAACGGAGGAACGTTGGATGATCTTTACGAGTTGCCATACTTCCGGGCAATTCGCAACTGGCAGCGCGATTACGCTGCGGGGAAAGCTGAATCAGGAAAACATGGCAATATCCTGCTTCCCTGTTCCATCCGCGACCACTACACCGTGGCGAGAAAACTAATAGCTCGTTACCTCCCTGAACCTGAAGACTCAAATGCGGCAGATGCACTCGAGGATGAAGCATACTTAAAAGGGATGGTTGCCTATGATGCTGAATTAAAAAAGCTTTTCGACCCTATCTGGGAACGAGAATATCTGGAGGAGAATCGTAAGGTTAGACAAACCGCCAGGCAGTTAGAAGCTGCCAGTGCTTTAATGCCATAGGAGGGTCTGACATGCGAATTCTACTCGTCTATCCTGCTCAGGATCGGACCCGAGGTTTGCAGCGCTCCGCTCAAGTCGAACCCTTGGGACTGGAGATGATTGCCGGGGCGCTGCAGAGCCGGCATGAAGTTGCCCTGGTGGATTTGCGCCTCGAGAGTAGAGGATTAGATAGTTTGGTGCAGGATTTTAAACCTCACTTGGTGGGAATTAGCTCTTCGTTCACGGTAGATATCTACAGGGCAATCAATGCAGCTAAGACCGTCAAAAACGTTGATCCTGATGCTTTCGTCATCGTGGGTGGGCATCACCCTTCTCTGCAGCCGGCAGATTTTAACCATGCAGCAATAGACGCGATCGCAGTTGGAGAAGGAGAAATAACGCTGCAAGAGCTGGCTGAATGTTTGGAGATGGGCGGCGATATCAGGCGAATTCCGGGATTAATAATCAATCACCCGGAAGGACAGTTCCTTACCCCACAGAGGCGAATGATCGAAGATCTCGATATGCTGCCCCTCCCGGTCCGGTCTCTGACAGAACCCTATCGCAGGCATTACTATCTCTTGAAGAATTACCCGACCGCTTCTGTGGAAACAACCAGAGGATGTCCTTACCGCTGTCGTTTTTGTTCGGTCTGGAATTTCTACCAAAAGAAGGTGCGTTCCAAGAGCCCATCACGGGTGATTGAAGATCTGGCTGCTGTGAAAGAACCCCACGTCTTCTTTACGGATGATAATTTTCTGTCAGACGTCAGAAGAAGCCGCGAGATTGCTGGTCTGATTCGGGAAAAAGGAATCAGGAAAAAATACACCCTGCAAGCGCGCAGCGATGCAATTGTGAGGAATCCGGATCTGATAGCGATATGGAAAGAGGTGGGACTATACAGCGTCTTCATCGGGTTTGAGAAGCCGACCCAGGATGATTTAGATGCTTTGGAAAAGCAGAATACCGTAGAAAACAACGAGAGGGCTTTGCAGATTCTGCGAAATGAGGGGATCGAACCCATTGCGTCATTTATCGTAGATACTGATTACGACCTAAAGGATTTTAAAACTCTTCGATCCTACGTGCGGCGCCTGAAGTTGAAGTCCCCATTCTTCACAGTGCTCACCCCACTGCCTGGAACGATACTATATGAAGAAGACAAGGAAAAGCTGATCACGTCTGACTATGAACTCTTCGACGTGCTCCATGCAGTTGTGCCCACTCGTTTGCCATTGGATCGGTTTTACCGAGAGTTGGCACATCTATGGCGGAGATCATATTCCCGGTGGAAGCTCAGCTTAGCCAGACTTTACCTCTTATGGCACTATCACGGGTTGAACAAATCCCCGACGAGGTACTTGCGCGAAGTACTGGCAGAAGCCCGGCATCTGGGTAATGCGCGATACTATATGCAACCCCAAATCCATGCATCCGTGAATAGGGGCAATAGATAAAGTTGCGTTAACCGGTCGGAAACCTGACCCTAGTGATACTGGTTGGCGCAGTTATCATAGGATCCCAGTTAGGCGGATCGTTTATGGGACGGTGCTGCTCTTCGTCTATGCCGTCGGCCATTGCGCTTTGATTATCCTGGCGGGTGTTATCACCGGCTTCGTGGAGTCCTTTGTGGCATCTAAGGGCGTGGCTGATTTCTCGTTATGGGCGAAGAGGATTTCGGGCGCGTTGGTTGCGTTAGCGGGATTGTACATTTTATACGTGAACGTGTAATCTCAGGAGGACACCTTATGGATTATACCATTTATATTTTTGTTTTCGCTTTGGTATTAGCGGTTTCCTTCCTCTTTTCCATGTTGGGTCTCGGTGGCGGGCAGCTATATGTGCCTATCTTTTACTGGTTGGGAATGGACTTGAAAACGGAAGCTGTTCCCTTAAGTCTGCTGCTGAATTTCACGACTCAATTATCGGCTGCCAGCTCATATCTGCGCCGTAAATTAGTAAACGTAACGGCTGGTGTGCCCTTCATTATAACGATGCTGATATTCCCATTTTTAGGCGCCTACTTCACAAAATTTGTGTCGGTGAAAGCGATCATTATCATTTTTGCTCTCCTGCTGATCGTCGTTGCGGTGCAAACCCTGGTCGGCTGGAAACCAACACATAAGGATTTTAACCGGCAACAGAAAATTATCATTGGCATGATAGCGGGATCAACCATTGGGTTGACAGTAGGCCTACTGGGGCGCGGCGGAGGTTCTTTTGTGGTTCCCGTCTTACTGCTTATCGGCTTTGCTCCCAAACGAGCTGCTGCTACTTCTTCTTTTATAGTGACTTTTTCCAGCTTGAGTGGATTTTTAGGGCATGCTGTGATGATACAAACTGAATGGAAGCTAGGCTTGGTTGGTGCCGCAGCAGCAGTAGTAGGATCGCAGTTAGGATCCCGGTTAATGGCGGAAAAAATGAAAGGGGAAACCCTGAAAATCATCTTTGCTGTTGTTCTAATTCTAGTCGGGCTTCAATTATTTTTAAAGGAATTGCTTTAAAGAAGCGGACAGATATCATTATCGCATTTGCAGAGAAGTGGAGAGGTGAGGATTTAGAATAATACATTTTCACCTGGTCAATCAATCAAATCCAAACTGATAAAGGAGATAGAATCATGAATAACATTCCTGAATGGGTTTATGAATTTCACGGTCATAAATGCCCGGCAAACCCGCTGGGCTATCGCGCTGGGCTGGCAGCGCTGAATAAGCTGGGAGTAGCACGCGCCAGCAATAAAGAATTGTACCTGATCTGCGAAAACGGTCCCGCCCATGCTATGGGCTGCTTCCTCGATGGTGTCATGTCCGCCACCGGGTGTACCTATGGTAAATCGAACGCAATCAAGAAAAACTACGGAAAAACCGCAATTGTCTTAGTTGACGTGAATAGCCACCGCGCCGTCCGGGTTCTGCTTAAACCGGAATTTCAGAAGAAAGCCCTTGCTTCCGAATTCGTGAAGCTGCGTCAGCAGGGTGTGGAACCCAGGGATATTGATCCCGAGGTAACAGAGCCCCTGATCGAAAAAGTGCTCAGCGTGGATGATGAGGAGCTTTTCCAGATTAGTGATGTGTTCGACAGCGATGAGCACGATCCTAAGGGAACCTTTACCTGGTACGAATGCGATCGCTGCGGTGAGATCGTTTTTGAAAACACCACGCGGCTTGTAGACGGCAAGAAAGTTTGCATTCCCTGTTTCGAAAGCCACTATCAGCCCAAGAAAGTATAGTCCAGCAATTAGATTACCAGGTTGAAATGCTGTACACTCTGGTCGCGCTAATAATTATGATAGCATCCTTCCTCTTCGCCATGCTGGGGCTGGGAGGAGGGATGATATATGTCCCGGTACTTAAGTGGGCAGGGTTCTCGGTCAAAGAAGTCGCGATCCCCCTGGGACTGCTTCTGAATGGATTGAACACACTTTTTGCCCTGATCCCCTATTCGCGCAAAAAGTTGGTGGATTGGAAGGGCGGTTCCGCGATGGCGGTGACAGCTTTTATCGCGGCACCAGTCGGGGCATATTCCAGTCGTTTCGTTTCGGTCGACACGCTGATGATTCTTTTCGCTGTGATGGTCTTCCTGGCGTCAGTCCGCATGACGGTCTTCGCGATGCAAGCTGAGCCGGCGCATAAAATTGGCGCGGGGAAACGCGCTGTCATCGGAATGTGCGTCGGCACTTTCGCCGGATTTAGCGGGGGATTATTGGGGCTGGGAGGCGGTTTCATCATAGCGCCGATCCTGATGTGGCTCGGGTATCGCACCAAGGAAGCTGCAGCTACGACGGCTTATGTCGTTACTTTTTCGTCGCTTTCCGGGTATCTGGGGCATGTCGCTGAGGGTCACTTCAACGTGCTGTTTACAGCTATGGTGGTAACTGCAGTTATCATAGGATCCCAGTTAGGCGGATCGTTTATGTCCGGGAAAGCCAAGACAAAATGGGTGAAGCAGCTCTACGCGGTGGTTTTACTGGGGGTTGCCATTAAGCTCTTCGTCGGAGCGTTGTAGGCTTCCTTTATCAAGAACGGTATCGCCTGCTATCACAAATAAGAACGATATCAAATCATATTCTAACGGAGCAATATATCATGAAAAACTGTATCATCGCAGTTGCATACTTTGCCCTGATCGCCGCCGTCGTTCTGGTTGCACTGGCGGGTTTATATATTCTTTATATTAACGTCTAAGCCTTTGTGGGGAACTAATCATGTCCGATGGAACTATCAAAAAGCTGTCATTTTTGGACCGCTTCCTGACCCTGTGGATCTTTCTGGCGATGGCTCTTGGCGTTGGTTTGGGAGCCTTCGCACCGATCGTGACGAACGCCATCACCAGGCTTTCGGTCGGCACCACGTCCATCCCCATCGCGCTTGGGCTTATCCTGATGATGTATCCGCCCCTGGCCAAGGTTCGTTACGAAGAGTTGGGGAACGTTTTCGTAATACCAAAGTTTTGAGTCTCTCTCTCGTGCTTAATTGGCTGATCGGGCCAGTGCTGATGTTCTTCCTGGCGATCCTGCTGCTGCCGGCTCACCCCCATTACATGACCGGTCTGATCCTGATCGGCCTGGCTCGCTGCATCGCTATGGTGATCGTCTGGAACGATCTTGCTGGCGG
>CAZHMN010000047.1:15151-22652 GCA_964533705.1 uncultured bacterium
CTGGTGGCCTTCTTCCTCAGCAAAAAGGCCGGAGCCGATTACCCCAAATCAGCCTCATTATCGTTCACGGCGGCTTCGAACAACTTCGAATTGGCCATCGCCGTGGCGGTCGCCGTCTTCGGCATTCATTCCGGTGAAGCCTTCGCCGCGGTCATCGGGCCGTTAGTGGAAGTGCCGGTCTTGATCAGCCTGGTTAATGTGGCGCTGTTTTTTAAGAAAAAATACTTCCAAGAAAATGCGGGGTAATGGAATGAAGAAATTCTCGAAAGTTGTCATAGCGCTCTTGTGCATCGTTTCAACCAGTGCGTTCGCCAGGCTGAATGATGGTGATCCAGCCCCCGACTTCACATTGCCCGATGTTTCCACCGGCCAGGAAGTTTGTCTATCCGATTTTAAAGGGCAAGTTGTCGTTCTCCAATTCTGGAAGGTATGCGCCGGGAGATGCCGTAAAGTCGTGCCTCAACTGAACCGTCTTCAATCGGAATTACTTCCTCAGATGTATCCCAATCTCGAGGAGGTTCAGGCAGAGCATGGGTCTTTGTTAAAGGTGCTTTCGGTCAACGTCATCAATCCGCCCAGGCGCGTTCTGGCAGAGATGAAGGGTAATAATATCGAGTACCAGGTGCTGGAGGGGCGAAACACAGGAATCGCCAGAGACTACCAGCTCATCACCCTGCCGATGGTGTTTATCATTGACAAGGACGGCATTATTCGATATATTTCCGCATTTCCCCAATATGAGGAGTTAAAAGACGCAATAATTCCTTTAGTACATGATATTGTCAAATGACAGAAATAGAACGTTCGATAGTAAAGCGGAACCAATATCCGCATTTTCATAAATCCGCCGAATCGCTGGCTGATCCGAAAATCAATTTCTAACGCTTCAGATCTTTTCTACGTCATATTTTGTGTGGTAAAGAGTTGCGAAAGACGGAAGTGTAATAGTACAATTCGCGATCATGGAGCTTAACACAGGAGCCAAAATGAAGGTAGAACTATTAACCGGATGCAATTGCGGAAGCGCTGAGGTAGCCCGAGACAACCTGGCGGAAGCTTATAGGCAAATGGGATTGGCACCGACTTGGAAAGAAGTTGATCTGGATTCCCCCCACATTTCAGAAGAGTACAAGAAATATGGTTCGCCGACGATTCTGGTAAACGGGAAAGACGCTTTTTCTCCGGGAGGAGATAGTCAAGGAGGTACGTGACGCGTTTACGATACAGGAAAAGGATTTTCCGGTGCACCTACCGTAGAAATGATCGTGAATTTGCTCAAGTTGGAAGATAAAGGTTAACCTGAATGGTTTTTGTAAATAGCGGCTGGCAGGCGCTGACCGAATACCTGTCCGCTCACGTTCTCAGTTGTCTGGTTCCGGCATTCTTCATCGCCGGTGCCATCGCCGTTTTCGTCAGTCAGGCGGCGGTGGTCAAGTACTTCGGCGCCAGGGCGAAGAAAACGCTGGCCTACGCCGTAGCATCAGTATCCGGAGCGATTCTGGCAGTCTGCTCATGCACGATATTGCCGCTTTTCGCCGGCATCCGCCAACGCGGCGCCGGATTGGGGCCGGCGGTGACCTTCCTCTATTCAGGGCCCGCCATCAACGTGCTGGCCATTATCTACTCTGCGCAGTTGCTGGGATTGGATATCGGTCTGGCTCGCGGCGTTGGAGCCATCGGCTTCTCGATCTTAATCGGTTTGGTTATGGCGGCGCTTTTCCGGCGGCAGGAGGAGAAACTGCATCAGAACGACGGCGATCTTGTATTGGCTGATGATCAACGCAGACACCCCTTAAGGCAGGTGATTCCCTACTTTGCCGCCATGGTGTTGTTCCTGGTGTCGGCCTCTTCCATCGGCTTGGTGATCAAGCTGAATTTGGCAGGGGGCGGTCTGGGCATGCTGACCTTCTCCGGGCGATGGCTGCCCGCCGTATTGGCGGCGATGTTTCTGATTATAACCCTCGTTATGGTCGTTCGCTGGTATTCCGGCTCGGAAGTGGCCGACTGGATGCGGGAAACCTGGAAACTGGCCTGGAAAATCGCGCCTATCCTTCTGGTTGGAGTCTTCGTCGCCGGGATAGCAAAAGCGCTGCTGCCCGAAGCAACGGTGAAAGCCTGGGTGGGAGGCAACTCCATCTGGAATAACCTGCTGGCCTCGGTTTTCGGGGCGCTGATGTACTTCTCGACGTTGACGGAAGTGCCCATCGTCAAAGCGCTCCTGGATCTGGGGATGGGGAAGGGGCCGGCCCTGACGCTGCTGTTAGCTGGCCCCTCGCTCTCGCTGCCCAACATGATCGTCATCGGCCGGGTGATGGGATTTGCGCGAACCGCGGCTTATGTACTCATTGTCGTGATCCTGTCAACCGTGGGGGGGCTGATTTTCGGGGCGATAACTTAATAAACGCACTGAAAAAGTCCATTATCAATGGGAAAAACATGGATGCCATAACTCTTCATCCCATCGGCGTTATTCATACACCGCATAAAGAACAAAAGGGAACGCCCGTCCAACCCTGTGCGGCGCAAGGCATAGAAGGAAAAATCGAAATCTTCCAAGAATACCGCCAGGCGCTGGCGGATCTGCAGGGTTTCGACCGAATCTGGCTGCTCTTCTGGTGCCATAAAGCCAAATCCTACCACTTGAAAGTGATCCCCTATCGGGACGTCGTCGAAAGAGGTCTTTTTTCCACCCGTGCGCCGAGCCGGCCCAATTCCATCGGGTTGTCTTGCGTGAGGCTGTTGAAGGTTGATGAAGCGGCCGGAATGCTCCAGGTTGCAGACGTGGATATGCTGGACGGTACGCCTCTCCTGGATGTCAAGCCTTACGTCCCCAGGATGGACAGTCATCCGAATGCAAAGGCGGGATGGCTGGATCGGGCCGACCGGGATTGGGGAGAGGCGGACGGGAGGTTTTCATCTGAATAACGGAAAAGAGAAATAAGGAATTGTGGGAGAACAAAATGAAGAAGATCGAAATACTGGGCGTGGGGTGTCCCAAATGTCAGAAGACGGAAGAAGAAGTGCGCAAAGCGGCTCAGAGCCTGGGGTGGGGAGAAGGTGCGGATTTCACAATTGAGAAAATCACCAATCCCGGTGAGATCGCTTCCAGAGGAGTTTTGATGACGCCCGGAGTCGTCGTAAACGGCAAGGTGGTCTCGACGGGGAAAGTGCCGAAAATGAGGGAACTTGTTGGCTGGCTCCTATAGCAAAAAAATGGCGCAGTTAACATGCGCCATTTCTAAGTTTCTACCTCTGAGATATTTTCGCATATAGAGAGGATTTAGAATTTCTTTGTAGAATGAACGATCCAAGATACCCCCTTCTATCTTAATCCACAATTTTCACCTTAATGCTTCCCAAACCCACTTCGGCATCAATAGTGACGCGGCGTTTGGCGTCATCCCAATTGGAGGTGCGGAAGACGCCTTTGCGCACTTTCTGGATGCTGCGATCCAGGTCCACCGAAGAGAGGAAATTGTCCCCCTTATAGACCTCAATCCCGATCGCTTCGGGGATTTCAACTCGCGCGCTGCCCAGGCCGACTTCCAGATTCAGTTCAACCTCCGGTATGCGCCATTCGCCGCTCAGATCCAGCGATACTTCACCCAAGCCGTTTTCCAGTTTCAGTTGGTGGAAATTGGCGTTGGCCAGTTTCCTGCCGGTGAATTCGCCGAGCCCGATTTCAATGCTCATTTCGTCAATCTCTTCTTTGTTAGGCTCATTGAAGACGAGTTGGATATCCGAAAGCCCTCCGCTGATTTCAAAACCGATGACTTTCAGGCCGGACAGGTCAATCTCGGCGTCCACCAGACCGATCTCAATGTCGAAGTGGGTGGGGACTTTAGGAGTGAAGAGTAGTTCCCAATTCTCATCACTCATTTTATCGCGATCTTCATCGTAATCTTTCCTTTTATCCCCGGATTCAATGGTTAGATAGCCCACTTTACCGGATTTTCTGAAGCTGATTTTCGGTTCGCCGCGCCGCACGTTGTAGCGGATGTCAGCTTCAAGCAGATTGTTTTCTTTTGCCTGACCGATGGTCAAGTCGGCGATACCGATTTCGATATCAACCTGCAGTTCATCAATTTTTTCGTAAGCTATGATTCTTTCCAGAGTATCATATTGGTCTCTCGCTCCGGCTTTCGCGGGGAGGATCAGCAACAGGCTGATGACCGGGATGATCCATTTGGCTTTCATGATGCCACCTGATTTTTGGGTGATGATTTTTCTGCCCTGGTCTTGAAAGTGCGGGTGATCCATTTTCACTGATCTAATTCGTCTTCTCAATGATAATGTCGCCTTCAGCGGTGCTGAGATCAATCAGCGGACCGCCCCCGTTGATATCGCCGGTGGCGTATATGGTTCTTCGACCGCGCCGTCCTTTGGCCTCTTCTTCTACGATCTTCAGTTTGAAATCGCTGCGCACGGTATAATCGGCGAAGGGATCGTCTATCCTAATGACCGCTTCAATCGTGGCTTTGACGTCAGATGGGAGCTTGAGGATGATTTCCCCACCGGAGGTGCTGAGCTTGATGGGGCTCTTCAGTTTCATGCCCTTATCAACGCGGGCGCGTATGTCCCCACCGGACGTTTTTCCCTGCAGCCGCCCACCCACAGATTCGAGCTCCAGAGAGCCGCCTGCCGTGGAGACTTCCGCGTCGCCGGAGACCCGGTTGACCTCAATATCGCCTCCCGAGGTCCGTCCATAGAAATTTCCTTGAATTCCGAAAGCTTCCACGTCGCCTCCCGAAGTCTTTAATTCAACGTCGCCGGTCACGGTGCGAGCCTCGACGTCTCCGCCGGAGGTGCCTGCCGAATGGGATTTTCCGACCACTTCTTGCAATGAAATATCCCCACCGGATGTGGACAGATCGAGGTCTCCGGTTACGTTTCTCGCCTCAATGTCTCCACCCGAGGTTGAAGCATCCACGTTCCCCTGTACCCCTAAGAGGACGATTTCACCACCGGAGGTCTTCAATCTGAAAACTCCTTTACGGGCATCTTTCAGCTCCAGGTCGCCCCCAGAGGTCTCCATCAAGATGGATCCTTCGACGTTATTAGCAGTGATTTCGCCACCTGCAGTAGAGAACTCCTGATCCCCAACAACGTCTTTTACTTCAATATCTCCGCCCAGAGTCTCAAGAATGGCTTCACCGATGAGATTCTTCAAGGTCATTTCACCACCCATGGTCTCAACGTCCACGTTGAATTCTTGGGGGACGCTGACTTCATAAGAAATGTCAACATAGCGGCGCCGTGATCTCTCCGGCCCCACGACTCTGACGGTGTTGCCTTGTTTGGTCACGTCAGCGCGATATTTTTGGAAGGCGCTTTCCGCTTCTTTTTCCGTGTCCACGTCTAAGAAGAAATTCTGGATCAGTTCAACCTGACCGCTGCTTCCGCCGATTATTGTAACGTCGCCGATCAGTTCTTTCATTACCAATTTCCCCCCGGGGGAAACGTCGAATTTTTCAATGAACGTCGCCGAATAGCCGCCCCTTTCCTTCTTCAAATCCACCTGGGCGAATGAAAGGGTTGCTAAGAGCAGGATGCTCAGGCAGGTCATGCTTGTGAATTTCTTGGTGATCATGGTATTGTATCTCCATTTATGTATCAGCAGCATCAATTCCAATCTTACAGGTTTTTACCTTCTTAGATTAATCATATCAAAGCTGAAGTTGGACCGCCGGATGGCCTGGCGAGCGCGCATGCGAACGTAATCGTTGGAATCCGCTTCAGCCAGCTGCAGCACCAGCGTTTCCGATTTTTCCGGAATGGGTTCCGAAAGGAGCGCGTCGATGGCCCCTATTCTCACCGCCGGGTTGGGATCTTTCAGCAAGGCGTTCAGAATCGCCTGTTCCGATAGTGGATCACGGGGTGCGCTGCTCAGAGCTTCTAAGGCTTTGAGCCTGACGCCGTCGTTCTGGTCATGGATCAGAGCGTACGCCAGAACCTCCTTGGCCTTTGGGCTCAGATGCGATGCCCTACCGAGCTCCTCGACCGACTGCAGCCGGGCGCCGGAGTTCTCTTCGTTTTTGACCGCCCAGGAGAGCAACCCGCGAATAAGATCGTCCTCTGGAGAGCCCTGGATCTGGTATTCCTTTGTGCCTAAAAAGCTGACTTCCACCAATCCGGTTTCAGGCTCTAAGGGACGCACTCTGAGGTCCTCGATTTGCGAAGCGCCTTCCAGGACATTTTCGGCCAGAAAGTAGCGTTTCAGCTCTTCCGGGTACTGAGTCGCCAGAGTAGGCGGTTTGGTCGTCTCTGCTACAGGCGCGTAAAACACGATTCGTCCGATTAGAATACCTACAAGAAGCATGCCCAGAGCCAGCGCAGGTTGCCAGGCAGGTTTCAATTCCCATCGAAGCCGTCCCAACAGGCCCTCCCAGAGAGATGTGCGTTCCCGATGGAATTCCCCGGATCGCAACCTGACTGACAGCTTTTCTCTCGCCCGAGCCAGCGCTTCCGGCTTGGGAACGGGTGACGTTCGGTTTCCCAGTATACTCTGAAGGCCATCCCATTCCGCCTTCCGCGCCTGGCACCTCGGACAGGTCTTGAGGTGCGTCAGGAAGCCGTCTTCCCCTCCGGGGATGGCTTCACCGTAGGCGCGCAGCCAGTATAGCTTTTCAAATTCGCGACAGTCCATGATGATCTTCAATTATCGTTACGTTCATTGCGTCGTTGATTACTCGCTAACCGGTTCGATGGTACGGTTCCAGGATGCTGCGCAGGTTCTCAATGGCCCGAAACAAGTAGGCCTTGACGGTTCCTTCACCGATTTTTAGAATGCCGGCGATCTCCCTGATCTTCATCCCCTGGTCGTGTTTCATGACGAAGACGGTGCGCTGCCGGGGGGGCAGTTGATCCAGCGCTCGTTCGATCTGCTCCAGGATTTCCGCCCGAAGGTGAAGGCTCTCGGGGCTATCCGCCGGGTTGGTGGAAGCAGCCTCGAAGAAATCGGCCTCGCCGGGGATCGGTTCTTCCTTTTTCCTTCTTCTGGTGATACTTCGTTTTCTACTCAATGACACGTTCACGGCGATGCGGTGCAGCCAGGTTGAAAATTCCGATTCGAAGCGAAACTTTCCAATGCCCCGGTAAACCTTCAAGAAAATCTCCTGGTAAACTTCTTCTGCATCGAAACCCGGTCCCAAAATTGAGCCGGCCAGTGATATGACTCTGCCATCGTGCATCTCCACCAGGCGGGTGAAGGCCCTATCGTCGCCCTTCTGCGCCCGGGTAATCAGTTCGATTTCTTCCGAATTCATGAACTCCTGCGTAGCCTGGGATCCCCCCGCTCATTGTGTTGGACGCTTAAACCCCTGAAAAAGTTGCCTTAAATTTTTGCCCATGCAAAAAATTTCGCTTGACAAGGATAAAGATAATTCGTATATTCAATTACTGAACGTATTCTTATTGAGGAGGCTATTATGAAATCCCGCATGCTCATTCCGTTGATCGTGCTCGCTTTTGTTCTGAATGCAAGGGGGCAACAGTACTGGGT
>CAZHMN010000048.1:0-22259 GCA_964533705.1 uncultured bacterium
TCTCTCTAATGATGAAATAATGCCTCACCTTTTAGTTTCACTGCATTTATCCTTATCATCAGCCTTCACACCCTCCATCAACAATAAAACCTATCCCCTCACCGAAAATATACTCTTTAAAGGCTATAAAGTCAAGTAATATTTTGAAACCATTTTTATAGTTTCCCCCCCACCTCCTGCAGCTTCACCGGCTGGAGGGGTTTGCGGCCGATGGCGGCGATGGCATCCAAGGCCGCTTCGGCGGCGGAGAG
Source organism: uncultured bacterium (assembly GCA_964533705.1). Classification (GTDB taxonomy): domain Bacteria; phylum Electryoneota; class B3-LCP; order B3-LCP; family B3-LCP; genus CAZHMN01. Next base: position 252 of record CAZHMN010000048.1, read on the forward strand.
GGTGGTGATTAAGGGGATTCCCATGCGATAGGCGGTTTCACCGACGATGCGTTCGTCGTAATAGGATTCCCGGCCCAGGGGCGTGTTGATGAGGAGGTGAATACCGCCGTTTTTCAACTGGTCCACGACGTTGGGCCGGCCTTCATTGACCTTATAGACGAACTCCGCCTCGACGCCCCGGCCCTGCAAAAATTCCCGGGTGCCCCGCGTGGCGATAACGCGAAAGCCCATTTGCACCAATCGCTTAGCGATGGGCAGCATCCGCTCTTTGTCGCGCTGGTTGACCGAAATGAAAACGTTGCCTTCGGTGGGCAGATAGGTGCCGGCGGCGTAGAGAGCTTTCGAGTAGGCCTCGCTGAAGGTGCCGGCGATGCCCATCACCTCGCCCGTCGAGCGCATTTCCGGGCCGAGAAAGGGATTAATGCCTTCAAAACGGCTGAAGGGAAAGACCACCTCTTTAACGGCGTGATGCCCGGGTTCCAGATTCTCCTGAACACCCTGCTCCTCCAGCGAGCGTCCGATGATGCAGCGGGTGGCCACCTCAACCCAATTCACGCCGGTCGCCTTAGAAACGAAGGGAATCGTTCGGCTGGCTCTGGGATTGACCTCCAGAACGTACAATTGATCATCCCGGAAAGCAAATTGCACGTTCATCAATCCGACGACCTCGAGGGCTTCAGCCAGAGCGCGGGCAATACTTATCATTTGATCCCGCTGCTCAGCTCCGAGAATGAACGGAGGCAGCACGCAGGCGCTATCGCCGCTGTGAACTCCGGCCTCTTCGATGTGCTGCATGATGCCGCAGATGATCGTATCCCGCCCGTCGGATACGGCGTCCAGGTCGAATTCGAAGGCATCTTCGATGTAGCGGTCTATCAGGACCGGGTGTTCGGGAGTTACTTCACCGGCCGTGTCCCGGAGATAGACTCTCAGTCCCTCGCGGTCATAAACGATCTCCATCGCCCGGCCGCCCAGAACGAAACTGGGGCGCACTAAAACAGGGTATTCCACCCGATCGGCAATGTCTTCGGCTTCATTGAAATTTCGGGCAATACCATATGGCGGATGAGGAATTTGCAGCGCTCGCAGTAACGCCCCGAATTTCTCCCTGTCCTCTGCGGCAGCGATCTTTTCGGGACTGGTTCCCAATACCTTAACGCCATGGCCCTGCAGAGCGTTCGCCACCTTCAACGGCGTCTGCCCGCCGAACTGGACGATGACTCCATCCGGTTGTTCCACACGACAGATTTCGAGCACATCTTCCAGTGTAATCGGCTCGAAATAAAGGCGATCAGAAATGTCATAATCGGTGGAAACCGTTTCGGGATTACAATTGACCATGATGCTGGTATAACCCTCCCGGCGAAGAGTCAACGACGCATGGACGCAGCAATAGTCAAATTCGATACCCTGTCCGATCCGGTTAGGGCCGCTGCCCAGCACGATAATGCGCGGGTTTTCACCTATTTTAACTTCGCCGTCACCGGTTTCGTAAGAAGAGTAGTAGTAGGGCGTATACGCCTCAAATTCTGCGGCGCAGGTATCAACGGGAAGGTAGACGGGATGAATGTTATGAACCTCGCGCAGGCGGCGAATCGTTTCTTCATCGCTTTTTAGAATGGAAGCAATTTGAGCGTCAGAAAAACCGAAGCGCTTGCTGCGAAGAAGCCGTTCTGCGCTAATTCTCTGCCGTAAAGTCGTAAAATTGCTCCCAGCGCGCGGCGCGGTGGTTTGCAGTTGTTTTTCCGTGCTAACGATTTCCTCAATCTGATCTAAGAACCAGGGATCAATGCCCGTAATCCGGGCAATTTCCTCCACATTGATCCCAATCTTAAGAGCGTGGCGTAGGTAGAAGATCGTCTCCGGTCGAGGAGAGGCTAAAATCCGCTGGACGGTAATGCGCCATTCGGACAAGAGATGCGGCTCGATAAAATCCGAGGCGATGACGTCCCGCCCGTCAGCTCCCAGCCCCATCCTCCCCTGCTCCAGACTGCGCAACGCCTTCTGCAGAGCCTCAGGGAAACAGCGGCCGATCGCCATAACCTCGCCCACCGACTTCATCTGACTTCCCAGTGTACGATCGGCAGTAGGAAACTTCTCGAACGTCCAGCGGGGTATTTTGACCACGACGTAATCCAGGGCCGGCTCGAAGCAGGCGGGCGTTTTTTGGGTGATGGCGTTGGCGATCTCGTCCAGGCGGTAGCCGATGGCGAGCTTGGCCGCAATGCGGGCGATGGGGAATCCCGTTGCTTTGGATGCCAGTGCGGATGAACGGCTGACGCGTGGGTTCATCTCGATGACGACCATGCGCCCGGTCTGCGGTTGAACGGCGAACTGAATGTTGCTGCCTCCGGTTTCCACGCCGATTTCGCGGATGATGGCGAAGGAAGCATCCCGCATTTGCTGATATTCCTTGTCGGTGAGGGTCTGTTGGGGCGCCACGGTGATGGAATCACCGGTGTGAATGCCCAGCGGATCGAAATTCTCTATGGAGCAGACGATCACGCACTGGTCGGCACAGTCGCGCATGACTTCGAGTTCGAACTCTTTCCAGCCGAGCAGGGCTTCTTCAATCAGAATCTCCCCGACCGGACTGCGGGAAAAAGCCCAGCGGACTCGCTCTTCAAATTCCTCGCGGTTATAGACCACCGAACCGCCGACTCCTCCGAGAGTAAATGAGGGGCGGATGATCACCGGCAAGCCTGTCCTTTCCAGGACCCCCTTCGCCTCTTCCATTGATTTGGCGTACCCGCCTTCGGGCACGTCGAGGCCGATGCGGCGCATGGCATCATGGAACTGGTTTCGGTTCTCGGCCAGTTGAATCGCCCTTTCCGACGCTCCGAGGAGACGAACCTTATAGCGGCCTAAAACCCCATTGTTTTGCAGCTCTATAGCCAGATTGAGGCCGGTTTGACCGCCCATGGTCGGCAGGATACCGTCGGGCTTTTCGCGCTCAATGATCCGCTCCACCAGGTCCGCTTCCAAGGGCTCGACGTAGGTCGCATCGGCCAAAGCCGGGTCGGTCATAATCGTGGCGGGATTGCTGTTGACGAGGATGACGCGGATGCCTTCCTCCTTCAAGGCCCGAACCGCCTGCGTCCCGGAATAGTCGAACTCGCAGGCCTGACCGATGACAATCGGCCCACTACCGACAATTAGAATCGAATTTATATCAGTGCGCCTGGGCATTAATCATCTCCTGGATGAAGCGGTCAAAATAGTTCAGACTGTCGTGCGGTCCCGGACTCGCTTCCGGGTGGTACTGCAGAGAGAAAACCGGAAGTTCTACGTGTTCCAATCCTTCCACGGTATGATCGTTTAAATTGATATGGCTGATCCGCCATTCTTTTGCCGTTTTCCCCTCTTTTACGGCAAACCCGTGATTCTGGCTGGTGATTTCGACGATTTTATCGGTCTTACGACGGACGGGATGGTTGGCTCCCCGGTGGCCGAAGGGCAGCTTGAAGGTTTCGAACCCGGCAGCTAAGGCGAGAAGCTGGTGCCCCAGGCAGATACCGAACAACGGCAGCTTTCCAATCAGATTGCGCACGGTCACAACGCCATATTCGACTGCGGCCGGATCTCCGGGGCCATTTGAAATAATCACACCATCATAGTTCCCCAAGATGATATCCTCTGCGGGGGTTTTGGCCGGCAGTACCGTCACCCGGCAGCCTCGCCGCACCAGTTCTCTTGGGATATTGCGCTTGACGCCGAAATCGAGCACGGCGACCCGCAGTTCATTCCCAGCATCGTGTAATGGATACCAAAACTCATCCAGGGAGGATGCGTCAAAGGAGTAGGGAGCCTGACAGGTAACCTCGGAAGCCAGGTCAGCGCTGGTCATGGTGGGAGAACCTTTCACTCCTTCAAGGGCTTCGGACACCGGTGCGTCAACGGGGAAAATACCAGCCCGCATGGCTCCCTGTCTTCGGATGTGCAGGGTGATCGCGCGAGTATCGGCTCCGACTAACAGAGGCACACCTTCAGTTTTCAGCCAGGAAGAGAGATCCGAATTGGCACGCCAGTTGCGAGGAAAGGCAGGGAGGTTGCGCACCACCGCTCCTGCCGCTTGCACCCGGGGCGATTCGACGTCCAGATCATTTACTCCCACGTTGCCGATATGAGGGGTGGTGAAGACCATAATCTGGCGACGATAGGATGGATCGGTAAGAATTTCCTGGTAGCCGCTGTGAGAGGTGTTAAACACCGCCTCGCCGAAAACCGGTGACGGGCCGTACAGGGTTTCTCCGGCAAAACGCGCTCCGTCTTCGAAAAGCAGGTAGCCCGCTTCTTTACCTCTTTTTTGCATAGGATGGCAATAATATTGGAGAGAGTTATGGGTGAGGTTGAAGTTTCAAGAAAATAGCAAATTCTACGCAGGTCTGCAATACAATAAATCATAATAATTCGTCTATTAGCCTTCCGATACAATATCAGGAGGCAGAAAGCGAATACCAAAAATTTCAGGTACTCGCTTTCCGTTTGTACGGTCATCTGATGAAATAGATCACCCTCTGCTTCTTCTGTTCGGATATACAGCGGAAAAAACAGCAGTTTCCACCGCTGGAGGGCTGATCATATCAGGTGCAGTGATCTGCTACAAGGTAATTACTTCTCTTCGTCATCCAGTTCCCGGAGCGCTCGCAATATGCCCAGAGCACTGCTTCCTGTAGCAATACTCATAATTTTTTCCATGCGCGACTGGTCAAATTCGAATTTTTTCTTCAGTCTCGATTGATAGGCTTCTTTGAGAATCTCCAGAAGATTATCGAGTTCGTAGGGTTTGGGCAGGTACCCGTATGCGCCAAGCTTGGTACACTCGACGGCGGATTCGAGGGAACCGTGTCCAGTCAGAATTATGATTTCAATGAACTTATGCTCCTTTTTCAGTATCCTGAGGACCTCGGAACCGTCCATACCCGGCATTTTTAGATCGAGGAGAGCCAGATCGAATTTTTCTTTGCGGGCGATATCAACCGCCTGCTGGCCGTTGCTCGCTTTGGCAACCTCGAAGCCGCGCAGCTCGAGTCTCTTGGCAATTGAATTCAGGAATTTTATCTCGTCATCGACGATGAGAAGTCTGATTTTATCTGCCATAACCATCTCCTAAAGTTCAGAGTATTTAATTAAATAAGTTCTAATACCTCCAAAACGCAACCTATCGTTTTCCGACGATTTAAATCTCCGCCGGCGAACTCCGGTTCGCGTATTTAGAATCCAATCCAGCGCCAGTAAATAAAGAATAACCACCCCCAGAGAACCGCCCAGGATAGAAGCAGGATGATGAATCCGTGCTTGAAAAAATCTCCCAGCGTAATCAATTGCTTGCCGGTGCGCGGATCCTTCGCCATAGCATAGGCAATGGCGTTGTTGGGCGTCCCGATGATCATCATATGGGCGAAGGAAGAAGAGAAAGCAGTCGCCAGTCCCACCATCCAGGGGTGAGTACCGGATATGGTAGCCATAGGCACAGTAATCGGGCCGATGGCGGATACCGTAGCCCCATCGCTCATGAAATTGGTGGCTATTCCGGTGAAGATGCTGGTGGCCATCGCAAGCCCTGTGCCGTTGCTCATAAAGTCAGGAAGCAGATTAATGAAGCTGTCGGCCAGGTAAAGAGCGGCTCCTGTTGTCGCCAGCCCTTTTCCCATGGCGCAGGCACTGGCGTACAAGGCCACCACTTCCCATTGTATTTTGGCGACGTCCCCCCAGTTGATGATGCGGAAGATGTTCAACAATACGATAGCCAGAATAACCGGACCGCCCATACCCAGAGTATCGCTACTGGTAACCCAGAGGGTGACGAGTAGAATCAGAATGGCTGCAGTGATGTACTCGGTCTTGTTCATGGGCCCGATTCTGGCCGCCGCTTGCTGAACGATAGAAGAAACATTAAGCTGCTTCGCCTTGATTTTACCCCGGAAGCTGAAGAAGAAATAGGCTCCGATGACCAGACACATCACCGGCACGAAGGGAAGTCCCATCTTGACCCATTGGCCGAATGTCGGCGCCATGCCGTAATCGCTGAGGATGCCGATCATCACCGCATTGCGTCCCCCGGCGGCCGGTGAGCCGGGGCCTCCACAATTGGCCGCGAAGCAGAGGGACAGGATCAGCATGATCGCCAGGTTGCGATCGTGTTCCACGCCGGAAGCTCGCACGGATGTAGCGTAGACAATCATAAACAGCGGCATAATGAAGGCGACCATAGCGTGTTCTGAGAGAAACGAGCAGGTCATCCCGATCATAGGGAGAAAAATGAACATCAACCGCCACAATGATTTCGAAGGCCACAGTAGCAGCAGTCCGATACGGCGATCCAAACCAGTTTTACTGATTGCCAGAGCAACCACCAACACACCGAAAATGAAAATCACCGCATCTTTGGCATAAGCCTTGGCGATATCATCCGGTTTGAGCACGCCTAGGAAATACATAAAAACACCCACCAGCAATGCAGTGATGCCAACAGGTACAGCGCCGGTCGCCCAGAAAAGCGCACACACCGCCAGTACCCCTAACATGACTTTGGCGCGAAATGCAGCTTCCTGGTTGGTCAGAGCTCGGCTGACCTTGTTGCCCAGATCATCGAACGTGGTCTTTTCCAGATTATAAGCACGGCTGTAATATTCGGGAATGCTCTCCCCCTCTTTCATCTTTTTATAGCTGGCGTACCCGAATATTTTGTCGGAGGGATCGTAACTTTTTTTGCCGGTAACAGGATCGGTGATCATCGCTTTCTTTGACGAGGAAAGCAGGGACGATAATCCCCTTGGGGTGGGCATGGCTACGATGGCTGCGAAAATCAACAATCCCAAAATGATGATTCCGGGCCGGTAGTTGTGAGAACCGATCAACCACTTTCGGAGCGATCCTCTTTCAATATCCGGTATTTCATGTTTTTCCAATACCAAAGACTTGTCCCGACGTGCGGCTTCTATTACCTCGATCAGCTTCTCCAACTCACAGGGTTTTTCCAAGTAGTAATAAGCGTCCAGGCGGCCGGTTTCCATGGCGGATTCCACGCTGCCGTATCCGGTCAGCATGATCACCTGCAATTCAGGCCGGAATTGTTTTATTTCCTTCAGAACCTGTTCACCAGTCATCCCCGGCATTTTCCGATCCAGGATCACAATGTCGATTTCGACATCTTTGCGCACAGTTTTCAGAGCATCTTCTCCCCGACTTAGAGCGATATTTTCATAACCTCTAAGGGCTAACCGTTTTGACATGGAGGTTCGAAATTTATCCTCGTCATCAACTAAGAGAACTTTCGGCATAGCGTTAACCTCGCGTCCTATTCTTGATTTTGGGATTCAGCACAACTCTTTATCTGATCACCTATTTCCTCGAAGAGGTCGGAAAGGCGCAGAATACCGACGACTTTATCACCCTGGGTGACCAGAAGCGATAAAGTCTGATACATCACAATTCTATGGATGGCTTGACTAAAAGGGGCATCCACCTGGATGCTTTCCGTTACCGGACGCATGATATCTTTCACTTGGGTGGTCCTGGCCCGTCTGCAGATATCGAAAAAGCTATCCTTCCACAGGCGAAGGTTTTCCATCATAGAAGTGATGAAATCCGCGCTCAATCCCGCCCTCGAAAGCACCCCTAAGTCGCCCATATCGTTGTATTTCGGTTCCAATCCCTTGAGAAAAGCGAGTTGACCGATTTTACCGACGACCTTTCCGCTTTGGTCAATGACTAACACCGCGCGGCTGGGCTGCTTTCCCGGAGCGAGTTTCTTCTGAGCCTCATCAAGAGCGTAAATCGCCTCCAGCACAGTCGCGTCTTCCGAAACGACGGCGTAGTCGTCCAGAGGTAACATGATATCCTTTATGGTTTTCGGTTCCATGATACACAATCCTTCAGGTAATAAATCCTAGATGACGGATAAAGTCGGAAAGACAGAAATGATATTTCGAAATCCCATCATTTTATGGGCTAATTCAAGAATTAATTAACAGGAAGAACAACAGTGAAGGTACTCCCCTTTTTGGGAATACTCTCGACTAATATTTTACCCCCGAAACTCTTCACGATGTTATAACTGACGGACAAACCCAGACCGGTTCCTTTACCGACCTCCTTGGTGGTAAAAAAGGGCATGAAGATTTTTTCCATCTCCTCCTGAGTAATGCCTTTCCCCGTGTCAGAGATGGCGACGTGGATGCCGTCCTCTGCAGAGTACGTGGTAATGGTAATGCGACCTGGAGGTTTAATGGCATCCACCGCATTATTCAATATATTCAGAAAGACCTGCTTTATTTGGTTGGCGTCGGTTACGATCTGCGGCAAATCTGGCTGATACTCCTTGACGATTTCTATGTTGGAAACAGCCATTTCATGAACCCAGAAGGCATCCACGATATCGTCAATCAGGGCATTTATATCGTGGGGCATCAGCTTGACGTCCGTCTTGCGGACGAAACTGAGTAACTTGCGCGTGATGTCACGACATCGGAAAACGGCTTCCTCAATGTCGTCTAAGTAGGGCACTAAATCGTTAAACGAAATTTTTTCACCGAATTCCGGATTCATCATATCTTTGATCAGCCCTACCTCTTCACTGATCACGGCCAGCGGATTGTTGATCTCGTGAGCAACGCCGGCAGACAGTTCACCGACGGAGGCCAGCTTGGCGGCATGTTCAAATTCAGCTTTGGTCGTCTCCTGTTCGATCTGAGCCTCTACCAACTTCCTGGAGCGGATGACAATAATGGATAAAACCACCAGGAAAACCGCCACGGCGAAGACTAAAAAGCTCAACTGATTAGCAACGATCGGGGCGCCGCCAGCGGTTTCGGCCCATTCGATAATGACTGCCCAATTGGCCGAACGAAGCCAGGCGTAAGCATAATCGACATTCGAACTGCCGAGATTCACCTCTTCGGTACCCAGCCTGGGAGTATCGGGTGGTATGATGGCGGAAGACTGCAGCGGGCTCCCTCGATGGGGGGTAACAAGCTGATAAAATCCCTCGCGATTCACGATGGAGATATTTACTTCGTTCGAACCTTCCTGCGATGCAATGTAATTGTAAAACTTCTCCGGATCCAGCGTGGCGCGCAGCACCACATATTGACCGTTGATGATGCGGCTCACACCGATGGTAAAATGGGGTTTTTGCCGAAACCCCAGATAGATGTCTGTAATGATGTAATCATCATTCCCCTTTTTCAGGGAAACAAACCAGGATTCTTTACTGTAGTCCCGCTGCTCCAGAAAAGGCAGTGGGCCGGCATAGGAAGTTTGTACCCCGGTGGAATCGAAGAAACCCACATCAACAAAGGTGTCGCTGTTCTTCTGGAGTTTTTCGAGGTAGGCTTGCATGGCTTTGTTGGATGGGGGCAGCTCCAATCTGGGATCATCAATGAGGTTGAACAAGTTGACGACCCTCTCGTGGAGGAATAAATCCAGGGTGTTGGCCTGGTATTCGGCGATGGATTTCAGGTGGTTGAGCCTGCTGGCGTTGTAATTCGCCCGGTACTGAAAATGAAAATAGATGGTGAGCAAAACCAGCGGAGCCAGGTAAGTCAAAACCAACCTGATCAGGTTTCTGCTCAACAGCTCCCGGTAGTATTTGTCCCGATGTATCTGTCCTGCTCTTGATGGTGTATTTTTCGAGTTTTCCATCGTTATTGCATGGATGAATTCAGAAAATTGACCATCCTCGTAAGCGCCAGTGCGATTAATATAGTGAAATCCACGATTATAGTCAAGATAATTCGGAGGATCAGCATTGCCCAATAAAAGAAACTCAAAAGCATAAGGACATTGCGAAGGATTGCAGGAAAACTACCTAGACCACTCCAATAAATGCGTAAAACGCCATACATTTTTATTGTTGTATTAATAACATATATGTGGGTAATAATTACCCGAAATTCCGCTTTTGGAATTGCGCTAATGCCTTCACTGCCAGATTAGGTCATAATAGAAAAGGGGTCCATATACCAGAGAAATCAGACAAAGAAACAAAAAAAACTATGGAGATCAAAGCGTGCTATCAGAATACAATAGACATAAAAATCAGTATAATAGCCTATATGGAAATTCAATGGGATGACGCGTAAAAAACCTTTGGGAAAAATTACACAAATTTCTCTGGACAGGCAAGGATTTATTGTCTATATTGTTATTGGTGTGTTTTATGAATAATTGTCTAAATAATAACATACTGACCTGGGAGAATATAATGTCTTTTACAAAAGCCACTAACGTAACCTGGCATGAGGGTCACGTCGCCAGGGAAGAACGTGAAAAACTGCTGAATCAGAAGGGCTTGACGATTTGGTTGACCGGGCTTCCCTCATCGGGGAAGAGCACAACGGCTTTCACGTTAGAACACGAACTGATGAAGAAAGGCCATCTGGCATACGTCCTGGACGGCGATAATGTCCGCCACGGTCTAAATAAAAACCTGGGCTTTTCAGCCGAAGATCGGGAGGAAAACATCCGCCGTATCGGCGAAGTCGCCAAGCTTTTCGCCGACGCCGCCCTGATCACCATCACGAGCTTTATTTCACCTTACCGCAGGGATCGCGATCTGGCCAGAAAAATTCACACCGATGCCGGATTGACTTTCATCGAAATCTTCGTAGATACACCAATCGAAATTTGTGAAGCTCGGGATCCAAAAGGGCTTTACCAGAAAGCACGCAAGGGTGAACTTAAGGGATTCACCGGAGTTGATGATCCCTATGAACCGCCTCTGAATCCGGAATTGACGATCCAGACAGCAAAGAAGTCACCACAACAGTTAGCTGAAAACATTCTTCGATATTTAGTGGAGAAGCATCTTCTACCTCGATAATCCTCAAAATCGAATCCCAAGGAAGATCTTCACATCGGCTTGTGGATTTTGACGTAAGGACCCGACAGGAATTCAAGATATCTTGAGTGCCGACCAAATCTAGAATTCTATATTGTGAAACCTCAAAGCTGATAAATACAATCCCCCAAAAAAATTTACGTGGATTACCGGAATTCTATTAAAGTTTTGGTAAAATATTTATCCAATTAATCCAAGAATTTAGTAAATTATAACCCGAGGATTACCTCAGAAAAACAACGGATTAATCCAAGCAAAGAATGAAATAAAACCTCTCTGCCATACCAAACGATATCACAGCGAGAAAAGTTATGAAAGATTTACCTGATCTCTCCCCCGATCCGGTTATCTTACAGCGTGAGAATTTCCAGCAGCTTCTGGACGTTATTATAGCGAAGAAATATAAGATTGCAGGTCCGAAGATAAAGGACGGCGCCGTCATACTGGACGAAATTCTCAAAACTGAAGATTTACCCATCGGTTGGAGCGATTCACAAGAATCTGCAACGTACCGACTCATCGAGCGGGGCGATCGAGCCCTCTTCAGATACGCACTCGGACCTCAATCGTGGAAGAAGTTCCTCTATCCCCCCGTCCAAAAACTCTATGAGGCACATCGCACCCAAAATGGTTGGAAGATCTCTTCGACGAAAGAACCGAAATTAAAATTCGCCTTTTTGGGCGTGCGTCCCTGTGAAATCGAAGCGATCAACGCCCTCGACCGAGTCTTCAGGGAAGGGGAATATTCCGACCCTGGATACAGGAAAAGGCGCCAGAACACGCTGATCATTGCGGTCAACTGCGGCGTGGCTGGAGGCACCTGCTTCTGCGCCTCCATGGATACCGGCCCCAAGGCGAAATCCGGCTTTGACCTGGCCTTGACGGAGGTGCTCGAAAATGAAGAGCACTACTTTGTCGTCGAGGTCGGGACAAAACTCGGTGCGGAGATTGTAAAAGAGATAGAACATACCCGCGCCGGTCAAGAACAATTGGACAAGGCACAATCCATTTCCGCAGCCGCATCAAATCAGATGGGCCGAGAGCTGGATACCAGCGATCTTCATGTGCTGCTCTCCCGCAGTAGTGAACATCCTCAATGGAAGGACATTGCTTCAAGGTGCCTAACCTGCGGTAACTGTACGATGGTATGCCCCACGTGCTTCTGTTCCACTGTGGAAGATTACACAGACCTGCAGGGAAAGGAAGCCGTCAGGGTACGGAGGTGGGATTCCTGTTTCACCATGGATTACTCCTACATCCACGGCGGCAGCGTTCGCTATTCAGCCGAAGCCCGATACCGGCAGTGGCTCACACATAAATTCGCCAATTGGCTGGAGCAGTTCGGCACCTTCGGCTGTGTGGGGTGTGGTCGTTGCATCACCTGGTGCCCGGCGGCGATTGACATTACCGAAGAGATCAAAGCGATCGGAAAAAACCAGACATTCGAGAAGAAGACAGCCTAATCAGAGGGGTGACAAGATGAAAACCATCGAAAACATTTTAGCAGAACATCCTTTCTTCAAGGGACTCGAACCCAAATATCTCAAGATCGTAGTGGGATGCGCGTCGAACGTGGTCTTCGCCCCCGAGCAGATTATCTACCGGGAGGGCGATCCCGCCGACCGATTTTTCCTCATTCGAGAAGGCAAGATCGGGTTGGAGATCAACGTTCCCCACAAAGGACCGGTAACCCTTCAGACCATCAACGAAGGCGAAATTCTGGGCTGGTCCTGGTTGATGCCGCCTTACAAATGGCGTTTTACTTCTCGAGTGTATGAACGAACACGGGCCATCGCTCTGGATGGCGCCTGCCTGCGCAAAAAGTGCGATGAAGATCACGCGCTGGGATATGAATTCTACAAGCGGTTCGCGGACATCATTGTCCAGCGTCTGCAGGCCACCAGATTACAACTTCTCGACGTTTACGGGGTTCATTCTTGAAAGGCAGGAAAATGAATGCGCGAAGATCCGACCCAATGCTCCCCCAACCGTTCCGAGTTGCGCGGGTTCAGCGCGAAACGTTCGATACTTTCACCCTCAATCTCGAAGGGTTGAAGGATAACGGGGGATTTAAATTTGCTCCGGGTCAATTCAATATGCTATACGTCTTCGGTGTAGGCGAAGTCCCCATATCCATCAGCGGCGATCCCACGAACGGTGATATTCTGGTGCACACCACCCGCGTCGTGGGAACGGTCACAACCGCGATGGGAAAGCTGAAACAGGATGACATCATCGGCGTTCGCGGGCCTTACGGAACTCACTGGCCTGTTGAGGATGCCAGGGGCAAAGATGTGGTCATCGTGGCAGGCGGCATCGGATTAGCACCGCTACGGCCTGCGCTTTACTACTTATTAGAACACCGGGATAAATATAATAAGGTGGTCTTACTCTACGGCACAAGGACGAAAGAAGACATCCTCTACCGACGCGAACTGGAACAATGGCGGGCGCGATTTGACCTCGAAGTCCACGTGACCGTTGATCGAGGCACGGGCAACTGGCGCGGCAACGTCGGCGTCGTCACGGCCTTAATCCCCAAGGCCCCCTTCGATCCCGAGAATGCCATAGCGCTGGTCTGCGGCCCGGAGATCATGATGCGTTTCACCGTGCTGGAACTCCTCAAGCGGGGTTTACCTGAGGAAAAAATCTACCTCTCAATGGAACGCAACATGAAGTGCGGCATCGGACTCTGCGGGCACTGCCAGTTCGGACCCCATTTCACCTGTAAGGACGGCCCGGTGTTCCCTTATAATCGCATTAAGGATCTACTGGAAAAACGGGAGATCTAAAATGGACAAGCAAAGAAAACCGAAACTCGCCGTTTGGAAATTCGCTTCCTGCGACGGCTGCCAGTTGAGCCTGTTGGACTGTGAAGATGAACTGTTGGCCATCGCCGGTGAAATAGAAATCGCCAATTTCCCTGAAGCTTCGCGAGCCATATCCAAGGGTCCGTACGACGTATCGCTGGTGGAAGGTTCCATCACGACGCCGCATGACATTGTACGTATACAAAAGGTCCGCAAGCAATCGAAATTTCTGATCACCATCGGATCGTGTGCCACTGCCGGGGGGATTCAGGCGCTGCGGAACTACAAAAACGTCCAGGATTATACCGCTATCGTTTATGCTCATCCGGATTACATTGAAACGCTGGCCAAATCAACTCCCATTGCAGATCACGTTTTTGTGGACTTCGAATTGCGCGGCTGCCCGATTAACAAACATCAACTTCTGGAAACCATCAACGCTTTTCTAAACGGCAGAAAGCCGAACGTCCCCAAATACAGCGTGTGCCTGGAATGCAAGCAAAAGGGGAATGTCTGCGTGATGGTGGCGAAGGGGATACCCTGCATGGGACCGATCACACAGGTGGGATGCGGCGCTCTCTGTCCCGCATATCAGCGGGGATGTTATAGCTGTTTCGGGCCCAAGGAAACACCCAACACCATCTCGATGAGCGCCCGATTCGGTGAACTGGGAATGAAGACCGATGACATCATTCGTGCGTACCGCACATTTAACTCATACGCCGAACCGTTCCGGAAGGAGAGCGAAGCTTATGAAAGATAAATCAACCACTAAAAAGAAAAACGGTAAATCGAAGACTATCAAAGTTGACTACCTCGCCCGTGTGGAAGGCGAAGGCGCGTTCCACATTAAGATAAAAGATAACACAGTCATAGACGCCAAGCTGAAGATTTTTGAGCCACCCCGTTTCTTCGAAGCGTTCCTGCGGGGGCGCAACTACAGCGAAGCCCCGGATATAACCGCTCGTATCTGCGGCATTTGCCCCATAGCCTATCAGATGAGTTCCGTTCACGCCATGGAGAATGCCTTCGGTGTGAAGATTCATCCCCAGATCCGCGAACTGCGGCGGCTCTTCTATTGCGGGGAATGGATAGAAAGCCACGTCCTGCACATCTTCATGCTCCACGCCCCCGATTTTCTGGGTTATGAGGACGCCATTCGGATGGCTAAGGATCACGGCGATCTGGTGAAAATGGCGCTGGACCTGAAAAAACTGGGCAACGACATCGTTAGATTGCTTGGCGGCAGGGAAATTCATCCCGTCAGCGCCTGCGTGGGCGGCTTCTACAAAGTTCCCAGCAGGGAAGAACTGGAACCCCTCATAGATAGGCTGAAATGGGGCATTGACGCCTCGGTGAAAACGATTCGTTTCGTATCACAATTCTCCTTCCCCGATCTGGAGAAGGATTATGAATTCGTAGCCCTCCGGCATCCCGACGAATATCCCTTATGTGAAGGCAGGCTGGTCTCCAATAAGGGGCTGGATATCGCCATTTCGGAATACGAGGATTACTTCGAGGAAGAGCACGTCAAACACTCCACCTCTCTTCACGCCGTCATCAAAGACCGAGGAGCCTACTTTGTCGGGCCGTTAGCTCGTTTCAACCTCAACTTCGACCGGCTGACCCCGCTGGCTCAGAAGGAAGCCAAAGCCGCCGGGTTTACGCCCATTTGTGGCAACTCCTTTAAAAGCATCATCGCCCGGGCTGTGGAAACTCTCTACGCCTGTGAGGAATCATTGCGAATCATCCAGCAATATCAGCCGCCGCCGGAACCGAAGACTGAGGTTCATCCACACGGAGCTACCGGTTACGGGTGTACTGAAGCGCCGCGCGGGATCCTGTACCACCGTTACACTATGGACGATACCGGCATTATCCGCAACGCCAGAATCATCCCGCCGACGTCTCAGAATCAAAAGATCATCGAAAGCGATCTATTCGACTTCGCACAGAAGAACGTGGACTTACCAACGGACAAGATGACCTGGCAGTGCGAGCAGTTAATCCGCAATTACGATCCCTGCATTTCCTGCTCCTGCCACTTTCTAAAACTGAATATCGAAAGAGTCTGAAAAAGATAATAGACGTGTGATAACATATAGTTAACGCGGGTTTGAGTGTATAATAAGAATAAGCTGGTTATCGGCATCGGAAACCCCTTCCGTGGCGATGACGGCGCAGGGCTGATCCTCGCGGCGATGCTCCGGGAGAGAGACCTTCCAGGTACGGTACTCATCGAAGCGAACGGCGATGTCTCAGGTCTGATGGACGCCTGGAAAGACGCCGCTGAGGTCATTTTGGTGGACGCGGTATTCTCGGGCGCGAAGGCCGGTACGATTTTTCGCTTCGATGCGTCCCACCACCCCCTGCCGAGGGAAACCTTCGCTTCTGTGTCAACTCATTCTTTCAGCCTTGCGGACTCGATAGAGCTGGCGCGAGCGTTGGATCAATTGCCTGCGAAGGTGATCGTTTATGGCATAGAAGGCAAAGATTTTTCCGCGCACACCGGACTCACGCCTGAAGTCGAACGAGCCACGAATGAAGCTCTCAAACGAATCCTTGCAGATGTTGGGGTTGCAGTGGTTTCAGAAAGTTGAAATTCTACTCTTGATTTGCGGGAAGGCTGCCTAAAGTGCGGAATTATACATCATCATTACTGAAAATCCTCGAACCTATCAGATTTTGTCAGATGGCGTTGAAGTGAAAGGTTGAACAGTGTACGAAGCCGTCGGAAGATTGAATGAGGGGGGCGTTGATGGCGTGCAGCGCCTGAGGGCGGTCATTGGCGGCGCGGTCCAGGGGGTCGGATTCCGACCTTTCATCTACCGTCTGGCAAACGAGATCGGCCTCACTGGATGGGTGGAGAACTCACCTCAGGGCGTCTTTTTAGAGGTCGAGGGAAAGTTTTCGAATTTACGAGATTTCCTCATGAGGGTGCAACAGGAAAAACCGCCGCACGCCTTCATCCAGAGCCTGGAATACTCTTTCCTCGATCCCCTGGGATATGACCGGTTCGAAATCCGGGCCAGCGGCGATTGCGGCGATAAGAGCGCTCTCATCCTTCCCGACATCGCCACGTGCAGCGCTTGTTTGGAGGAAATATTCGATCCCAACAATAGGCGCTATCTCTACCCCTTTACGAACTGTACCCACTGCGGCCCACGCTATACCATCATCGAGAAACTTCCCTACGACCGCTCCAACACCACCCTGAGAAATTTCCAGATGTGCGACCACTGCAGGGAGGAATACGAGAATCCACTGGATCGTCGCTTCCACGCTCAGCCCAACGCCTGTCCCGAGTGTGGGCCCCATCTAGAGTTATGGGATAAAAGGGCTCAGTGCCTCGCCTCCCACCACGAGGCCCTGCTTGACGCGGCAGCCGCAATCCGCCGGGGCGAAATCGTCGCGGTCAAAGGCATCGGGGGATTTCACTTAGTCGTGGATGCCCGAAATGAAGCCGCTGTACAGCTCTTGCGTGAACGCAAACACCGGGAAGAAAAGCCCCTCGCCTTGATGTTTCCATCGCTCAGAATGGTCAAAGAGCATTGTGACGTTTCTCCTCAGGAGGAACGGTTGCTGCTTTCGCCCGAATGCCCCATCGTATTGCTCCATCGAAGGAGTATGCTCAACGAAGCCGCCGCCATCGCCTCCAATGTTGCGCCGGCGAATCCCTGCCTGGGCGTCATGCTCCCCTACTCCCCACTCCACCACATTCTGATGCGAGAACTGGGCTTCCCCATTGTGGCCACCAGCGGCAATCTCTCAGATGAACCCATTTGCACCGATGAAAACGACGCTCTGCAGAGGCTAAAGGGTATGGCAGACCTCTTTCTGGTACATGATCGTCCCATCGCCTTGCATTGTGATGATTCCGTGGTACGCATCATTCTGGGGAGGGAGCTGGTCATCCGGCGGGCGCGCGGTTACGCCCCTCTGCCGATACGGTTACGAACTCCAACCTATCCCGTATTGGCAGTCGGTGGGCATCTGAAGAACTCGGTAGCCGTTTCCGACGGATGCAATGTATTTATGAGCCAACACGTCGGCGATCTCGAAACGATGCAGGCTTACAACGCCTTTCTTCAAATCATTGACAACCTGGAAAACCTGCGCGATTTCAGACCGAAAATCGTGGCCTGCGATCAGCACCCGGATTACCTCTCGACGCAATATGCTCGCAGAACGAACCTGCCCTGCGTTGAAGTTCAACACCATTACGCCCACATTCTGTCGTGCATGGCGGAGAATGAATTGGATGAACCGGTTCTGGGCGTCGCCTGGGACGGAACGGGCTACGGCAGCGACGGCACCATCTGGGGCGGAGAATTCTTAGAAATAGCGGATGGATCTTTTCAGAGGGTGGCTCATTTCCGCACTTTCCCATTGCCGGGTGGTGAAAAGGCTATAGAGGAACCGCGGAGATGCGCGCTGGGATTACTCTATGCGATTTACGGGGATAATCTCTTCGGTATGTCAAATTTGGAAACCAAATCCGTTTTCTCCGACATGGAGTGGGCCACCGTGGCCAAGATGCTCGTTCGAAATCTCAATTGTCCGATCACATCCAGCGCCGGGCGTCTCTTCGACGCGCTGGCTTCTCTACTGGGAATCAGGCAGATCAATCATTTCGAAGGCCAGGCGGCCATGGAGCTGGAGTTCTTGACGGGCGGTGTTAAGATAGATGATTTTTATCCCATCAAATTAGATGACAGCAAATCCGCCTTAATTATCAATTGGGAGCCGGCCTTCCACAAGATCATCGAAGAAATCGAACAGGGCGTCGCCTCTAACCAGATCGCGGCTCGATTTCACAATACTCTGGTGCAAAGCATCGTTGACGTGGCTCATCGCGTCGGGATGGGAAAAGTGGTCCTCTCCGGCGGTTGCTTTCAGAACAAATACTTAACTGAGCGAACCGTAAAGCATCTGCAGCGGGAGGGCTTCCGCGTTTACTTTCACCAGCGCGTCCCCCCCAACGATGGAGGCATCGCTTTAGGGCAGATTGTGGCGGCGTCGCTGGTTTTAAATCGTAAAGAGTGAACCATGTGTCTCGCGATTCCAGGCAAGATAACCAGAATCACGAACGACGACCCCATCATGCGTCTGGGAAAGGTGAGTTTTGGGGGCATCATCAAGGACGTCAACCTGGCCTACGTTCCCGAAGCAGCCGTCGGAGATTACGTCATCGTACACGCCGGCTTCGCTCTCAGCAAACTTGACGAAGAGGAGGCAAAGCTGACTCTTGAATATCTTGACAACCTGGAAAACGAGTAGAAATAAGCCCTCTCTAATGTTCATCTCGAATTGAATAACGGATGAAATACATTGATGAATACCGCAATGCGGAAACGTCGCAAAAGATCGCCCGGGCCATCGCTAAACTTCCAGAGCAGCCCCACACCATTATGGAGGTCTGCGGCGGACAGACGCACACCATCCTCAAATACGGCCTTCAGGAGCTATTGCCGCCGCAGATATTTCTCCTGCACGGGCCTGGGTGCCCGGTTTGCGTCACGCCCACCGAACTGATTGACAAAGCCATAGAGATCGCCTCTTTACCGGAGGTGATCTTCTGCTCGTTCGGCGACATGCTCAGGGTTCCCGGAAGCGATGGGGATCTGCTCTCGGTTAAAGCGCAAGGGGGAGACGTCCGCACGGTGTACTCCCCGCTGGACGCCTTGAGCGTCGCTCAGGATAACCGGCAAAAGGAAGTGGTCTTCTTCGCCATCGGTTTTGAAACCACTGCCCCCACCAACGCCATGGCCGTCTATCAGGCCGAACGACTGGGCGTATCCAACTTCAGTCTGCTGGTCTCGCAGGTCTTGATTCCGCCGGCCATCGAGGCGATATTAAGTTCACCGGACAACCGGGTGGAAGGATTCCTGGCACCGGGTCACGTCTGCACGGTTACCGGATATGAGGAATACGAAAGGATTTCACATAAATATCAGGTTCCCATCGTCATCACCGGCTTCGAGCCGGTGGACATTCTGGCGGGGATATATCATTGCGTGAAACAGCTCGCCGCAGGCCGTGCAGAGGTTGAAAATCAGTATTCCCGCTCGGTCCGCCCCAGAGGCAATCAGGAAGCGCAACGGATTATCCGAGAGGTTTTCCGCGTCGTTCCCAGGAATTGGAGGGGCATCGGTGAAATACCCGGCAGCGGCTTAGGGTTGAAGGAGAAATTCCTCCGGTTTGATGCGGAATGGCGCTTCGGCATTGCCAACCACCGCGCAAAAGCGGATGACATTTGCATCAGCGGGGCCGTTCTTCAGGGCATCAAGAAGCCGAACGAATGTCCCGCTTTCGCAAATATCTGCACTCCTGAAACCCCACGGGGCGCGACCATGGTTTCATCCGAAGGAGCCTGTGCCGCCTATTACCGATACAGTCAAAATAGACCGATTTCAGGAATCTAAGACAGAAAAACGGAAAGCGACACCTATAACATGGTCGTGAGACTCTTACGAGATGACGCCCGAAAATTCAGCCTGAGCTGTCCCGCTCCGATATCGAAATATCAGCACATCTTGATGGCGCACGGAGGCGGAGGTAAGCTAATGCGGGACTTAATCGAAGGACTAATAGTGCCCGCATTCCGCAATCCCATTCTCGATCAGATGCACGACAGCGCAGTGCTGGAGTTCGCGGGAAAGAGGCTCGCCTTTACCACCGATTCATTCGTCGTGCATCCGCTCTTTTTCCCCGGCGGGGACATCGGTATGCTGGCCGTGAACGGAACTATCAATGACCTGGCTATGAGTGGAGCGCGGCCCCTTTATCTCAGCGTCGGCCTTATACTGGAAGAGGGTTTGCCGCTGGAGACCCTGCAGCGGGTCATCCAATCCATGCAGCAGACCGCCGAAATGGCGGACGTTCAATTGGTTACGGGGGACACGAAAGTGGTGGACAGGGGCAAGGGCGATGGGCTTTACATCAATACGGCCGGCATCGGGATTCTGGATCACAATCTGCGTATCGAACCCGCAAGCATTAGACCCGGTGACGTTATTCTACTCAATGGAGACGTGGGCCGCCACGGCATCGCCGTTATGGCTAAGCGGGAAGGTTTAGCCTTCGAGATGACCATCGAAAGCGACTGTGCGTCGCTGGCTGGACTGGTAATGGATCTCATCCCTTCGGGAATCGAAATTCACTGCCTGCGGGATTTGACCCGCGGAGGCCTGGCCGGCGCGCTGGTCGAAATCGCCGAAACGGGAAAAGTAAATTTACAGATTGAAGAGCAGGCTATACCGGTCAAGGAAGAAATCCAGGGGGCCTGCGAAATCCTGGGGTTGGATCCGCTCTACGTGGCCAACGAGGGCAGATTCGTCTGTTTCGTCCCAGAGAAACAGGCGCAAAGAGCTCTGGAGATCATGAGAGCCCACCCGATAGGCGCAGAAGCACAACAGATCGGCATGGTGAAGATGGAAGGCGAGGGAGCGGTGACACTCAAAACTGAAATCGGCACATACCGTATAATTGACATGCTGAGCGGCGAACAATTACCCCGGATTTGCTGAAAATAAATGATACGCTGAGGAGCGGACATGGACACTTTCAAGTTTCGGGGCAAAACATATCACGTGGATTCGATCGGATTTCTGATAGATTCCAGAGAATGGGACGAGAACTTCGCTGTTGGGATGGCTCCCAAAGTCAATATACCTCGGGGATTAACTGAAGATCACTGGAAAATCATCCATTTTATCCGCAACACATTTAAGGAACTGGGGAAATGCCCCCTGGTTTACCAGACCTGCAGTATGAACGGCATACGTCTAAAGGGGCTTCGTAGCCTTTTTCCGACCGGTTATCTACGAGGAGCGTGCAAACTGGCCGGCATCACTTATAAAGAAGGCTACCTCGAAGATTTGTGGGCGAACGTTCCCGCGGGAGAAGTAACGACAGTATTACCGGAAAAAACTTACAGGGTTGACGTCCACGGTTTTCTGGTCGATCCGGAAGAATGGGATGAGTATTTCGCCAGGCACAAAGCTTACGAGATGAAAATGGGCGGAGATCTGACGGATAAGCACTGGAAGATCATCAGGTTTCTCCGCGAAAGTTATGAAAAGAACAAAACCGTCCCCACTGTGTATGAAACCTGCGAAGCCAATTCCATTGAAATTGAGGAGCTCGAGCGGTTGTTCCCGGACGGTTATCATACCGGCGCGGTCAAGTTGGCTGGCCTCAGGGTAAGACTGTCGGGATAATAACGCCGCTCCAGGTAACATGAGAAACGATTATGACTTGGCAAAACAGAGCTTCGCCGATCCCGGTCTGGATCGGCTTTTCTTTAGACGTCAGACCCTTCCAAGATGCATGCAAAAGAATCTGCGCGGCAGC
>CAZHMN010000049.1:0-5694 GCA_964533705.1 uncultured bacterium
CAAAAAATCGCCCGGTCAAAGAGGCGATTTGAATGCATAGATTCTAACTTTGCAGATGTCTCAGAGTTCTTCCAGCGAATCCAACAACACTTTCACGATCCTTTCAGACGCCTTGCCGTCCCACAGAGGAGGGATTTGACCTTTTTTACCTTTACCGTCCAATATCCTATCGGATTCAGCGATGATTTTTTTTGTATCTGAACCTACCAGAATATTGGTTCCCAGACTGATGGTAATCGGTCTTTCCGTATTATCCCGTAGCGTTAAACACGGCACTCCAAGTACGGTTGTCTCTTCCTGCAAACCACCGCTGTCCGTCAATACAAACTTGGAGTTGTTCATCAAGGCCAGAAAATCGAGGTATCCCAGAGGAGATATGATTTTCAGATTCTCCATCTTTCTGACCTTGTCATCCAGCTTGAATTTCTCGATGTTCTTTAAGGTACGTGGGTGCGCGGGAAAGATGAGCTTTACCCGCTTCTGAATGTAATCGAATGCGTCCAACAAACGATCGAACACGATGGAGTTGTCAACGTTTGAGGGGCGGTGCAAGGTGATCAAGGCGTACTCTGAATCCTCAACATCTAAATCCCTGAGGACTGAGCGACGATTCGACCATTCCAGATGGCCGTTGAGGGAATCGATCATGACGTTGCCGACGAAGAATATCTTCTCCCCTGGGATGCCCATATTCAGCAAATTAATATTAGCGTCCTCGGAGGTTGTGAATAAAAAGTCGGCGAGCAGATCAGTCACCTCTCGATTGATCTCTTCGGGCATGGTGCGATCGAAACTCCGCAGTCCCGATTCAACATGGGCTACCTTAACGCCGAGTTTAGATGCCACCAGAGCGCAAGCCAGGGTTGAATTTACGTCACCGACAACGAGAATCAGATGGGGGGAATATTCCAGGCAGACGTGCTCAAAGGATGTCATGATGCGAGCGGTTTGCTGTGCGTGTGATCCGGAACCAACGCCCAGATTAATACCGGGTTTGGGGATGTCGAGATCCTGGAAAAAATAATCTACCATCTCCAGGTCGTAATGCTGGCCTGTATTCACCAGCAAAGTCTGAATACGATCAGGATAACGAGACATTTCCCGCAGTATTGGGGCGATCTTGATGAAGTTGGGGCGTGCCCCGACGATGTTTAAGATTCGCAGCATCTCATGATTTATAACTTTACAATACGTCCGGATGCAGCTTTTATCCCCCGAGTTGCGTTGCGAGTGTCAACGACCAGAGGACTGTGTTTCACAACCCAGGCGTAATCCACGCAGGAGTGATCCGTAACGATCAACGTGCAATCCGCACCTTTCACAACCTCTTCGGTCAGATCAACGGATGGCACGGAGGCACCATCAAAGCTGAATTGAGCCACGTAGGGATCATGATAGGTTACTCTGGCTCCCTTTCCCTTCAATAAGCGAATGATGTCCAGAGCGGGTGATTCTCGAATGTCGTCTATATCTCGCTTGTAGGAAATGCCCAACACCAGTATATTCGCTCCATTCACGCACTTGTTCAGATCGTTCAGAGCATCCACCACTTTCTGTACGACATATTTAGGCATACTGCGGTTAATATCCACGGCCAGATCAATGAAACGGGTGCGATAATTCAGCGTGCGCAGTTTCCAGGATAGATAGGATGGATCAATGGGAATGCAATGACCGCCTAAACCGGGCCCCGGATAAAACGGCATAAATCCGAATGGCTTGGTGGCCGCGGCATCAATCACCTCCCAGACGTCAACTTTCAGCAGGTCGCACATAATGGCCAATTCATTGACAAGGCCGATATTAATCGATCTGAACGTATTCTCCAGCAGCTTGACCATCTCAGCAGCCCGACACGAGCTGACCGGAATGACTTTTTCGATTACCTGCGAGTACAATGAAGCAGTGACTTTTGTGCATGCAGGTGTTACGCCTCCGATGACCTTGGGGGTATTTCGCGCTCCGAACGTCTTATTGCCCGGATCAATGCGTTCAGGCGAAAAAGCCAGAAAAAAATCTTCCCCGGCCACCAATCCCTTCTCATTTAGAGCAGGCAGAAGAACCTCTTCAGTCGTGCCCGGGTAAGTAGTTGATTCCAATACGACGATATGTCCGGTTCGCAGATGCTGTTTCACCTCATCTAAAACGCGTAGGATATAGGACAGATCGGGATCACCGGTTTTGCTCAGCGGAGTGGGAACGCAGATACTGATGGCATCGTTATCAGGAAGCACAGAGAAATCCGTTGAGGCGCTGAGCTTACCGCGGTCCACCAGGTCGGCCAGGAGGTCATCAGGAACGTCATCTATGTAGTTTTCCCCGCGGTTAATGGAATTAACCTTGTCACGACTCACATCCAATCCGCAAACATGGAATCCAGCATTGGCGAATTCGACCGCCAATGGCAGTCCCACGTAACCCAGGCCGATGACGGCAACCCTGGCGCGTTTTTTTTCTATATCCTCTATGATTTTTGATATACGTATTTGGGCAGACATCTTCTGGCTCCTGCCAGGTACAGAATGTTCTGAGAATTTTGACGGCTTTTTAACGCAGATGGCAGAAAATATGAGGTTTTTTCAGCGCAATAGGATCATCTTGTGAATGCGGTCGAAGCCGTTTTCACCTTGCAAGCGACAGAAATAGATGCCACTTGGAAGTTGATCCCCGGAAAATGTTTCAAAGTATTCTCCGGGCGAGAGAATCCGGTCGAGGAGAATGACGATCCTTTGCCCCCGGAGGTCGTAGATCTGCAGAGTAACCCGAGTTGTTTCAAAAACGGAGAAGGCGATCTTCGTCTCGCTGTTGAAAGGCGCAGGGAAATTACCTTTTAATTCGAGCTTCAGGTTTAAGGAATTCGATCCGTCATAGTTTATCACCGAAGCCCCTATGAACTGCTCGGTTCCACTGAATTCAAGCGTTGAAAGTTTGTAGGTGTAGCGTGATCCGCTTTCTACGCTATAATCAATATATTGATACTCATTCAATTCCGGTCCCGTTCCTTGGGAGAGGATCAAATCTTCATTCATCCGATAGAGTGCCTCTCCGGGTGAAGTCGAGCGGTATACGTTAAATCCCCAGAGATCAACCTCGCTCGCCGTTTTCCAGCTTAGAATGACGGAATTATAACCGCCCGTGGCCGAAAAACTCAGCAGCGTTACCGGAAGGGCGAAATCACCCACACTCTCGGCCCGATCATATTGCGCCTGCGCAGTTGATCCGATCAGTAAAATCAACGCTGTGGTGTAACATACGATTCGTTTTTTGATCGCCACCTTTCCCCCCTTAACAATAATTGGATCAGTTCTTTACTCCCCGGATTCCGATAAACGTGTAACGCCCATTGTAAAGCGAATTCAAAGCGCGCGATGAGCCGTATAGGTAAGTTCCGCTGACCCCCCAACTTCCTCCGCGGTTTACGATATATTCCGGTGGCGAGGCATAAGTCAAGCCACTTTTGGTATTATCATACGTGCCAGTATACGATTCAGTATCGGTCCATTCCCAGACATTGCCGGTCATTTCGAACAATCCATAAGGATTCGCCAGACCGCTGTCCGCCCAGGTATCCTCGAAAAAATTGACGTCGCTGGGACGACCAGGTGAAAACGTACCATCCATGTTGCACAGATTTGTCGAAGGGACGGGTGTGTCACCCCATGAGTAGGTGTTTCCACCAGATCCGCCCACGGAGCGGCAGGCCAGCTCCCACTGCTCTTCTGTCGGCGGGACCAGCCCCATCCAGCGCGTCATGTCGTAGGCATTGAACCAGTTCGTACCGATAACCGGCCAGTCCTCCCGGCCCGTTCTGGTAGACCAGGTAGCATTCGGCACACTTCCAGTAATGTCAATCCCGCCACGGGTGGCATCGCCCTGGGTTGTATTCCAGTAATCGTGATCGGTATCTTCCGAATCGTCGTGGTTGTTCGCCACTTCATTCAGAAAATCCACGTACATGCGATTGGTCACGGGGTATTTCATGATGTAGAATTCAGAAATATTGGCCGTACCTCCCGTCAGAGCGCCATTACCGCCATCACCTCCCATTTCAAAGGATGAGTTGCCGTCCACATGGCACATTTCGACCGCATAAACCCGCACTCGAACGAGATCCGTGCTGGAAAGACCAGTGCCGGAAGCGCCCCATGTCCAGGTGATGGACTTAGTTCCAGCCGAGGTAACGAGACCGACGTCTCCGCTCAGATTCTGGTTCACCGTGGATGAACCGGTTTGCCCCCCGGCACTCCAGTCGTTCGATTGCGATTGGTCGTCCGTATCCATCCAGGTTGTGCCGGTATCCTTGGAATACTTGACGAATATCCAGACCGGCTGGGAAGAGTTAATCGTCGGTGTTGTTCTGGACAGAGTGTAATTAATGTCCACCGTGCTGGCAGTAAGGTTTGTCAGCGAAACGGCTGCCACCGACACTTCACGTGCCGAGCCGAGGTTCGAATAGAAGAACAGGGCCGCGATCCCCGTGATAATCCATGTTAATTTCATATTTACCGCCTTGCTTTAAAAGCCATATGCATGCATGATCGCTATTAATTATGATTATATAAAATCCCCAAATAGTGACAGCACAGCCGTTTCGAATATTCCTTTCCCACGCGCCGAGTTATAGTGTTGACCCGGTGGCTTTCGCGGGATCGTTTAATAGATTCAATTTAGTTGCAAACTGATGGAAATAATCCTTTTTCCGCAAAGTAATCCTGGACACGGGCTGTCCTCCGGCAAGGTGCTCGCACGCCTTCTGCATCCGATTTACAGGCCCGGCGATGCGATGCGAAAAAAATATCGAGAAGATAAGAATAACGAAGGCAACCGGCAACGCTCGCAGTAAAAAGGAGAAGATGAATCCGAGATTGATGAGTGAACCGGAGGCCATACCAGTCATCCAGCCTTTCATCTGCAAATAGAACAGAAAAAACAGGGTACAAAGCAGCACCGGCGCGAAGACGACGGCTAGAATCTTCATTGTGAAATCGAATTGGAATCTCTTGTGAATCACATAGCGCTTTCGATAATGCATGATTAGTTCTCCAGGTTTAAGTAGCGATTTAAGCACGCTTCAAAATCGTGGAAATAGTCGGCCTTTCTCGTGTATATTGCTTTCCCGCCGTTACCGCTTAAAACTTGATCCAAGGTCTTTTCAAAGCGGTGCATCTGTCCTGCCACGCGCTGGGTGAGTTTCAGCAGGAAGAAACCCGATAATATCAGGCAACCCAGCAGACAGATGCCCCAACCGATCCATAAACCGGGTTGAAAGAGAACCGATACCAGAGATAAATTGCCGCTGCTGATGGCACTCTTCCACATGAAATAGAACGTACTCCAGGCGAATAATCCGGATACCAGAACAGCGAGCAGCAGCGCTTTCAAAACGATGGGCCACTGGAACTCCGGTGAGACGATCAACCGTCTCCGTTTCCAATCATTCATTCGCTTCATTCTAAATTCTCCCTGAAACCGAGTTGAAGCAATAATTTACTTCATGAATACCAATAGGCGTGTACCGGTGTAGTCTCCCGCCTGCAGCAAACAGATATAAGTCCCGGCGCCGACCAGCATTCCCTGATCGTTGCGGCCATCCCAGATGGCTCTATACTGTCCGGGGTAGCGATCTTCATCTAGTAATTGCCTGACAACCTGCCCCATGGTGTTGTAAATCCTCATTGACACGCCTACCGGCGA
>CAZHMN010000049.1:5794-21975 GCA_964533705.1 uncultured bacterium
GAACGGGAAGCATCATATTTTCCGTAGTGAGATAGATCCGGTAATGGTGCTGGGATGGTCCACCCTCCCAACTGAAAATTAACGAATCGCCGTAAAATTGAATGATCGAGCTATAATTCGTTAGCTCTGCGATCGTTAAGCCTATTAACCCCAGAACTGAAGTCCAGGCCAGTACCCAGGCAATTTTCCATCCTGAAAGCCATCGAACTCGACGCATCATCCCCCCAATACACAGTAGCTACTGCACGTTTACTGCTCTGGGCATTTCCGGTTTGAGTATTTCCCCCGTTAGTATTTCGCAAAGAATAACTTCGGAGTAAGCTCTGGCGATAATCTGTTGATTAGCATCAATAACGTCAACCCGAAGACGATAGTTGACTCCAGACACGGCGTTTTCTATTTGGAAACTGGTGTCCTCAGTTTCGGCCAGAAACTCATCCTCTCCTCCGTTTTCGGCCAGATAAATCCTGTATAAAACCTCAGTTTGCGAGTAGGCGCTCCAGCCGAAAGCGATAATGGTATCATTATCAAGAGTTCGATCAATAAAGGGATCGCCCTCAACGTAATCATCATCAAAATGTTCGATTTCGAATGCAGAGGGACCTGCCGGGGCTGCGATGTTGGCCACAAGTGGACCGCTGCAGGCGGATTTATTTCCATACAAATCAACAGCACAGACCCAGTAGTAATAGGTGTTATATGCTTGAACCTCAGCATCCGTGTAAAACGGTGCTTCCACCGAGGCAATAAGATCGGAAGGGTCGGACGGTTGATCTTTGGGCGTCAGGCTGCGGTAAACGAGGTAATGCGAGAAATCCGGCTCAGAGTTGGCATCCCATTCAAGCCAGACTCGATCGGCGCTGTGACCGGGTGAAGGGATCAAGAAGAGGATAAACGCAAGGGTTGGGAAAAACGACGCGCGCTTCATGAAATCTCCGTCTGCAGTACACTCGGAAATTAGTTAATTCAGATTCTATCAAACCTTTTGCAAGTTGCGGCGGCGGTTTTCCTTTCAGTGTGAGAGCGTTATTATCCTGCTTTTGGGCGCGTCTTAGATTGTAGAATTCGTATCTTTACTCCACGCCAAAGTAAAATTAAGACCGTTTTCTCCCTAAGTCAACAAAAAAGTAATTTAAGATGACTCGTCCCATCGTCAGCGGATGTAAGAGGATATTAGAGTACCATTGGTTGGCGAGTGGGCAAAAGCAGCCCTTGCGGTGAATGAATCTTAAGACGCGATTAGCCTGTTCGCTACGCAGAGCCCTTTGCACGTCGTAATCCACATCTCGCAACTGAGCCAATGGGTAATCGTACCCCAGCACACAGCAAGGCCAGAGCTCGCCGTCGAAGTTCAGGTGCAGATTGCTGATTCCGCCGAAACAGGGAATTACCTGTTTCTTGCTCTTCAGAATCTTTACGGCAAGATTGTAATAAACCAGGCGAAGCGATTCCGTCATGCGAGTGAGAGGTTTCTTCTCCGACAAATGGCGGATAATTTCCGAGGAGAAGCGATTCATCACTTCTTCGTACAGTTCCGCTGAAGGCGCGATGCCCTCCTCCTTGTTGAAGAATTCCGCTCTTTCTTCGGCAATTTCATTGCGATAACTCTGCACACCCAGGGCATGAACGTAATCTTCGATCTCATCCAAATGATCCACATTGTATTTGGAGACAACCGTCCCCAATTCAAGATGAAATTCGGGATATTCCTCTTCTAAGATCTTCAGCCGGACGATGGTCTCCTCCAACTTTTTGAAATTACCTTCGACGCCGCGAATGCGATCGTGCAGCTTGCCCAAACCGTCAATCGAAGGCTTTACCGTCAGCGGGATGTCGTCTCCTCGCTTTCTAATTCCTTCGAGAATTTTGCGGCAACTATCCTCAATTCGTTGCGGAGCCAGTGCGTTGGTGGGAATGTGGATGATGGCAGGCTTCAAATGCTCGATGGCGAGGTCTACGATCAGCGGCAGATCGCTGCGCAGAAAAGGCTCTCCCCCACTGACGTTGAAAAAATAAATCGGCCCCAGAGAACGGAAAATCTTCTCTATTTCGTCTAAGGATAGATCCGGTCTGCTCTGAAACTCGCCTTTCTGAAAGTACTCGCCGATTCTACAGGTGAGGCACCTGGATTGGCAGCGCCCTGTGACGGAAAAGGTGAGGGTGATCGGGTGCGTTGAATTGCATAGACCAAAGTAACGCCTATACGCGTGGGAGGCGTAACCGAGAATTCTTAGTGTTTTTTGTATCGTAAGCATCAATCCGGCTAACTCGTATGATCGTGGTTTTATCTGAAGAATTGTCTGAATAGATCGCGCAGTTCACCGAGCTTCCATTCACCCAGAAGCCTTAACACAATTAGATATAACAAGGCCAATATGACGAGTTTGGGTAAGAGATACACTCCCCACCCGGAAAACAAGATATCCAGGCCAAAAATGACAAGAGCGGCAATAATGATGCGAAGCGTCGAAAAAGGCATGAATCCCACTTTAAACTTGGAGTAAATGATTGTCATTGAAACGATGACGCCGCAGAGTGAGGTTATCGTTGAAGCCATAGCCGCACCAACAATGCCGTGGATCGGAATTAGAATTAGGTGCAGAGTGACGCAAATCGGTAATAAGCCCAGGGTAATGACGCTGGCGACTTTAGGGAAGCCGCAACCGGTGATGACCGTTTTGTGGATGATGAACAGAGCCATCAAGGAAAACGATAACATCAGCCACTGGAGAGATGGCGCTCCCTGCAGGTATTTGGAGCCGTAAAACAACCGAATCAACCCCGCTGCATCCCAGAAGACCAGCAGGAACAAAGGCAGAATAACGACCAAAAGGAGACGGTGCGCTTGTTGGATATAGTCTTTTAATTTCTCGGTATTTTCCCGGGAATAGGCGCTGGATATGGCAGGATATAGCGCATTTGATAAGGCGAAGAAGGCGAAAAGCGTAATTTGCGCCATCGTTTTCGCCGACGTGTAGTAACCCGCCGAAGGAGCATCGGCGACCAGCTTCTTGACGAACATTAAGTCAATATCAATTAGCAATGATTGGCTGATCGCCGCCAACAGCAGAGGCATTGAAAACTTAATGAGAGTTGATGCGGGAAAGGGATTCGATGCTTCGTCTGGTTTTCTCAAGATAAGAAAAACAAGGGCAACGATCGCCACGGAACCAACAATGCCGCCGATGGCGCCAAAAACTCTTAATCCCAATAACGCTAATCCAATGGCAAATCCCGCTCTGAGGACATAATAAATCGACAACATGGCCGATTGCACGCGGTATTGCCGGAGACCGTTGTAATATTGAATTAATAGAAAGAAAACGCCATAAAATACCGTAATCGGAGCCGCAATGCGGAAAAGAGGTGATAACGCAGGGTCTCCCAAGATTCCCGCTAGGAAGGGCGCCGAGAAGAAGAAAATCAAAGCGATCCCGGTTGCCAGGATCAACTGGAGCTGCAAGCCCTTGCGAAAGATCGCTTCAGCGCGCGGGGGTTCAGAGGAAACGTATCGCGCCACGGCCATGGGAAATCCGGAACCTACAAAGGTGCGGACCATTGTGGCAGCGTAAAGAACCACACCGAAAAGACCATATTCGACAGGGCCCAGGAAACGCCCCAGGGTCACATGGAGTACGTAGGACGTGATCAGAAAGATGCCTTGGGCGATCAGCAGATAAGCAGTGCCTACGCGAACTTTCGGGTGGCTCACTTATCCTCCTTTAAGCTGTATTAGCCTTCCGAAGTATTCTCTTCGGGAAGCCGGCAGATCACAGCTCTCATTTTTCCGGAATCATCGTAATCGAGTTTGTTTAAAACCTCAGGAATAACCTTTAGCTTGCTTAATACTAGTTCCGAGGCGCGCGACACGAGTGATTCCAGTTCGCCCGGCTTTAAGGCGGTTTTCGGGACAACCTGAAGCCTGATAGACTCCAAATCTTCCTGTACGATGCGGAACGCGGAGATCCAGGGCGCCGTCCGCAATTCCTGGAAGACCATGCCCGATATCCATTCCCCCGAAGGGAGGCGGATTCGCTCATCACTCCGTCCCATAATGCCTTTCAAGCGGCTGAAAGATACTCCGCAACTGCATGTTCCCGGCAATCTGACTGCGCGATCCCCCACTTTATAGCGAATAAAGGGATAATCCAACGCATCGAGGTAGGTGACTACAACCTCGCCCTGCTCACCTTCCGGGACTTCTTCACCGCGCTCGTCCAACAGCTCGACGATCACGGCGTCATCGTTGATATGCATCCCATCATGCTGGGTGCATTCCCAGGCGATGTTGCCGACTTCCCGAGTGGCGTACAGATCGAAGACCTCGGCGTTGAAACTCTCGCTGATTATGCGGCGTGAAGCTGAATCCAGAACCTCAGCTCCAGTGCAGATAATGGGTATATGAAAGACCGATTCACGAGCCTGCAATAGTTCTGCAATGGCCAAAAGACCGCTCGGATAGCCATGCAGGTGGTGGGGGCGAATCTCCTGCAGCCTTCTCAGGTTATAGCCCGGTGGATCCGTGATCGAAAGCCAGTACTTACGCAAGATACCGAATTTTTCGAACCAATGCTTGCCGGTCAGACTTTCTGTCGATGATTTCAAGACGACCTGACGATGGTAAAAGCGAAATCCGGTCTGCTGAAAGGCTCGTATGACCTTTGCCTTTATGAAACATAGATCCCTCCAGGTACGGTAAATCCTCAAGGGTACTCCAGTGGAACCGCTGGTCACCTCCTGAATCCAGTCCGGTTTGGCGGGAGCGTCCGCCTCAGTGCGGATCGTCACAACCTCCATCGGATCAGCGCGGCGCAGACGTTCTTTTTGAAGCACGGGAAGCAACTTTAAATCGGCTTCCGTTTTAATATCCTCCGGATGAACGCCGCACTCGTCGTAAAAATCCCTGTAAAAAGGACTATTATAGTAAGCCGTCCTTATCAGCTTCCGCAGTTTCCACAACCGATACCGCTGAATTTCCTCGGGGCTCCAGCGCAGCCGCTCGTTCATTTCAGATAGATATCGGTAGGTTTTCCACCAGCGCATGGTCATTTTACCTTTGTGCCCTTATGCGGAAATTTGCTTCTCACTAATTCCCCCTTTCCCGCCAGTAAGGGTGAGACAATTTGGAAATCACAGTACGGATTTTGCCCGATTTTTCCCTGGGAATTTCCACCACCCGCCTGGTTTCGATAGCAGTTTCTTCGCCCAAACGTTCATGCAACCGCCTGCGAATTTCATTTTCGGGACTACGATCATCCTTTGTGGCCACCCACTC
The DNA here is from genome assembly GCA_964533705.1 of uncultured bacterium. Classification (GTDB taxonomy): domain Bacteria; phylum Electryoneota; class B3-LCP; order B3-LCP; family B3-LCP; genus CAZHMN01. Next base: position 11,070 of record CAZHMN010000049.1, read on the forward strand.
CACCAAAATTTTGCCTCTCTCTTCCTGAATCAGGCGGTACTGCGCCAGTCCGTAGATTGGCTTTAATAGAAGAGAAACCTCCAGAGCGGAAAAGAGCGTCCCGTCAGCTCCAATAATAAATCCGTCAGAACGACCGGCGATTTGATCCAGCATGGGAAAACGACAACCACAGGGGCATACCCCAGCAATTCGCCGGGCCACATCGCCGACCCGATAGCGAAGGATGGGCATGACGCGTAGGTCGAAATTCGTGACCACCACCTCCCCTCTTTCCCCGGCGGCAACCGGTTCTCCGCCCGCCATCAATTCGACATGAAGCGAATCCAGATTGATGTGATAGCCCCCCCGCTTGGAACACTGAAAAGCGATATGGCCTACTTCGTTTGCACCGTACAGGTCAATGGGTTCGGCGCCCCATTGCCGGGTCAACGCCTCCCGATATTCGGGCGTTAGAACTTCCGCCAGCGTAAAGAGCAGCTTCGGCCGCCAGCCTATCGTTCGATCCGCACTCAGTTCGCTGCCGATCAACAGCAAGACCGAAGGGAAGCCTATCAGGAGATCGGGCTTGATTTCCTTCAGCCTGGCGAGATTCAGGCTCGATTTCTCATAGACGGAGAGAAATTGCTCGTTCATGACACCCAACCGGTGATACCAGCGATTCTTGGGCGCGGAATGGCGCGGCTCGGTGATGTTGACCAGGCGATACCAGGGTTTTAGACCGTTGTAGATGAGCTCACGCGTCACGGTGAAGCCCATGCGCAGTCTTTCCTGAGGAGTATACCAGAGCTCCAATGGTATGCCGGTCGAACCCGATGATCGGTACTTTATCCAGCCGCTTCGATCTGCATTCGGATCCAGAATATCCTCGGCGCGATCTCGCAAAGTTTCCTTATCGAGAATGGGGAATTTTACCAGATCCTCAGGGCTGCGAAAATCCTCCGGTTCAGCGCCGATGCGGCGGAATTGCTCCCGGTAGTAGGGAATCCGATCATAACAATAGCGCAGCAATTCGCGAAGTTTTTCCCTCCGCAGCGCCTCTATTCTCTCCACAGGCCAATAGAGCCTTTTCCGCAATCTGGAAAGGTGATATAGGGAACTCAGGGCACCCACACTTACTCCGGAGTTAAAACTTCAGCAAGAGTCTGCACGAGGGCCGCCCCAACGGCACGAAGCGATTCAACCGTTACCAGAGAACCGTCCGCTCCCCGGCTGTAATTGCTCTCCAGGTATATGCTGTATAAATCGTACTGGCGATATAAAGCGTTGCCGGTGATGCCGGGCAGACCCAGCAGTTTCACCGTGGAATGCCCCTGCAGCTGCGGGTGATTTCGGTCCCCGGCTTCGAGAATGGTGCGCTGAAACTCAGCATCTTCGGGTTTAAGCCTATCGCTCGGTATAATCAGGAAAAAATGCCCCTTACCTGGATCATTAGATGAATGCAGGTTAAGCATCAGGCGCGGGGTATCCATGCGCCCGTTTTCCAATAAGGCAGCGCGCAGCGCCCGAACTTCGGCTGACTTGAAATCCACCCAATCCCTGGCGAGATTGACGCCCCGGGCATTATGGTAATAATAGCCGTGCGCCACGCCGTCAACGTTCAGCATCGGCACAATGGCAAAGCTAAAAGCACTTCTCAACCGCTTGCCTGCGGGATGATCCAATAGCGCCCGGATCATCCCTTCACAGACGAAAGAAGCCGGCGTTTCCCCCGGGTGTTCTCGGCAGACAACCCAGATCGTCTGCTTTTCGGCACCTTCTGCTGGTTCCGGATTTGCGATTCGAAGCAGCGGAATGTCCCGGTTTTCTTCACTTCTACCGAGAATTGAAATGACAACTCCGGGATACTTCTCAATACCACTTAAAAAAGATTCAAGGTCGCTGATTGTGTAGGGTTGAAAATAAGCCACCCACAGCGTATCGGCGCTAACGGGCGACTGAAATCGAAAAACAGGTGGACTCAGCAGGTTGCCCAGACCGGATTCTTTAGCGTAACTAATCCCTGTTGTCCTAATCCAATTCCGTCCGTCGGTAGAGGCGAAAGGTTTGGTAATCTTCCATCGCTTTCCGGTCTGATGGGCACCGGCGGCATTTTCAAGCACAAATTCGGCTCTCTGTTGGTTTTTCATCGCCACCCTAAAGAAGAACCACAGGTATTCATCGCCGCCTGGTTCGGATGGGATGGAAAAACCGATGGCACCATCTTTCCTCAGGTGCACATTCGCAGCTCTGCCCTGTTCAAAATCCGCTGACCATTCCAACGCATCACCTTTTTCATTTTCAATTGCCATAAGGCGCGCTGAAAAAACCACCAATACCAATAAAAGACAGCAGAAAATCAGGAGTATTGATCGTTTTTTAATGAGGGAATTCACTTCTCAATCTCGGAAATAACCCGCCGCATCTTGCCTGATTGTTGCGGAATGAGCTCGACTTGCTTGACGTCTATCCGCATGCCCGGTCCCATGACTTCGTGGACGTGCTTTTCAACGTTTTTCAGGGTCTCCTGATTGAACCCTACCCCTGGAAGAATCTCCACGATAATGTGTTCGTACGCTTTCTGAATCATGCGGTACTGCTGCACACCTGGTATGGATGCGATCACAAAAATCAGCGGTGACACCCGCTTCCCGTCAGCCGAATACAGCCAATCATCCGCTCGCCCCTGCAAGACGTCAATGCGAGGGAAGGCGCAGCCGCAGGGGCAGGGTTCTTCACGCGGAGCCGTCACCACGTCGCCGACTTCGTAGCGAATGAAGGGCATCGCCCGTGAATGCAGGTTGGTAAGGACCAGTCGGCCGGCCTGGCCGGGTTCGGCTGCCTTTCCGTCCGATTCAACTTCCGCCAGGAAACTGTCAATGCTCAGGTGATAACCCTGCACTTGCGGGCACTGCCAGGCGACGTCTCCCATCTCGACAATACCCAGGATGTCCCGCAGTCGAACAGAAAAAGCCCTGTTGATCAATTCCCGGTCATCCGGATTTAATAGCTCGCCGGTCGTGAAGACCAGCCTGGGTTTGACGGGACTATGCCCCCGCTTTTCCACTTCCGACGAGAGCAACACCATGCTGGAGGCATAACTGTAGATTACTGCGGGATTGATCTTCCCCAATTGATCCAATTGTTCTGCAGCCGGATCGGCCGCGTAGATGAATTCCTTGGGCAAAAATCCCAGCTTCTGAAAGCCGTAGCGGTAGTTCGGTACGTTGCGACTGTCGCTGATATGCGCCATACGATCTCTGAAGCGCATGCCGTTGTAGAATAAAATACGCAGATGAAGAATGGTGCGGTAAATCCGATCCGCAGGTGTATAATAAACGTTCAGGGGCGAACCGGATGAACCGGAGGTTCTCCTTCGGAGCAGCTTTTCAATGTCGTACCCTCGGGCGATAAAACTTTCCGGATCGGCCTGTTGATAAAGGGCCTTTCGGGTTTTGGGCACTCTGCCCAGATCGTCGGGAGACTTCAGATCGGATGGCTTAAAATCCGCCTGGTCGTAGAGATTCCGGTAAAAGGGCACGTTGGTATAAGCGAAGTTAACCAGCTCGCAGAAGTTCTTCCACTGCTCCGCTTTTAATTCGCCCAACGACCTTCCTAAATTGCGCTGAAGCCTAAAATACGTTTTGATCCCGGTTAGATACATTTGACGCCCGCTTCCATACCCAAATAATTACTGCTCTTGAACAATTCCGTTCAAGCATTCTCCTAACAGCCGCCGGTTCTCTTCTGCCCTGCTGCGCAATTCAGCGCCTGTCCTGAGTAATTCATCGCGCAGTTCCCGTCTTCTATCCAGAACGTTCCCAGCCAGTTCGTAGAAGGAATCCCGATTGAAATCTACGTCTTTTATGATGCAATCATCCCTGCCGATGGAGGTGGCCAGCTGGGCGATTTTTCCATCCGAATCAATCCCGATAAAAGGAAGCCCAAAACGCAACCCCAGAATGATTCCGTGAAGTCTGGCGCTGACCAGCAAATCCAATTCACCAAGACGCCGCACGAATTCAAAAAGCGGGGGATCATCATCAAAGGCGCGCACGGCGTAACCGTGAACCATGTAACGGCGCAAGCGGCGGCAGATCAGGTCGTCGCGGGGATTGGGCCCGACGTCCATAGGAATCAGCCTGATCTGTACTTTTCTCTTTTCAATGAGAAGATCCAGCGCTGCGGCGGCGTCTTCGAGAAAAGATTCGAAACGAGGGATCCGTTGGCTCTGCGAAGCCAACTGCCAGCTCATCGGAAGCACGCTGCCCTTGCGGTAGAACAGCCTGCGGGGCGCGAAACCGATGGTCAGCGTTTCGCTCTCTGCTTTAGGCGAACCGTCGTCCGCCGGCGTCCAAAGGCTGAACCCGGGATCGGCGGTTCGACTGACTCCCTGCCTTATCCCAATAGATTCGAGGAAATCGGCCGAACCGGCATCTCGAACAACCGTTCCCCGGCATCCCTTCAACGCCAACCTGGAAAGAAACCTGCCGAATTGATTGACAACAGGCCCCAGACCCGGGGCGTAGATAAAACGGGGAACTCCCCAAAACCTTGCCAGCAATAGAGTCTTTACGACATAGGGAATATAGAGCTGACTGGAACGATCCTGCAGCATGTGTCCCCCACCCCAGATTAAGAGGTCAAACCTACGCACCTCTGCGGGGAGTGAAAGCCAGCGGGCGGGTTCGTCGGGAATAACCCGCACTCTTTTCCCATGCCGAATCCGGGTTCTTTCGGGCTGATTGCTCAACACCGAAATCTGATTTACACCAAAAGATTCCAGATCCTGTAGAAGCGAAGTCAAGATAGCTTCTTCACCGATGTTGCCTTCGGCAAAAGGAATTCGATCAATCAGGACTCGTAGATCAGATACCTGCTTCATGATCTACCCGGGCTATTGCGTAATATAAATGCGAGTAAGGTAATTTTAAAACAACAGGCAGCGGTAATCTTTCACCCCAATAAACTACCTTCAGCCAAATCGGCAATTTCCCCGCAGCGAGGTTTTCCGCATAAGGACTGATCCAGCGATGCGGATGATTTCCCAAACGGTGCAGTCTCAGATCACGAAATCCAGGGGAATCGGGCCAGGGCGGGCAGTCCACCACCCCCCAGCGGACATCCCTAAGGCCAAGCCGACGGAAGAATCCCGCGGTTTGAAAAGGCGAAAAATAACGCAGGTCACCATGCGTCCAGGGGACCTTCCAGAGTTTATGCACCGTCCGGTGCATATAGGAACCGACGTTAAAACGATTTATATTTACAACCATTACCCAGCGGCTCGACGATACCATTTGACGGATCATCGCCGCGGGATCGGGTGCGGTGGGCAGTTCGGCAAAATTCCAGCACAGATCCCAACGGCGGCCATTTGCAATGGCGTCGGGAACTTCTTCCGCTGTAATGGAAGTCAGTTTCCCTTCCAAATTCAAACCCCTCCATATCTTCAAACCTTCCTCGTCGGCATCAACCAACGTGACGTCGCAACCGGCCAGAGCGAAGCCCAGGGAATACAACGATGGCATCGCTTTAGCCCCTGAAGCCGGCATTTCGAGCACAGTCTTGAATTGATACTTGCGTTGCAGGCGTTGGAACAGCTTGGCCAGAGCAAATCGCTCATAGGTAACGCCAAAAACCTCAACTTCGACGGGCAGATTATCCTCTACAGCCATCCGTGCTCCCGATACCAAGACACCGTCCGCTGCAGGCCTTCCTGCAGATCTATCGCAGGTTCATACCCTAATTTCTCACGGGCCCGTTGAATCGAGTAACCCCAATTCCCCGATAGAGCCAGAACGCGTGATCGCGTAAGCGGTGGTTTAAAATTAAAAATTCTCGCTGAAAATTCAAAACCCTGGGCGATAAAATCCGCCAACAGGGTCGGAATCCGCAATTCCGGTTTTCGAACGCCCAATGCATTGGCTATACCCGTAATCAATTCGCGCTTGGTCACGGGTCTGGGGCCACCGATGATGACGGTCGTTTTACTTAAATCAGATTTCACCGCCAGGTCAATCCCGGAAACCAGATCATCAATATAAACTGGATGAAACGTGGACAGGGGATTGCCTATATAGGCAAAACGTCCTTTCTTGACCGACAGAAAAAGGCTCAATTTATGTGGGTCACCCGGCCCATAAGTAAAAGTGGGGCGTACCACCAAAAGGTTGAGATTGTCATTTTGGGCCAGTTCCAACGCCCTCTTTTCGCCTTCCCACTTGGTTCGCTCGTATTCCGTTCTGGGTGCTGGAAGATAATTCTCGTCAACGGGATCAAGTCCCGCAGGCCCCGTCACTCCTCCGGCGCTCAGATGGACCATACGCCGCACTCCCCCATCAAATGCAGCCCGGATCAGATTCTCAACACCCTGAACGTTGACCTCATAGAGTCGTTTGTAGGGCACGCCCCAGTATCCCAACAACCCGGCCGCCGAAACGATCGTTTCAATACCGCCAACGGCGTCGATCAGGGTTCCGGGACGGGTTAGGTCACCTCTGATGATTTCGCATTTTTCCTTCAGTCCGTTAGACAGCCTGGTCTCATCCTGCACCAACAAACGGACCTGGACTCCCTTCTGATTATAATACTCCGCAAGTTTGCCCCCAATATACCCTGTACCCCCGGTGACCAAAATATTACTCATTTTTCAATAGCTCCTCAACTGAATCTACGATTCTATCCCAAGTAAACCGTTTTTTTGCTTTTTCCACACCAGGGAGGAAACGCTCCGGTCCATCCCCTGAGTAAAATTCAATAATTGCCTCGGCGAGTGAGGAAACGCTACCAGGTTCGCAGAGTAAGCCGCTTTCACCGTGGACGACCATATTCGCCAAGCACCCGCTGCGTGTGGCGATGACGGGACAATCGAAGGCGTAGGCAGTCGCCAGGGCGCCGCTGCCGGTCGCTGCTCGATAGGGCAATACAACACCGTCACAAGCACAGATGCGCAAGGCCAGATCCGCGTCGCTCAGATAGCCGGATTCAATCCGCACTCTATTTTGAAGTTTGTGTTTTTCGACCAGATTACGATAGCGTTCTTCGCCTTCCCAGAATTCACCCGAAACCCACAGCATGACATCCTTCAAATCCGGTCCTAAGCGTGTCAGCGCCTCGATGGCAACGTCCAAACCTTTATAGGGCCGTACAAAGCCAAAGAAGAGGAGCATTCGGCCGGACACCCCCAGGCGTTCTCGAGCTTTTTCCCTGGATAAGGCGAAATCAGCATCGGAAAAATAGACCGGGTGTTCTGCGCGAATCACCCGGGCCTGGGGAAACCATGCTGATAGTTGACGGCGATTCTCGTCGCTGTGCACGATGAACCCACGTCCGTGTTTTAAGGCCCAGCGCGTTAAGGCGGGATCGAAAAAGCGCGCTTCGTGAGGCAGCACATTATGACAGAGGAAAAACACCGGAAAAGACGGCGCAAGCCTGCTCGCCATCCACCCCATGTGCGGAGCCCAAAAAGAAACCCACCAGGTTAAAAGGACGCAGTCGGGTGAGAACTCTTTGATTTCATGGAATGCCCGGCGCCAGGTTGAGGGCCTTGCATAGTGCAGCATGGGTTGAGCTTCTGATCCGGCTGCGGGAAGTTGACCCAATTCAAGTTCTCCCTTTCCCGGAAAAAGCAAAGGAGGATATAATTTTTGAAATCCAATGCCCAGACACTCGTGACGCTGTTGTAACCTACCCAAGAGATATGATCCGTATCGGGCGATGCCCCCCCGGTGAGGATAAGTCGGACTCAGAAAAGCAAGCTTCAATTTTAGCTCTCGGTACCGTCTTTAACATTATCGCGGGTGCCTAATTGCAGTTCGAGGCGTTTCAACCGCAACATCGCATCTTCAATCAGGCGACGATTGGCTGAAATCAGGTCGGCGACCAAACCGATCATCAGCAACAAAAAGCCGATGAACATCAGCACAGCCATGAAAATGAGGGATTGAATGTGCCCCGTCGGACCCGGCACGGTAACATAAAAGTATAGGAATCTCAATCCCAATAGCAATCCCAGTAACAAGAATAAACTCCCGCTGTAGAAGAAAGCCCGCAAAGGTTCATAGGTAATAAAAATGCGCAAGATCGTCGCCAGAGACCGCTTCAGATAGATGGGGACGCTGCGAAATAACCGAGATTCTCTAATCCTTTCATTAACTTCAATGGGAACTTGTTCAATGGCCAGGTTCTTCTTTCCCGCCTGGATGATTGTTTCTAAGGTGTAGGTAAAAATAGAAATCACGTTCAACTGCAGCGCAGCGCGGCGATTGTAGGCTCGAAATCCCGAGGTCGCGTCGGGAACGGAGGTATTGCTGACGAAACGCATTACAGCCGATCCTAAATACTGCAGAAACTTTTTGAGGACGGAAAAATCCGCGATTTCTTTTATATTGCGGGTGCCGACCACCATATCGGCCCGTCCATTCATGATGGGTTCAATCAAGCGTGGGATGTCCGATCCCTTATATTGATTATCTGCATCCGTATTGACGATGATGTCCGCGCCCATAAAGAGAGCCACGTCCAAACCGGTCTTAAATGCCGTTGCCAGGCCCTGACGACGCCGAAAGCGGATAATTCGATCCGCCCCGGCACGCCGAGCCGCACCCGAAGTGTCATCCCGGCTCCCATCGTCGATTACCAGGATTTCGACTTCATCAATCCCGGGAATCTGGCGGGGAATGTCCGCGATAGTCGCGGGTAATTGTTCTTCCTCATTCAGGCTGGGGATCTGGACAACAAGCTTCATGGGATTGATCCTTACTCGTTACCAGCACCAACCGGTGGTTCTTCATCTCCTTCGAGACGCAGACTTAAACCCGATGGAGAGGCTGGTGGCGTTGAATCTTCAATGATCGTAACGCTCTTTGGACTGCCATACTGATTATCGGTGTAACGGATGCGAAGCTGAAGCACGTTCTCGCTGTTCGGAATCAGGGGGAAATTGAAAGCTTCAGTGCCCGGTGCATCCTGCCAGGTTGAATACTGCCCACCCAAAACCTGGAAGGAACTGAACTCAGGTGAGATGGTAAAGTCGGCCACGTGGACCAGAAAACTCTCAGCGTGGACAACCTGATCCGGTTCGACGATATACCACGGTTCAGTGCTATCTGGATCAGGATTGGGCGTACCGACCTGTACGTCGGAATAAACCACCTCAAGGGTATCGGCATCGAACAGGTTATAGGTATCTTCAACGCGTACGGCAACCATGTTCAAGCCATCCCAGTCCGGAGTCGGCGCCTGGATGATCAGCAAGCTATCCTCAACGTAAACGATCAGAGTCGGCTGGCCGCCTCCTCCAGAAGAATCGGGATCCCAGACTTCAGTTGTAAACGTCAGATCTTCGAAAGGGTCTGTACCACAAGTGACGTAGTCAACTAAATTCACAGGTTGAGGATCAAAGCCGATGGGCTGCCAGAAATCTTCCAGGTCGCTGATCTCGGGCCCTACGGGTGGTGCGCCTGAGCCTGTCAGCTCGATTAGAACGGTTTGATCAGCGCCAGCATTCTCGGTGTCCACAACCGTTAGGACAACCTGATCCGAACCCAACGCTCCTGGAACTGGATAAAAAGTCAGCTCCTTGGTCGCCGGATTGTAAGTAGCGCTGAAGAGATTCAAATTAATCCCGCTAATAGCCCAGTTCAAGCTGCTAGGTGGATCCTCGATATCATGACCATAATTGAGAAGCGATAAGGTATACGGCTGATAGCCCTCGATCAATTGATCGGGTATGGGAGGGGCGATCCAGGGCGTGTCATTTACAGCTTCCACGGTCAAAATCCAGTTTTGGGAATCAGTGAGACCACCGCTGTCGTGTAGAGTCAAGAGGAGAGTATCAGACCCGTAAGCATTGGGCACGGGCGTAATGTTCAGATTATCGGTAAGGGGATCTACCGTGGCACTGATAAGCTGCGCATTCGCCCCGGATACGGTCCAGTAAAGCGCAGTTCCGCTGTCTTCAAGGTCCGTTTCAAAGGCGGTTAAATCTAGGTTATAGGCGATATCTTCTTGCATCGAGCCTGGGGGCACAGGTGGATTAATTACCGGTGGATCATTAACAGGTGTAATCGTTAGAGTCACACTCTCACTGTCCGATCCTCCTGCGCCATCGGAGAGGATAAGCGTCAATTCGTCAGAGCCGTTCTGGTCAGGTATTGGAGTTATGGTCAGCAGATCGGTTACTGGATCAATCACTCCTGTTGCCAACGCCGGATCCAATCCGTCGAGTGACCAAGTGAGCTCCGATCCCGATTGTTCTAAATCATGTTCATGTGGCGTCAGATCATAACTGAACTCAATTTCCTCCTCCGTGATAAAGTCGTTGAACGGCGGATCAATCCAGGGTGGATCATTGGCTTCGAGCACGGTAAGTGTGACCGTCTGGCTCACCTGTCCCCCCTGGCCATCCGTTAGCATTAGCAGGAAATCATCAGACCCGCTCTGTTCCGCTGCCGGCGTGATCGTCAGTACATCTGTGGCCGGATCAATGACACCGCGGGCCAGTTGCGGATCCAGACCGCTGAGCGACCATACAAGCTGCAACGCCGGCTGCTCTAAGTCGTGTTCATAAGGCGTTAGATCGAAGGTGAGGATTTCATCTTCGCCCGTCGTCATATCGGGAACGGGTGGATAGATCCAGGGCGGAGTATTGCCCTCTACGTATTCAAACGCCCCCATATCGGGAGCATCACCGACATAGGGCAACCCGACGTCCACACCGGCATCTATGCAGGGGCTACCCGCCTGCAACGTAAAGACCGAATCTTCATAATTGACGAACAGGGGATCAGCCCAGATGCTTCCAATTTCTTGCGTAGGATAGTAACCCTGAAGCTCGGATAGTGTTACATATGGATCACCACCCGGGACACCGTATAGTTTGAAGGGCTTATCTGATTCGGGGGGAGGAGTCGCGTAGGTGCACATGTAA
>CAZHMN010000050.1:0-15537 GCA_964533705.1 uncultured bacterium
TTCGTTTCTGGTGAGGGCCTTGCAGTCGGCACCTGCATGATTTCCAGATATTTAGTCAGCAGCTTGACGGCGATGGGTGCCGCGTAAGTCGAGCCGAAGCCCACGTTCTCCACGACCACAGCCACGGCGATAATAGGATTTTCGAAGGGAGCAAATCCGATAAATAGAGCGTGATCCTCGCCGTGGGGATTCTGCGCAGTGCCGGTTTTACCCGCCAGACGCCAGCGGGGACTTTTCAACCATTTGGCCGTTCCCTCTTCGCCGTTGATTACACGGTTCATCCCTTCCCTGATTATTTCAAAATTTTCGGGCTTAATTGCAACCCTGGAACGCGTTCCCTTAAAAGTAATTAGACGACCATCTTTTTCAACCATCTTCAGAAAGACGTGAGGCTTACAGCGCAGCCCCCCTGTGGCCAGGATGCCGCAATATTGTGCTAATTGTAGGGGCGTGGCCAGGATTTCTCCCTGGCCAATGGCGATGTTCAAAGCAAGCCCCTCACTCCATTTGCCCTCTCCATATCGTTTATTCAGATAATCGACGTCCGGCGCGATGCCGCCGATTTCGTTTTCTATGTCGATACCAGTGGGAGAACCGAATCCGAAAAGCTTCATGTAGCGGGCCAGGCGCTCCACGCCCAGTTGGTGTCCGAGCTTGTAAAAGAAGGCGTCGCAGGACTGCTCAATGGCTTCCACGGGCGTCAGCCAACCGTGCCCATCGCGCTTGAAGCAGTGGTAGATTCTGCCCAACCGGTAGTACCCGACGCAATGGTCGCGGTAATTGGAGTCAACGATTCCTTCTTCCAGGGCGGCGGCCAGAGTGACCATTTTAAACGTGGATGCCGGCGGATAGCCGCTCTGCGTGGCGCGGTGTAGCAGGGGAACGTCCGGGTCGTTTTGCAGCCTCTGCCAGTCGCTGCTACGCAGGACTCCGGAAAAGGTCTCAGGGTTGTACTTGGGTGCAGAAGCGATCGCCAGGATTTCGCCGTTATTGGGGTCTAAAGCCACCACTGCGCCTCTATGACCTTCGAGCAGTTCTTCAGCGAGAAGCTGGAGGTCCAGGTCAATGGTTAAATAGAGCTTTCCACTGCTTTGTGGAGGACTGTATTTGTCCGTCAGTTCGCCGGTGATTTGCCCTAAGGCGTTTACGATCAAGTAACGATACCCTTTCCGCCCGGCCAGAAGGTTTTCGTACTTTCGCTCCACGCCGCTTTTACCCACGATGTCACCGGTCTTTTTATTGGGAAAGCGCTTTTTCTCCGACTCGGAAATTTCAGCGATGTAACCCAGCGTGTGAGGAGCGACCGGGTGGGTGTAAAAGCGTTTGGGTTCGAATTGATAGCTGACTCCCGCCAGGTCGAGCATGCGGGCTTTGACGGCCGCCAGCATGGTGAAATCGATGTCTCTTGCCAGTTTGACGGGTTGGTAGCTCTGCCGTCCGTTTCGGTTGACCAGGGCGACTAATTCCGAGTCAGGTTTTGAGACGATGGGGGCCAACTCAGCGAAGGTATTGGGATTTCGCGCTGCCTCGAAGGGGATGATTGAAAGCGAATAAGAGGGCCGGTTTTCCACGATAACGCGGCCTCTGCGGTCACAGATGAGGCCCCGCCCGGGGATTTCCTCGACGACGCGCAGGCTGTTCGCTTCCGATTTTTCCCGGTATTCTTCGCTGTGAATGATCTGCAGTTGAATCAGGCGGAAGCAAAGGATGGCGAACAGGATTGAACTCACTGCCATCAAAACGCGCAGGCGAGCATTTAAACTGTAATCAGCCACGTCCCTTTTTCTCTTTGAATTGCGCGAAGGGTGTGAGCACCCATATTAAGCCCAGTGCCCAAGTATAGATAATCCCGGGTAGGGTGGAAGTCAGCAGCGGTTTAGTCCACCCGATTATATTCCAGGGTTCCCGGAAGTAATAAAAGACTCCGAAGGAGACGGCTGCACCCAAAGCCAGCGTAATCAGGTATCTCAACTGAGTCTTGGTTCGGCCGGAACCGATCTGTCCGCTGATAAATCCTGACAGAGAATAGGCCAGGGCACCGAGACCGGTGGGACCCCCGCTGATTGTATCTAAGAGAAATCCCAGGCAAAAACCCCAGATAACGCCGGCGGTGGGTCCTGCAGCGAGGGCTCGCCCGACAATGAAAAGCACAATCAAATCGGGCTTGATGCCTTGAATGGTAACGATGTTTAAAAGGGTGATTTGCAGCAGGATAAAGAGCAGTCCAGTTAGCAAAACCTTAATCTGGCTCATGACGGCTCAGCGGAGGAGGAATTGACGAAAACTATGAAGACTTCTTCCAGGACAGAGAAGTCGACAACCGGTGCGACTTCGACGCGGAGGAAAAGGCTTTCGGGATTTCTATCGGTACGGACGACCTCTCCCACGGGAATTCCGGCAGGGAATACGCCGTCGAGGCCGGAAGTGATGACTTTCTCTCCTAATTGAACATTCTCAGATACCGGTATGTTCTCCAGCAAGAGACGCTCCCCACCAGCCCAAGCCGTGATTCCGTCCGCACGGCAGTTGGCGAGACGCACAGCAGCTCCCAGATTGCGGTCGAGCAGCAGTTGAACGATAGAGGTTTTTTCGGATACCTGAACGAGTTTTCCGATCAATCCCTTGTCATTGATGACCGCCATGTGCTTGGCGGCATTTTTATTTGCGCCGATGTCGATCAAGATGGAATGGACTCCCGGCATGGGATTGGTGGCGATGACCTCAGCGGCTTCGAGCTTCAAATTGGATCGTTCCCTAAAATCCAATAGCTCTCGCAGGCGTTTATTTTCCCGGAAAGCTTCCTCGGCATCGGTATACTTAATCATCAAGCTGGCGTTTTCCGCCCGCAGGCGGGCGTTCTCGCGGCTGAGATGAACGATAGCGGGAACGATACCGAAGGGCTGGGCCAAGGTAGCCAGGATCGCTGAGGTCCTCTCCTTGACCAACTCCGAACCCCGGCTGCCGCTGGATGACATCAGAATCAACGACAGCGAAACAGCACACAGGAGTGCGATCCAGGGCATTACCGCCTGGCGGCGGATATGTGCCAGAAGACCCGGCATCGGTTAACCCTTAAGCAGAACTCTATCGAATGTACCGAAATCGTCCAGAACCTTTCCCGTACCGCGCACCACACAGGTCAAGGGATCTTCGGCGATGTTGATGGGCAGGTTGGTCTCTTCCCGCAGGCGGCGGTCCAGACCTTTCAGGAGAGACCCGCCGCCGGTCATGATGATGCCGCGATCGCGAATGTCGGCGGCCAATTCCGGAGGCGTTTTTTCCAGCGACGTTTTAAGCGCGTCCACAACTGCGCTGACGGGTTCGGCCAGCGCCTCTCGAATTTCCTCCGAGTTGATCTCAATGGCCTTGGGCACGCCGGCGATCAAGTCCCGCCCTTTGGCTACCATGGTCAATTCGTCGTCCAGGGGCATAGCAGACCCGATGGTGCATTTGATTTCCTCGGCGGTGCGCTCGCCGATCATCAAATTGTAGTTGCGCCGCATGAATTGAATAATGGCTTCGTCCATCTCATCGCCACCGATGCGGATCGAGGTGTCGTTGACGATACCCCCCAAACTGATGACGGCGATTTCAGTTGTACCGCCGCCGACGTCCACGACCATGTTGCCCATAGGCTCCAGCACGGGCAGATCCACGCCCATAGCAGCGGCCATCGGTTCCGCGATGAGATAAACTTCGCGGGCTCCGGCCTGCTCAGCGGAGTTGCGGATGATCCGTTTCTCCGATTTGGTCACGCCGGAGGGCACGCACACGATGACGACGGGTCTGATCAGGCGGTTTTTGTGCACTTTTCGGATGAAGTTCCGGATCATAACTTCGGCGATTTCGTCGTCGTCAATCACGCCGTCTTTCATGGGGCGGACGACCTGAATGTCGCCGTGGGTTTTTCCCATCATGGCGCGAGCTTCGTGGCCGATGGCGATTGCCTTGTGGTCTGAAGAATTGATGGCCACAATGGAGGGTTCTCGCACCATGATCCCCTTACCCTTGACGTAGACCAACGTGTTGGCCGTACCCAGGTCAATGGCGATATCGCTGGAGAACATGCGGAAGAGGGAAAAGGCCATAGAATGATTTCCTTTTGAAATTGTCTTTTGCTGCTGATTTACGAATGGACGCCGCTGCGGTTCTATTGTTGGTATTTGATCTGACGGGAAGCGCAGCTCAAGCTGGTTCGTTTTTTGATCTTTATGGGTGTTTGGCTCATTGCAACACATTTACAATTATTCAACGCCTTCACCGATACCATCCAATTTTTCTTCGGCTTCGAAACCTGGGAGCATCAGCTTATACCAGATTAAATCGAATAGCTTTTGCCGTGTTCTGGAATTCAGGATACCATCTAAATGATCACTTATGACTTGATCGGATTTATTCTTGACCAATTCAAGATCCGGCAAAATCTTCTTTAGATATTCCAGGTTTTTGGGCATTCTTATTCTGGGCTGGCCGATGTCGAGGAAGACTTTTAAGTAGCGTGCTTCTTCCTCCGTTGAGCATTCGATATACTTTTTCCCGTTATAAAGGCGCCAACCGAAAATCTCCCTTTCGATTCGCACTTCGCCGTTACCCCAGGGCAATTCCACTTCTACTATATCGGGCTGATTCAGTACGTTATCGCGATACCATTCCCCAAGCGTTTCCATCCTCAGTCCTTCTTCGAAATGACTTTGATCGTCTCCACAACAGAATCTGACGTGATGCTAAGTTCTTCCTTCTCTTTTTCATTATTACCTTTGACGCTATTGGCCTTGTCCAGCCGGGAACGAACTAAATCCACAACCGCGCGATAAACCTCTAATTGCTGGTCCTCGGTCAAACCTAAGATGTCGCCTAAAATAATTCTATCTAATTCCCTTCGTTCTTTTTTGATTTTATCCAAAGCAACATTTTCCGGGGAAGAGCCAATCTCCTTGAAAATACTCTCAGCCGGGGTGACGCTTAGATCATTAAAAGCTGAGACTAATTCTCTTTTAATTTTCGAATCCATAAATCGGAAAGATAAGACGGGAAGATTTTCAACCACGACTACGTCAATGTCCGCGATTGCCTGAGCACCGGTTAATTGTCGACAGGTAAACTCTATGAAGAACCGGGTTAAAGTGGAGTTTAACAGTGCGGCAAGTAAGATTGTATCACCAGATTCATTGGGGATTATCCCGTACAGTTTTTTGTCCTCATAAACGTCATCATTGAGGGCGACTGGCATCCGCTCACCAACCTTGGCCGGGAAGATGAGAGGAGCATAAGGCCAGTTCTTTCCCAGAGCGTACCAGGGATTTCTGGAAGCACAGGTCGGTCTCTGGTTGTATTTCTTCTTTTCACCCAATTGTATGTAATCAAAGGTTTTTGTACCGTAGAGCTTTCTTCGGTCTTGCCAGCAGATCAGGGCTCGCTTATTTAATTCTTTTTTATTGACACGATAGGTTTTTATTTCTTTCAATGAGAAAACAATTGGCTGGATATATTTGGATGCAATTTTCTTCCGCCTGGCTTCATTTTGAGTCATATAAAAAAATTCGTTTGAACCAGTAGTAAAACCCCTTCTAACCGTTGCAATTTCCTTAAGTTTAATTAGTTTGTCTTTCCCATTCTCTAGAATTTTGAAATATATTTCGGGGGCTCTGATGTATTTTCCCCATTTGGCCCCGGTGTATTTCTTCTCGATTTTGTCGAATCCCTCATTCCAGAGGTCTACCTGCTGAACGGGATAGATGCGGAGATCGTCGTTTTCATAAAATTCGTTATGAGCCAGTATGGTTTTGATTAGAGCATCAATTTCATTGAATCGGATGCGTTGCTTTTCCCAGGATTCATTCGGGGGCGAAATCAATGCGTCAAGAGGTTTTTTTAGATAAACGAAGCGACAGTGGTTCTCGTTTCGCACCTTTTCATCGCTGCATTTTTCCAGAATGATGATGCAAGTATTAACGTCAGCGTCGGCGAACCAACGCTCGACTTTCGATTCGATAATGCAGATGATTTTGTAGTGTTTGAGGAAGAATTCCTGCAGGATTCTACCGTATTCCACGTCCATCCAGGAATTCGAAACAACAAATCCGAAACGGCCGCCTTCCTTCAGGAATTTCCAGCCGTGTACAAAAAAATAGGCATGAATCCCGGCCCTCTTGCTAAGGTCGGCGATTCTCCTACCGTTATCATCGAGCAAACTGCTTGTAATTAAGTATTTCTTTTTCTTGTCATATTGGGTAGATATGTGTCGGATTTCTTCCTGTCTTGTATATGGGGGATTTCCCACAATAACGTCAAAAAATCTTGGGAATTTCAGCTCTTTCTTAGTCTTATTCAAAGACTCTTTTTCGCCAATAAAGCTTTCAGGATCAATGCCTTCTTTTCCAGCTTTCAATTCGAAGAAATCTTTACGGATAATATTGGGGTAGTTTTCATCTACCTCGAGGTTTCGAATCGCCAGATTTATGGTGGCCAAATGAGTCGGGAACTTTGCAATGTCATTGCCCCAGAGTGTGTTCAAAATATCTTCGTGCTTTTTATTGTAATTCATAAATTTCTTATGGTGGTAGGCCCGAACCAGAAAGGTACCAGCACCGCAAGAGGGATCAAGAACCGATTCATCTTCATGCTTTAAGCTGAACCTCAATATAATATCAACCACATCGGAATTCGTGAAGTATTGTCCAAGATTATGTCTCTCTTTTTCAGGAATAAGCTTTTCAAAGATTCGCCCGATGATATCATAGGGAATCCTACCGAAGTCATACCTGTTTAGTATGCGAACGAATTCCTTTATTTCCTCGACAACTTCTTTTTCTTCGGGGAAGGCGATTGTATCAATGAAATCAGTTGTATAGATGCTCAGATAGTCTACCTTTAATACGTCATTGAAGTAACCTTGAAGCTGGTTCTGGAGTAGCGAACCTTTCGTCATACTTTCAGGAATTTCCAGAGGGTCGAAATCGCTTCTTTTCGCTTGTAACATCATGTAAAATAGAATTTTGTTAACTAAAAGATAAGCGGTTTGGTGAGCAGCTTTTATGAAGTCAGATTCGCTTCCAGTAAAACTCCAACCCTGGTCGTTAATCCATCTCCTCAACCTCAATTTGAAATTTTTATCCTTATGGGCATTGTTCTCAATAATTGTTGAATAGTAATGAGAGAGCCTTTCGACCTTTCTATGAAGCCAGTAAATCCAGTGTTGGTCAATTGGGTGAAGGGGAAGGGCTTCTTTGCTTGTGTGAATATTGTAGAGTTTTGTTAGAAAATTAGATAGACCATTGTGGATAGGATTTTTGTATCTTGGATTTTCAATATGATCAAGATTTAAAATTTTGGATAGTGCAAATTCATCAATAATTTGTTCAGATAAATCCCTATTTGCGTTAACCTTCTCGGTATTAAACAAGATTAAATCCTGAAAATTTGTAACGGCAAAATATTTGGCTTTTCTGAAATTTGCTTTTTTTCTGGCTGGTTCTTTGAGATCTTCTTCGTTATAAATATCAAATTGGGGTCGTTTTGCTTCGATAACACAAAGAGCATCCTGACTCAATTTCGATTCAGTGATAACCAGATCCGGCATTTTTCGATCGTCCGATATCGTTTCAACGTTAGCGTATCCGAGACCGAGATTTTTCTCCTTAATGAGATTCCTAATCCAGTGCATGAGGAGCGCGACCGATGCCCGCTCTGTCATTTTAATAGAAGGGTTGTGAGCACCAGGCATTTTTGCTGATTTATCCATTATATTGCTCATAATCAGCTATTACATCCTCTACAATTCTACGTGCGATCTCAAAGGCAGCGGCGATTCTTATAATCTTGACGTCTCCCAATCCTTTAATTTTTAAGAACTTTTTTAGAGGTTGGTCTGACATTCCTCGAAATGAATCAAACTTCGCTATGATTTCCTCCGCGATTTTTTCTGCGGATTTTCCTTTTATGCCCGTACCGATAATGATTGCTAAAAGTTCAGCATTGGAGAGTGCTTCCGCCCCTTTCTCTATCAGCTTTCCCCCCGGATGCGTCCAGAAAGGGTCAGGAGCTCCTTTTTCCTTTTTCTTCATTCTGACTCCTGGCTACTGTCTCCTGACTCCTTCTTTCAATGTCGAAAATGCCTCTCGCCGGTGAAGACCATGCTGACGCCGTATTTATCGCAGGCGGCGATGACCTCGTTGTCTCGAATCGAGCCGCCCGGCTGGATGATGGCCGTCGCTCCGGCAGTGATGGCCGCCTCGGCGCCGTCGGGGAAGGGGAAGAAGGCGTCTGAGGCCAGCACCGAGTTCGTCAGATTGGGGCCGTATTTTTTCGCTCTGGCGATGGCTAATTCCACTGCATCCACTCTGGAAGTCTGCCCCAGACCGATGCCCAGCGTGTGATCCGCTGCTGCGAACACCACCGCATTCGATTTCGCCCAGCGAACTACTTTCCAGGCGAATTCAAGGGCTGTCCATTCGGCATCTGTGGGCTGGCGTTTGGTCACCACTCGCCAGTTATCGGAACGGGGCGCGACGTGGTCGCGCTCCTGGACTAAGAGCCCACCCATGGAACTGCGCAGGTCTTCTATCGGCTCCGGTGGCTCTTCCAAGTGAATGAGCCGCAGGTTCTTCTTCTTGCGAAGAATCTCGAGGGCTTCTTCGTGGAATCCGGGCGCTACGATGACTTCATAGAATACACCGCTGAGTTCCTGGGCGAGTTCCGGGGTAAGCGGGCGATTTAGACCCACGATGCCTCCGAAGGGACTGGCGGTGTCCGTAGCGAAGGCCTTGCGATAGGCTTCAACCAGATCGTTACCGGTGGCTACGCCGCAGGGAACGGTGTGCTTAATCAAGGCGATGCAGGGTTCCTGGAAGTCCGCCGCCAGACCGGCCGCGGCTTCCAGATCCAGCAGATTATTGAACGAAAGCTCCTTGCCGCCGAGCTGGTTAAAGGCGATCTTCCGGCGGCCGGGAAGATAGAAGGCGGCCTTTTGATGCGGGTTTTCACCATAACGCAAAGCCTGTTGGCGATGAAAGTGCAGGATCAGGTCTTCGGGAAAATCCTGCGATTTTCCACCGCTTAAGTAGGCCGCGACGGCGCGGTCGTATTCGGAGGTGTGATGGAAAGCTTCTGCTGCCAGTCGCCGGCGGAAGTCTTCGGTAAGGGCGTTCTCTTCTATGGCTTTGATGACGTCAGCGTAAGAGGAAGGTTGGCAGATGGGCAGCACCCCGCGGAAATTCTTAGCGGCGGCTCGCAGCATGGCCGGACCGCCGATGTCTATCATCTCCAAAACGTCCTCTAAAGAGGCGTGGGGATCGGCGGCGGTGCGGGCGAAGGGATAGAGATTGACGGCCACCAGGTCAATCGGCACGATGCCCAGCTCCTTCAACAGGCTTTGATCTTCTTCTCGATCCCGCCTGAAGAGGATGCCGGCGTGGATGTGGGGATGGAGAGTCTTGACGCGACCATCCATAATCTCAGGGAAAGAGGTGACTTCCTCCACCTGTTGGTGCGTGATGCCCGCAGAAGCGAGGGCTTTGGAGGTGCCGCCGGTCGAAACGATTTCCACACCGAGGCGGACGAGGTCTGCGGCGAATTCGGTGATGCTGGTCTTGTCGTAAACGGAAAGTACTGCGCGCTTGATGGACATCATATAAAGATCTCAGTTTAACGTGTAAGTACGTTTGGACTTGAAGTATCAGGGTAGAATTTCCACGCGCCGGCCGTGGATCCGGATTTTGTCTTTAATCGCTAGTTCTACGGCGCGGGGATAAATCCTATGCTCGACTTCGAGAACGCGGGCCGCCAGGATTTTGGGTGTGTCTTCGTAATGGACGGGGACGGTTTCTTGTAAAACAATCGGCCCCGTATCGTATTTTTCGTCTACAATATGAACAGTCGCTCCGGACACTTTCATGCCGGATTCGATGACCGCTCTGTGCACGTGTTCGCCGTACATGCCCTTGCCGCCGAAGAGGGGAAGAAGCGCCGGGTGAATGTTCAGGATGCGACCCTGGAAACGTTCGACGACCTTTGAGGGAATCAACTTGAGATAACCGGCCAGCGTAATCCATTCCACGGCCTTCGATTCCAGTTCTTCGATAAGCCGAGCGGCATATTCATCCCGACTGGGAAAGTCTTTTACGTTTAAATGAAGAAAAGGGATCCCTTCCGATAAAGCGGCGTCGGCGACCGGAGGATTGGCGCGGTCACTGATTAATAACACATAGCGTCCCGGGAGCGAGTTCTTGAGGAGGTGTCTGTGTATCGCCAGGAAATTTGACCCCCGGCCCGAGGCGAAGGCAGCGAGATTTACCATGCACTAAGGATTTTGGTTTCCAAGGGTTCTAAACATTTAAAAACACGATATTCGATTAGGCAATATACGAACTTTTGATGTGTTTGTCAATAAATTGTTGTTTGAAACGGATGAGTTGAAATAAAAAAGACGCCCTTTTTGGGGCGTCCTTTTTAGGGGCGAGAAATCTTTTATACCGAACGCCTGATACTGCGCCGCTGTCTCTCGGGATGGCTTGGTAATCTTCCCAGTCTGGTCTTTAGCACTAATTCTTCTCCATCCCGAATGATGTCGAGGAGGACTTCGGTGCCGGGTGACATGGCGGTTATAAGACGCCGAAAATCGGAGACACAGATGACGGGTTTATCGTTGAGCGATACGATTACGTCGCCGACTTGAATTCCGATCCGGTCAGCCGGGCTGTCGGGGATAATGCTCGAAACGACAGTGCCTTTTCCCTTCCACTGTTTCATTAACCGGGCGGTTTTTTCTCTGGGGCAGACGGGATTTGAGCGAATCCCCAGCCAACCGCGGGTGATACTCCCTTCAGCGATGAGTTTTTCAGCCACCGTCATGATCGTCTTGGCGGGAATGACCGTCCAACTGGACTTACAATCTTCCAGATGTCCTTCGGCCATACCGATCAGTTGTCCTTTGACGTTGAGAACCGGAGCGCCGCTTTGCACTTCAGGCCACTGAATGTGGAGTGCGAAGAGCTTGTTGTCCAGGAAATCACCGCCGCCGATCCAGGTGCGATTGATCATCCCCCAGCTACAGCACAAACCCTCTGAATAGTAGGTATTTCCCATCATGATGCCCAGGGAGCCGTTGACGATGCTGTTTTCGGCCAGGGGCAGCGTGAGCAGATCCGTTTTGTTGATTTTCAGGACGCAGATATTGGTCTCAAAGTCTCTACCGATTAGGGTTGCGGGTATCATTTCGCCCTGCTGGGTGATTACACGGACGGAATCGTCTGATCCGATTACCCCATCCGTCGTAATAATGATACCATCCGATCTATAGACGAATCCCGAACCATAGCGGTGGGTGATTTTTATTGAATCCGCCGCCCCGTTTTGACCTTCTTTTATGATGAGATCAATCACGACGACGGATTCTCCAGCCTGTTGGGTGATTTTTTGTATTGATTTTTCTATGGCCTCAAGTGTGTTCTCTTCCGAGACCATCCGGCATCCCGCGAGTAATGCAATCATTACCACGAGACCGCCTACTTCGAGTATTGACCTAAGGGGAACTTTCGATTGAGTCATGGCATCATCTTCCTGGAATGGATTCCTTAGAAGCTGTATTCTTTCTTGCCTTCGATCAGCTCCAGGTTGATTGTCTCACTATAATAAGTGCTGTTTGCTTCACCCTCCTGATATAAAACAAGGCCGCCTTGCTGCTGACTGGTTAAATATGCACCGATTGTAAGATGGCTTTCTTCTATGCTTTGTATCGGATTGAGATGGCTGCCGATAAAGATCAAGAGTACTGCAGTTGCTCCCACGAGAATCCACCGGGGCCGTAGGATTTTCCAAGAATACCAGATATTTCCACGCACCCGTTGGATGCTGTCCATTAGTCCCGATCGGTGACGACCCGGCACCGGATTACGCTTCAGTTCTTGGTCCAGCGCCAGGTCAAACGGGCTCCAGTCCATTTCAGGCGGTGGTTTGATTACCTCTCGGCTGAGGTGGCGGATACTCGACCAGGTTTCACGCCATTGGCGGCAGTCAGGACACTCATTTAGGTGGCGTTCCAGTGCCGCGCGAAGCTGCGGTGTGATATTACCTGAGTGCAGGTCGGGGATGTATTTTTGCGCCTTTTTGCAGTTCATTCTCATTTCCGATTTTACGGGAAATCCTGAAGGCTATTGATTGGTCAAGTGAATAATATCACATATCTATAAAAAATAATTATCCACAGGCCCTAATCAGATAAAATATTCATAATGTTATCTTACGATTAAAATTGATCTCGGTTTAAATCCAAACGTTATACGTTTACTGAATGACAATTATTTGCCAGAAGAGTGATTTTTTTGGGGGGTACGGGTTTTTTTGCCTTGTATAAAATATTCAGGGAATTCTGATTGAACCGTCTGTCTGATTTTCTTTCGGGCTTCGTGCAGATACCAGCGAAGAGTGACCTGGGGACAATCAATGATATCAGCGGCCTCCGCGGAAGGCAACCCCTGCAGATCGCACAATATAAAAGCCATCTTCTGCCGTTCGTTCAACACCTCAACGATGCGATGGAATATTTCCCGGCGCTCCAGCTTTTCAATCATGCCTTCTATATCGCCCACGTCCCGCTGGTCGGGGTATTGACCATAGCTCTCTTCCGAATCTATTGATTCGTGATGGGAACGTTTTTTATTGGCACGCAGAAAATCAATGGAAGCGTTGACGGCCAATCGGTAGAGCCAGGTGAAAAACTTTTTCTTGACATCGAATCGGCCTAATGAACGGTAAACTTTTATGAAAACTTCCTGGGAGATATCGCGGGCGTCCTCGTAATTGCCCACCAGACCGTAGGCGATGGAAGCAACGCGTGAGCGATACTGATCAACTAATTCACGGAAAGCCTCCTGATCGCCTTCCTGAGAACGAATGATCAGACTGCGAACGGCCGCTTCCGCCGCATCTGCAGCCTCAGTCGCCGCCGTCGTTTCTTCGTCTTCAAAGGGTTCAATGTCAGAGTTGACCTTCTTATTTGGATTACTGGAGGTCATGGCTTTCAATATAGCAAATAAGTGTAGATTTGTCAAGGAAAAAGGGCAAACGTATTGTTTGCCCTTTGGGTTCTCGACGGGTTGTTTTTAAGCATCCTTATATTTCAAGGGAATTGAAAAAGTCCCTGCAATAAATAATATGAGACCGTTGAAAAAGTATCAAAAAGTCATTGCGAGCGAAGCGAAGCAATCGGATAAGCTATTGTATATTTAGAGATTGCTTCGGCACTTCGTGCCTCGTCACGCAATGACCACTTCGTGGCAATAACCATAAAAGCTCGTTTTGCAACAGTCTCAATATATTCCTGCCTATCCCATTGGGGCCTGCCTGGGAATGACAACACATGACCCATTCAGTAAAGGTATACGCTTTTAAGAACCGGTATAATTTCAATTTAAAAAAATTTGCTCAGAAATAATGAATTTGTCAAGTAAAAAGTGCCGGCAGGAAAAATATTTTATCCTTGCCCGATCTGAAATCTAAACCGTTGAGAAAAAAATCGCATAAAGTCGTTGATTTAATTGGGCGAAATTTTTATCTTTCAGGTCAATCTTTTACGATGATTTACCAGCGCCATTCCCGGCTTTATCCTGTCGTTATCCATTGACGGGGAGACGGCGAACCACGTTTGTGATCGGTTGAAAATGCCATGGAATCCATCTTTTTCATCATTCTGGCCGTTGTGGCCATCTTCTCCGGATTGATGGTCATCCTGAAGAAGAATCCCATCGCCTCAGTACTCTTCCTGGTGCTGACGTTGTTCTGCACGGCGGCGCTTTACGTCCTGCTGGCAGCTCCTTTTATCGCCGTCATACAGATCATCGTCTACGCCGGAGCGGTCATGGTGTTGTTCCTCTTCGTGATCATGCTGCTGAACCTGAACCGCATACAAGAAGGGGGAGCGCTTATCCTGAAGATTCTGGGCGTCGTCGTGGCGGGATTGCTGTTGGTGGTCACGGCGGTTGTACTCCGCTCGGTGGCTATCCCGGCGGATTCGGGATTCCTGCGCCAACTGCAGGCGGGATTCGGTTCCGTGGAAGCCGTGGGGCGATCCCTGTTCACAACCTACCTGCTGCCTTTCGAGATCGCCAGTTTTCTGCTGCTGGCGGCGATTATCGGAGCGGTGGTTCTGGCGAAGAAGAAACTTTGAAAAAGGAATACAGAATACAGAATACAGAATACAGAATTTTCCATTAATCTAACATAGGATGTCAAAAGTCAAGATAAAATGACCGTTTCTCTCAATCACTATCTGGTGCTCTCGGCGATGCTATTCTGCATCGGCGTGGCCGGGGTTTTAACCCGCAAGAACGCCATCATCATCTTAGCCTCTATCGAACTGATGCTGAACGCGGTCAACCTGGCGTTCGTGGCCTTCGCCCGGCACTGGGGGGACGTGAGCGGCCAGATATTCGTCTTCTTCTCGCTGGTTGTCGCCGCTGCGGAAGTGGCGGTGGGATTGGCGATTATCGTGGTTCTCTTCCGGCATAAGGAGACGGTGGATATTGATGAGGTGAATTTGTTGAAGTGGTGAAAAATAGAATTCAGAAGACAGAATTCAGGATACAGAATAAACAATAAAAAAGATGGTAGAGCGGCAGCCCCAAAGGTCTTACGACTTGCTGCCGCAAATGATTGTCCTCGGGTGTGGTCAGAGACCCGGTTGGATAAACTGCGAAGCTGTATGATGCCGCAGAATGAATTCTGCGGCTGAGACCGGTTTTAAAGTCGCTGATGCGACTTCGAATCCCGACGGGTCGGGATTTTAGTGCAGGTCTAAGCACCAGACTTCAGTCTGGTGTTGGAAGGAATAGTGTTAGAGTTACATTTCGGTCACGGAATGTTCCGTGACCACCTAGGGAATTCATTGCATTCTGAATAACCGATGTCTAATAAAATAAAGATCAAAGACGCTGCGGGCAGAACCTGGACCATCAAGAAAGTCCGTCGGGAGGAAGCAGAAGCGGAGGATTTTCAATTCTGGTATGAAGGACTCACCGGTGAGCAGCGGGTGGAGGCAGTTTCTGAGGCGCTTGCCGGATGCCTGAAGACACGAGGATTAGGTGGCTTACCAAGACTACGAAGAGTTCATCGCCGCATTAAACGCCCAGGGAGTGCGGTATCTGGTGATCGGCGCTCACGCCGTCGCGTTTCACGCACGTCCTCGAGCCACGAAGGATCTTGATATTTTACTGGAGCGCACACCGGCGAATGCTCGCAAGACGTTGGCGGCACTGCGAGAATTCTTCGGAGGCGCTGACTTAGGATACACGGTTGAAGATCTAATGGCCCCGGACTGGATCATTCAATTGGGGGTAGCCCCGGTCCGGATTGATCTTCAGACTGAGATATCAGGTTGTACCAATTTTACGGAGGCCTGGAAAAATCGGGTAGATGCTCATTTTGGTTCCATTCCCACTCATTACCTTGGATTAGATGATTTAATCCGTTCGAAGGAAGCGACTGGAAGGTTGCAGGATCGTGCTGATGTGCGTATTCTGCGTCGTGCAAAGAGCCGACTACAGC
>CAZHMN010000050.1:15637-17696 GCA_964533705.1 uncultured bacterium
GAGAACTATAGCGAATATCCTAAACACATACGTCCATAAAATAATCAATGCAACACGAAGCCACGTCATTAAGCCATAGCATCCTCCTCTGGCTGATCCCTGCCTTTCCGCTGTTAGGAGTGCTGATCAACGGGCTTTTGGGCCGCAGGCAGAAAGAAGCCTTAGCCGGCGTTTTGGCCAGTGCGATGATGTTTCTGTCTTTCATCGTCTCCGGGATCGTCTTCTTTCAGCTTCTTAGGCTTTCCCCGGAAGCCCGCTCCCTGACGCAGACCCTCTACACCTGGATGCACGTCGGGGATTTTTCCGCCGAGGTCAGCTTCATGATTGATCCGCTGTCTGCGGTCATGATTCTGGTGGTGTCCGGAGTGGGATTTTTGATTCACGTTTATTCCATCGGCTACATGAAGGGCGATCCGGGTGTGGTGCGGTATTTTACGCAGCTCAACCTGTTCGCCTTCTTCATGTTGCTGCTGGTGATGGCGGATAATTACCTGCTGATGTTCGTCGGCTGGGAAGGCGTGGGGCTGTGCAGCTACCTGCTGATCGGCTTCTGGTACGAGGACATGGACAAAGCCATTGCCGGGAAGAAGGCTTTCGTGGTCAATCGCATCGGCGACTTCGGGTTTCTGCTGGCTATGATGCTGATCTTCGTGACCTTCGGAGCGCTGGATTTTGAGACCGTCTTCAGCCGGGCGGCGGGAATGCCCTACGGTTCCGGTGTAGTCACCGCCATTACGCTGCTGCTCTTCTTGGGTGCTACCGGCAAGTCGGCTCAGATTCCGCTCTATGTGTGGTTGCCCGACGCCATGGCCGGCCCGACGCCGGTGTCGGCCTTGATTCACGCCGCCACGATGGTCACGGCGGGCGTTTACATGGTGGCTCGATCCAATATTCTTTACACGCTGGCCCCTGTATCGCTGGCCGTTGTAGCTGGAATCGGCGCGGCCACGGCGATTTTCGCGGCGACCATCGGTCTGGCACAATTCGACATCAAGAAAGTGCTGGCTTATTCGACAGTATCGCAGTTGGGGTATATGTTCATGGCTTGCGGAGTGGGCGCTTTCGGAGCCGGAATCTTCCACCTGATGACGCACGCCTTCTTCAAGGCGCTGCTGTTTCTTGGATCAGGATCGGTCATTCATGCCATGCACCACTACTTCGAAAAGACGGGCACTCATAAAGAGACACTGAATGGGATTGATCCGGCGCAGGACATGCGCAATATGGGCGGATTGAAGCAGTATGTTCCGATTACCTACTGGACTTTCCTGCTGGCGACCCTGGCCATCGCCGGCATCCCTATGTTTTCCGGGTTCTTCTCCAAGGATGAGATTTTATGGAAGGCGTTTTCTTCCGGGCATACCACCGTCTGGTTGATCGGTGCGCTGGCTGCAGGATTAACCGCCTTTTACATGTTTCGGGCAGTTTATATGACTTTCCACGGCGATTTTAAGTCGAGCAAAGGGACTGAACATCCCCACGAATCCCCGCCGGTGATGACTGTTCCGCTGGTTATTCTGGCGGTTTTATCGGTCATCGGAGGTTACGTGGGCATCCCGCACGTTTTGGGGGGCGGCAACCACATCGAAGTCTGGTTTGAACCGGTTTTCGAAGAAGCGCATCACATTGCAACCTATGCCGCAGGCCATGAACTGCACAACGCAGGCATCGAGATGACGGTCATGTTGATCAGCATTGCCGTAGCTCTGCTGGGGATCGGGATCGCTTACCTGTTCTACCGCAAGAAGCCGGAGCTTCCGGAGAAGGTGGCGTCCGGAGCGGGTCCCCTGTACGACCTGGTTTATAACAAGTATTACGTGGATGAGGTATATGAAGCCAGCGTTGTCACTCCGATCCAGAAAACCTCGGACTTCTTCCTGTGGCGTTTTTTCGACGTCAAAATAGTGGACGGGTTAGTGAACGGCACGGCCAAGCTGGTAGGTGCGGTTTCCGGTCAACTGCGCAAAGTGCAGACGGGTTTTGTGCAGAACTACGCCCTGGTGATGGCCGCGGCGGTGGTGGTGATTGTGCTGGTGGTGGTGTGGTAGCTGTTGGCATT
>CAZHMN010000050.1:17796-21351 GCA_964533705.1 uncultured bacterium
GTGGTAGCTGTTGGCATTCAGCAATCAGAGGTCAGCGTTTAGAAACTATTTAATCGGGGTCGCCTGGCGAAGCCATCACTTCGCGGAAAACCCTGTTGCAACATACAATGCCTTCAGCCAAGAAAGGCATAAAGGCAGTTGCTTATGCGTTTAGACTTTACCTCCTTAGAAAAAGCACTGGATAGCCTGCATCGTGGCATTCAGCGATCTCAACAAGCACCGAAAGATGAGGAGTTGCGCGATGCGGTCATCAAGCGTTTCGAGTACACTTACGAGCTTTGCTGGAAGATGCTCAAGCGCCAGCTCGAGCTTGAATCGCCGACTCCTTCGCTGGTTGATGCTCTTTCGTTTCGCGATGTTCTGCGCGAGGCTGCACAGGTTGGCATTTTGAAGGATATTGAACGCTGGATGGATTACCGCGAAATGCGCAATATAACGTCTCACACCTACGACGATGCGAAAGCTCGCAGCGTATATGACGCGGCGGTCGAATTCTACAACGACGCTTCCGCCCTTTTGAAGGCTCTGGAAGGCAGGAGTCATGATTAACCTCGAGCCGGACTGTCTGGAGACCGTTAAACGTATCCTGGCTGAACACATTCCGGAGTTTGACGTCTTGGCTTTTGGTTCCAGACTGAATCCCAGCGTCAAGGAGTTCTCCGACCTCGATCTCGTTGTCATGACGAACCAGCCCCTACCTATTCGGCGCCGTGCCCGGCTGATGGAGGCACTTTCCGAATCTGATCTACCCATCAAGGTGGACGTGGTGGATTGGGCGACGACTGATGAAAATTTCCGCGCCATTATTCGTCAGAGGATGGAAATCGTGCAGAAAGGTGCGAAAAAAACTGCTATTTAGATGTAACACTATACTTCTGGCGTGTTATTAACCTCTCAATGACAATATTGAAAATAGTCCATAACGGCCAGGGAAAATATAGTGGATTGCTGCACACTTAGTAAGTCAAGAGGATTGCTCATTGATGTGCTGTTGGGTCTCAGCACCCGACAGCCTCGATCATGTTCAGTCTTGACCGTCAGGTACGGAGACCTGACGGCAGATGAAGGGCTTATTAACCGGCCAGAGAAAAAGCTTCCAATAGGTACAGAGATCTGGACGATTTAGAGAATTTAGATTAGCCAGAAAAAATAAACTTGGTTCAAATCCTCAGTAGCCAATAAACAATAGTTAATACATGCTGTCCTGGATTATCTTCATACCCATGATTGCGGCGGGCGTGATCCTGCTGCTGCCCAAGGAAAACAAGAGCCTGATTCGCGGAGTGGCACTGGTCGCCACGCTGCTGGATTTCATCCTCTGCATTCCGCTGTACTTCGGTTTCGACCCGCACACGGCCGCGCCGCAGTTTGAGGAGATCATAGCCTGGATTCCCGGCATCGGTTCGAGCTATCACATCGGCGTGGACGGCATCAGCTTCTGGCTGGTGCTGCTGACGACTTTTTTGGGGCCACTCTGCATTCTGGGCTCCTGGGGGCCGATCCAGAAACGGATTAAGGAATACCACTTCGCCTTCCTCTTTCTGCAAACCGGCATGATCGGCGTCTTCTGCGCGCTGGATTTAGTGCTCTTCTACGTCTTCTGGGAAGTGATGCTGGTGCCGATGTACCTGCTGATCGGTGTGTGGGGCGGGCCGCAGCGCATCTACGCGGCGGTCAAGTTCTTCCTCTACACCATGGTCGGATCGGTGCTGATGCTGGTCGCCATTCTGTGGCTCTATTTCAACAGCGCCGACCCGGTGACGGGACTGCGCACCTTCGACCTTTTGCAGATCTACGAAGCGGGCAAGCCGCCGCTCCAGGCGCAGCTCTGGCTCTTCGCCGCCTTCGGCTTGGCCTTTGCCATCAAGGTGCCCATGTTCCCCTTCCACACCTGGCTGCCGGATGCTCACGTCGAAGCTCCCACGGCCGGTTCGGTGATCCTGGCCGGGGTTCTGCTGAAGATGGGGACTTACGGTTTCCTGCGCTTCGCCATGCCGCTTTTCCCCGATGCGGCTATTCAGTTCGTGCCGGTTATATCGGTGCTGGCCATCATCGGCATTATATACGGAGCGCTGGTTTCCATGGTGCAGCCCGATATGAAGAAGCTGGTGGCCTATTCGTCGGTCTCGCACTTAGGCTTCGTCATGCTGGGCATGTTCGCCTTGAATCAGCAGGGGGTGTCGGGCAGCATCATGCAGATGCTGAATCACGGCGTCTCCACCGGGGCGCTCTTCTTTCTGGTCGGCGTGATCTACGATCGGCGCCACACCCGCATGATCAAGGATTACGGCGGGCTGGCAAAGGTGATGCCAAAATACGCCACCGTCTTCATTATCGTGGCCCTGTCGTCCATCGGGCTGCCGGGGTTAAACGGTTTCGTGGGAGAATTTTTAATCCTGTTGGGGACGTTCAAATCCAACTGGCTTTACGCCGCCTTCGCCGCAACGGGCGTGATCTTCGCGGCTGTTTACCTGTTGTGGCTCATCCAGCGGGTGTTCTACGGGCCGCTGGACAAAGACGAGAATAAAGATCTCCAGGATCTGACCCTACGGGAGAAATTCGTGCTCTTTCCGCTGGTGATTATGATTATCGTCATGGGAGTTTATCCGCAATTGTTCCTGTCGAAAATGGAAGAGTCGGTCAGGGTGTTCCTGGAGAATATGCCGAAGTAACACGAAGAATTCAGGAGCCAGAATTCAGAAGGGGAAAAATAAAAATCGGGGTAAACAGATATGAGCGACGAAGAAAAAGCCGTATGCGGTCATAATGTCGCCCAACCTCTGGTCGGCGTTATCTGGGTGATCGGCTGGTGGTTCACCATCGGCTTCTGCAAGCTGGTCTGGTGGAAGGCGATTATTGCCGTGGTGTTCTGGGCGTATTACCTTGGAGCGGCGCTGAAGTAGCCGTTGGCCGTTAGCCGTTAGCAGGTAGCAGTTAGCGGTTGGCGGTTGGCGGTTTTGATAATTGTCTGAATCACAGATTCGCAAAGATTAAACGGATTTCGCAGATACCCACAGCAGAGCTGTGGGGCACTTGCCCAGTGAATTGATCCCCCTGCTCCTCTTAATAAGGGGGAGACCGAAGGTCGGGGGGATCTTTTGAAAGGCACACTAAAACTTGATAGATCTGGACAAAGAAGTTGACCTTACCACACGGTTATCATAAGTAATCACATGAGCATTTTTAAAAGAATATTTGGGATCTGCTCGACGAAGCCGCCGGCGGATGAGGGTTGCTGGGTTTTCGAGGGTGGGAAGATCGAACTTGATCTGTCCAGAATTCCCGAGCTAATCCAGAAGGGTAGCGCCATCCGGCTAGAGAAGAAGGGTTTGGGTTACAGGATTCTGTTGGTTCATGGGGATGACGGGGAGTTTCACGCTTTTCACAATAAGTGCACTCACGCCGGGCGGCGCATTGATCCTCTGCCGGGGACGTCCACCTTACGCTGCTGCAGCGTGGGCAAGTCCACCTGGGATTACCAGGGCAAGCTAATTTCTGGTTCGGCTAAGGAGCCGCTGACGGGTCTTCCGGTCGAAAAGGCCGAGGGTAAGGTTA
>CAZHMN010000051.1:0-11577 GCA_964533705.1 uncultured bacterium
AGGATGGATTGATCCGCGCCAATGCCGATTAGCACCCCCGGCTCGATGGTGAGGACGGCGCCCGGTGCGATGGTCAGCCCCTCCGGCAAGCTGTAAGGACTGCCCGCAAGATCCCATGTCGTCGAAGTGGTGATCTCACCCGTCACCACCGTCCCCGAAAAGGCGTTTTCCGGAATAGTAAAAGGTGAGAAGTAGGTGATTGAGCGGATATCGTCCCCCGATGGTGAATATGCAAAAACGCGCCAATAATATTGTCCGGGCTGAATTTGATTATATAGCAAACTGGTGGAAGAGGTGATATCCAAGTTCGTTACATTTATAGTAAATTGTGGATCATCGGCGATCTGAACCGAATAGGCAACCGGTGAGCCATCCTGGATAAAGCTGCGATGCCAGGAAAAATATATTCCTGTCGGCGTCAGTATGGCCGGGTATAGATCGAAGGGCAGCGGTTCGTGTTGCATTTGATCACTGAGGTTGGCGCTGCGATTGGCCACATGGCCGGGTATTTCGGCGAGGTAGGCGGTGAAATCGTCTATGCTGTACTGCTTCAGAGTATCCTGGAGGACGGCGTCGTATAGTAACGATGCCAGCTCATCCGTGATGTCCTGATAGTAGCTTTCCGTGAACAGGCTGTCCATCAAGCCTTCCATATGCTCGAAGATGAGGGCGCGCATGCTGGAATCGCGCCAGCAGCGGTTGATCAGCGGATTGGTCTGCGGCAATAATTCATGCCCGCATCGAAAGTAATCCGGCTGGTCGTAATCCGACCAGTAGACGAAGGTGCTGTCGGCATCCCAGGGGAGCAGGCGCCACTTCCCGTACTGGTTGATATCGTGAAGGAGGATGTAGTTGTCGTAATAGGTCGCTTGATTGCCGATCAGAGCGTTTACAGCTATGACCCGCGCCAGTTCATCAGCGTCAAAACGCTCGGACAATTCATCGAAAAATATCTCTTCTGGTGTCGTTTCGATCCAGGTGATCAGATTTTCGAGATCGTAATATCCCGTTGAACAGTTCGTCACTTTTTCCCAGAGCTCCTCGACCGATTCAGAAGGGGTCAACAGGCATCCGATGGTATCGGCCTTGTAGATTGACGAATTCTCGGCCAGCCCGGAGACCGGTAAGAACGTGGAATCCACCTCCTCGACGTCGAGATACAATCCCATATAGACGTCATTGACGTACAGCCGGGCGAACCAGGTATCTGAAACCGGCAATCCGGCGCGCTGAAACAGATCGTGGGTCAGGTACTGCCGGGAGAAGGTGGGGTCGGTGTATTGGGCCATGAGGTTGGCCTTGTCCCGCCCGGCAAAGGGCTCTTCCTCAGTAAAATCGAGCTTGAACGATTTCTTGGGAAATGTAGCATAGACGCCCTCCCGAAGCGATAGGTTCACGCCCTCCCAGATCTGGCTCTGGTATTCGAAATCGCAGACGATGGGCGTGTTCTCCTGGGGATGAGTAAGCAGGTATTCAAAATCGCCTGGATCGCAGGTGACATAGTAATCGCGCAATTCCTGGGCGCTGGCCCCGCCGCCGAGCAAAAACGTCCCTGTCAGGGTAAGAGCAACAACGAAATTTGGACGCAATACCATTAGAATACCTCTCGTTAGGGTCTTGCGACTGGCTTAGGATTACTTTAAAAGCAGCATCTTTCTTGTGGAAACGAAACCATCGGCTTCTATTCTGTAGAAGTAAATGCCGGAACTTAAAGCGGCAGCATCGAAGTGGATACTGTGGTATCCGGCGTTCATCCTCTGATCGATCAAGCGGGTGACTCTCTGGCCGCACAGGTTGTAGATCGTGAGCCGAACCTGTGCCGGAGCCGGCAATCCGAACCTGATCTCGGTATAGGGGTTGAAGGGGTTGGGGAAATTGGGTTCCAATGAATAATACTCCGGGATGGAGGAATCGGCGGACTGTTTGGGCACCCCCACGTTGGCGTCGCCAGGCGAAGGATTGCAGGTGTACCAGTCCTCGGAGCCGTCCGGCCAGCGGCCGTAGGAGTAATCCTCCAGCTGCTCGCCGAAGGTTATGGTATCAATCGGAGTGGCGCCGTCCCGGTCGAAGAGCCCCAGCTGTTCTCCGTCGGCGGATATTTTGAAGACTGTATGCAGTGATCCTTCCAGGGGTTCGTCATCGCACCACACCAGCAGGAAGGCCCCGGGCGCCATGAAGGTGTCGGGAAAAGCCCAGCGGGTCGGACGGGTCAGATCGTCGGTCAGGTAAACGCCGCCGATGGGGATGGTGTCCGCAGTGGGATTGTAGATTTCCACCCAATCGTCGAAATCGCCGAATTCATCCGGGTTCACGGTCTCGTTGTCGGCCAAAAATTCGTTGATGACCAGCACCGAGGGATCGGGCAGCGGCGCATTGGTAGAACCCGGCGTGGGATTCAATTCATTCGACCAGGGCCCGGTGCCGTCAACTTCCCGCGCCCAGACCTGATCCTCCAGCAAAATGGGAAAGGTGACCGAATCCGCCATGCCTCCGTGCCTGCCTTCCAGCCACAGACTACCTTCCCCTGGTGCAAGTGAAAAACTTGCGTGGAAGGGCCCTTCGCCGGTCTCCCCGTCCAGCCAGATCAGCAGGAAGCCGTAGTCGTCAATGACAGCTTCAGCCGGCAACGTCCAGGATTCCTGACCGTGATGCAGCACGAAATCTTCCAGATCCAGCTCCACCGGCGCCAGATTGACGATCTCAACCCAGGGATCGTAATCTCCGGCTTCGTCCGCTATAGTCGAAGAATTGACACTTTGAATCTCATTGAGGCGAAAGTAAGGCGCTAACTCAGGGTCGGTGATGTAAGTTTCGATCTCATTCAAGAGGAAGGGCACCCTTTGCTGAGCGAAGGCGCATAAAGTGTCGAGACTGTTTATGAAAAGATCGGGTCTCTCTCTCCCCTTTTTGTACATATCGCGGATTGCATCCTCATAGATTTCTTGCTGCGCCAATTCGATCCGGTTGATGGTGTTTTGGATTGAAAAGCCATCATTTAAAAACCTTGCCAGTTTTTTGCAGTAGGCATAGCGGAAGAGATCATCCTCTAAAGCTGTATTCAAAAGGATATTCCACCGATCTTCACCTGATGCGCCAATGATTGGATTGGCTGCTGTACCCAGATCAATGGGCGAGTATACCCGGTCTATATTAAACGTCATATCATGATCCCAAGAAACAAAGTACCAACGATCATCCGCCGGATTATGATATATATAATAATTATGATAACCAAAATCATTATCAGCGGTCGCTATTCGCACGGTATAAATATCAATGTAACGATCAAGATCGCATTTTCCTCCTACCTCTTGTCGGAACTCGTCTGGGGTTGCGTTATTCAACCATTCAATGAAATCTATCAGGTCGGAATAATCATCATTCTCATTGGTAATATTTGGATAATAATATTGGTAGTCTTCAATCGAAGGCAATAGTGTAAGATCAGAGAAAGCCTCGTATAGATCTCCTACAGGAGACCAGCCCACTCTTTCGAGGAAGTGATTGTCCACGTCCTCAAGATCAGTATAGACTCCGATATATTCATTATTCAATTGTAAGTGAATATTCATGGATTGTGGATTGGGGAGATCCAGTAGATCATATGACTGGTAACCTAACCTCGTATTCAAGATGCTGGGGTACAGGCCGTTAGATTGCAAATTGAATTCATCTCGATTATCGTGGGTTTGCTGGGTGGGAAGTTCCAGTTTATAGTTTTTCTTATATTGCGGCCGAGAATACCCCCCTCGATAGTGAACTCCTGAACCAGGAAAGGATTCTCCTTCCAATGTCAGATCGGCATCCACAGGATCACTCGAATAGACGTCAATATTCAATAAGTATAAGTTTTCTTCCGTAATGTCCATGATGTAACGGGGTAGGTCTGTGGCTTCGAACGGCAGTGCTGTCGCTGTCAGCGAATCTGAAAGATTTGATTCATTTCCCCAGAGATCTTCGGTAGTAACTGCGTACTCGTATTCCACTCCCACCTCTACGTCATAGTCAAAATAGCGATATAAAGGATGTGGATCAGTCGTCAATAGCTGCCACGTCTCGCCGGGCTGTCGCCGGTAAATCCGATAACCGGCCAGATCGTTTGCCACGACGTAGTCCCAGTAGAGGATATTCATACTGTAACCCCCAATAGTATGAAATTCCTGAATTGGATCGGGAGCTTCAGAATCCGGGTAGATGCGGCGAACCGAAATGGCGCTTAGGGTCGCCTCGCAGGTGTCAGAAATAAAATCCACATTGATGAAATCGTCATTGCATTCAGCCAGAAAGCGTAATGGGACGGCATACTTTCTGCCTACCAGGCTGTAAATATCAATGTTTTGTACGACGGTATCCCCCTCTATAGCCACTGAAAAAGAGCGGAAGTATTTCCAGTGGTAAGTCTTTTCTTCTATATAGGTTGATAGCATATGAACCATCAAAAACGTTAAATAAGTATGAAAACTGCCCTTCTCTGCGGAAAAAGTAAAGACTGTCCATACCTTCGGTACCCCAAGATTCGCGATCTGGTCCAATAGCATGGGAATTTGAACCTAAATAGCCATAGCCCAGTGAGCTGCTATATGGAGCATCAGGAGAATACAGATCGCCCTGAGGGCTGGTATAATACAACCATCCAGGGCTTCCGCAGTGAACCCCATACCAATCCGACTGTGCCATTAACGGCGAATGAGTCGTTGCCAATATTGCCAGAAAAACAAAGGCTTTTATTCGCCCCTGCATGATAAACCTGCGCTTATAATAATTGTGAATGGCTACTACGTTTCTTCCTGCCCCTCTTCAGCCAGCAGGACGACTCGTTCCATGCCCTCGATGGCGGAGAGCTGCGAAATCAGGGATCGCTCGGTGACGCCCCGTTTGAGGCGCACCAGGAAGGAGTGTTCCACGAATTGTCCCATCCGTACGGTCCTCACCGCCAACTGCCGGTGCGAAACCAGCAAGCGATCGAAAACCGCTTGATAAGCTGAATCATCCGTATCGGTGGGAATAATTTGAAAACGCAGCAGGTAAACGCCCCGCGGCGCGCTGCCGAAACGAATGAAATCCAGGATGACCAACAGAAACACGATCAATCCCACGCCGTATAAAGCAATGCGGTAATTGCCGATGCCGGCCGCCATGCCCGCCGCCAGGGCGAAGAACACGTAGGCGATGTCCCGGGTGTCCTTGACCGCGGTGCGAAAACGGATGATGGACAAAGCCCCCACCAGGCTGAAGGCTCGGGCGATGCTGTTGCCGATCACCATCATAACCAGCGCCACCACCATGGATAGAATCGCCAGAGTTAACATAAAGGTCGGATTGGTCGCCTTGTGGTGGCTGGTAATGCGGTAGATCACCGCCACGATGAAACCGAGCACGAAAGCGACCAAAATGTTGATCAGAATTGTTTCGACGGAGATGTAGGGCGTCGAGGCGACGAGATCCTGGAAAAAGTTCATTTTGTTAGAGTCCTATGACCGGTTGTTCCTAATCTCGAAATCCTATGGGCTTGCGTTCGGGCAGCCATACGTCAATACCGTTGCAATACTTCGATATGGCCTGGATGCGCAGCTTAAAATCTCTGATGATGTTTCTGACCCAGACCGGCATGCGGCCGTTGAACTTCACCTCCAGGATAAAGTGCTGGTCCACCAGAGTGTTCAAGTCCTCCTCGCGGAAGATATCCTCGATCTCCGGCGTGGGGTAACTGCGTACGTTCATGTCAAAGGTGACCCTCAGCGCCGGATCGTCTATGCCCACCAGCGCTTCGCGCTCGTAGGAAACCAGCACTTTCGGCGAGAGATTCAGCCGTTTGGTCAGGTATTTGAACTTCTCCAGCGTGGCCGCCTCGGAAAAGCTGGTCGGCTGCGCCGGCAGCGGTAGATTCACGCCGTTCATCAGCTTGACGGTGTCGACCAGCGGGATCTTAACCCGCTCCTTGAAGACGGTGTTGTCGATCTTGCGCTTTATCTCTAAAAAGGCAATGGTATCCGGTTCCAGGGTGTTATAGACCCGCACCCGCAGTTTCTTGCGGACTTTCAGCCCTTCGATCTTTTCGTGGTAAAACAGCAGCCTGTCGGTGTCGAGGTAGATGCTGCGAACGCTGTAGTGTTTCCCCTCCCGTTCCCGGCAGAAGGGATCGTGCTCCATGTACTGGAGAAAGCGCTCCCGCAGCGGTTCCAGATGCTCGAACAGGACGAAATACTTGTACTCTTTTCGATCGAACTTGGCCATTGTTCTCAACTGTCTGGAATGAGTGATCCTTCTGTCTAAAAGTTGAATTTAGCCCTCAATCCCTGCAGCAACGTCGTCTTCCCGATGGGGAGCTCCACCTGGCCGGTCATGCCGGGCTGAAGAGCGCGGTCCCTGTTGTCCAACAAACCGATGGCATAGGCCACCATCGGTTCGGGCCGCCCGAAGCTGATCCTGAACAGCGGCACGCTTCGTTTGGGGACCGTATCGGCGCGCAGCATGATGTCAAAGGGTTGCCCCTCCTTAAGCAGCGAAACCGCCGTCTCGGGAATGGCCGCGAAAACCGCCAGGGTGTCCGTCATCTCGATGCGGATGAGCTCTTCCGGGTCGCCCCGAAAGCGCACCTGGCCGTTAATGGGAGCGGTGATCACTTCGCGCTGCCCCAGCAGCCGCTGGTTGCTGCTCAGGGATTGCCGGGAAAGATTAACCTGCTGTTGTGCCACCTCGATGTCCTCGGGGCGCGCCCCGGCCTGCAAGGCTTTGTAATTCGCTTGGGCGAGCTCCAGCTCGGCTTCCAGTATCTTGTACTGCCCCTGTGTGGCTTCCCAGGTGCTGTCGGCGATCAGACCCGCATCGTGCAGCCGCCTGGCCCGCTCCAGCTCGTACCGATAGGTCTCCAGCTCCGCTTCGGCCCTCCTGATCTCAGCGCTGGCCACCTCAAGATCTTCGGCCCGCGCCCCCGTCAGCAAAGCGTTGTATTCCGACTGACTTAAACCCACCTCGGCCGCCAGAATGCTCAGGCGCCCGCTGCCCTCCCGGGATTCGATGTAGGCGATGGTGTCGCCCGCCTGAACGAAAGCCCCGTCGTACAAGTCCGGCATGAAATTGATCTCGACGAAATCGGGCCGCTCAAATTGCATCAGGATGCGGGGAGCGCCGGGATTGAAGTAATTCCGCTCCCAGCCCGTCGTGATCTGACCCGCGCCGTTGCGGCTCAAGGACCACACCGCTCCGGGCCGGGTGTAACAGGGCGCTTTGATGGATTGGTGAAAGGGAACGGTAATCGTCAAAGCGAAGAAACCCAGAACCGCCGCCAGAACGATTGATCGCTTTAAATCCAGTGGATCCATGCTCTACCTTGTTCCTGATGTTTTCGTCGAATCAACTAATTGATGAAGGGTTTGCCAGGCCGACAGCAATTCTCCCACAACGTCGGAATCGGCCGTGCAGTAAAACAGTTCAGTATTCTTCTC
Organism: uncultured bacterium; assembly: GCA_964533705.1. GTDB lineage: Bacteria > Electryoneota > B3-LCP > B3-LCP > B3-LCP > CAZHMN01. The sequence goes on from CAZHMN010000051.1 coordinate 7,446, forward strand.
TTCCGCCGAGTCGGTCAGGTTAAAACTGCCGAAAATCGCCTTGCGGGAGTCAAAAATTGTGAACTTGGCGTGCAATTTCCCCAGCGTCCCGGTCGGCCAAAGAGTGACGTCCAATCCCTCTTGCTTCGCCGGCATTGCCAGACTCGAACCCTTACGCGCCGCCTTACCGTCTAAGATAATCTCCACCTGAACTCCCCGCCGCTGGGCCGCAATCAGCGCTTCCAATGCACTTTCTGAAGATAACTTGTAGTTGACAACCCAAATCGCCTCTTCGGCTTCATCCACCGCCTGAACCCAGGTGGAGATGGGATTTCTTCCCACAACCGCTTTCTTATCTTCCATAAGACCATTCCCCGAATGAAGCGTTTTCGGGCTAGTGAAAATCGCTGAAAGAGCGATAAAAACCACTGCAGAATCTATTAACCGCCGTGAAAACCGAACTCCCAAACGCATAGGCGTCCAAGTGTTGATGGATGTGATAAATGCCGCCCGCGTCAATAGCGGAAATTTAGGCACTATTCCCAAAACATAGTGAATCCCCGTTTGATATTTTGTGATAAAGCGCATAAATTTCCAACTTCCAATCTATTCACCACGAAGTGAATCCTTGGATCTCGTATGAGCCTTACAGCCGGAAACTGCATTCCTATCTTAACATTAAAAATAATAAGATGATAATTAAACTGAATAGAATTAAATATAAACGCTTCTTTTCGTTTAGAGTTTTAATATAGCATTATAATATAGGCTTGTCAAGGAAATTCTACCAAATCAGCACGTTTTTTTACTCATGCAACTGCGGGAAGCTGACTGAGGGTTATGTTCTGGGGAAGGGTTTTTCGACTCACTGAAGCCTGAGAAATCGTAAGGGATTATATTTCCTTGATTTGTCATATGGAGGGATAGCGGTTTCTGGGCAGATATCTACTGAAAAGCCGGGAGGAGGTTTTTTTCTGTCGGATAACTTTTGGATTTTCGCAAATCCGGGGGTAATGATCAATCCAGTGAGACCATCATTCTCTCGACGTGAGTACCGGCCTTCAATTCAACCACGGTAAGCAGAATGTTCCCCGCCGACCTTGCCGGCGAATAGCTTATAAGACCAGGCCTGATAAAGGATGACCAGCGGAACGAAAATCACCGCGACCACAAACATGATTTTCAGCGTTAAGGGACTTGACGCCGTGTTGTAGATGGTTCGACTGAAGGCGGGATCGAGGCTGGAGGGCAGGAGGTTGGGATAGATGCCGATCAAGCCGAAGAAAGTTAAGCAGAAAACAAAGGCACTCGATGCTGTCCAGGCCCGCGCCCAGCTCGCTCGCCGGATGAAAATCCCTGCTGTAACCAGCGCAATCGCAGCGATAATGGGCACCAAGAACAAAATCGGAGCTGATGCGTAATTGTCGTACAAGTTCGTTGCCGATGCCGTGAAAATCAAGAAGAATACAAATAGAATAACGAGCACCTTCCAGAGCAGTTTCGCATACCATGCCGCCTTGTCATGCAAATTACCTTCAGTTTTGAAGGCTATCCATATCGAACCGTGCATCAGGAAAAAGGTCAGAAACAACAAGCCACCCAGAAGCCCATAGGGATTTAATAAAGTGAAGAGGTTTCCCTGGAACACGCCTTCAGCATTAATGGGGATTCCCTTAAAAATGTTGGCGAAGAAGACGCCGAAAAGCAGCGCCGCGACGAAACTGCCGGTAGTGAAAAAAGCATCCCATATTCTTCGCGATGAAACGTTCTCCGTTTCCCCCCGCAAGGCGATACCGGCTCCCCGCAAAATCAACGCGAACAATACCAGCATCAAAGCCGTGTACAGCGCGCTGAACATGGTGGCGTAGGTGCCCGGGAAAGCTGCAAAAGTGACGCCCCCCGCCGTAACCAGCCAGACCTCGTTGCCATCCCAAAAGGGCCCGATGGCGTTGATGATCTTCTTGCGATCCTCTTCGGATTTGGCGATAATTGGCATAAGTGAGCCGGCGCCGAAATCGTAACCGTCGAGAAGAAAATAGACGCCCCAGAGAATACCCCAAATAATGAACCATGCCGTTTCCATTATGCCCCCACCTTCGCCGACGATTTATCTGGGGTGGTCTCCGGCCCTCTGCGGGCCAGTCGCGCCAACAGAAAAAAGTTCGTCATGCCCAGTATTGAATAGAGCAGGATGAAGCCGACCAGTGTCGTTGCCACCTGAGAGGTCGCCAGAGTCGAGACCGCGTCAGAAGTCTTCATCAATTTATAGACAATCCAGGGCTGTCTGCCCACTTCCGTCACCATCCAGCCCATTTCCAGGGCGATGAAGGGCAGCGGGATCGCCCATAACATAATCCGCAGATAACGAGGATGATCTTGCAGCTTTTTTCGCCAGAGCCAACCCATAAAAGACAACAAGGGGAAAAGAAATCCCAACCCGACCATGATGCGAAATGGATAGTAGGTGAGATTGACCGGCGGCCAATGCTCTTTCGGAAAGGCGTGCAAACCTTTGACCTCGGCGCTGAAGGAATTGTAAGCCAAAAAACTCAAGAAGTTGGGAATCTTACCGATCTCGATGAGGTTGCGCTCGTTCTTTTCATCGGGAATAATGATAAGCGCCTGTGGAGCGGGCTGCTTCGTTTCCCACTGTGCTTCGAAAGCCGCCAGTTTTTCCGGTTGCCTTCTGGCCACTTCGACACCGTTAAAATGCCCCTGTATGACTTCAAAACACGAGAAAAAGAGCGTGAAGCCCAGCGCCAGACGGAAGGATCGAGTGAAGAAGCTCACATGCTGTTTTTTTAAGAGATGATATGCGCTGATCCCCAGAATGAAAAAACCGGCTAATATGTATGAACCGGCTACGGTGTGCAGAAACTGGATAATGGCTGGTTTCTGAGTGATCACGGCCCAGAAGTCCGTCAGTTCAGCGCGGCCGTTGCGGATTGCGTAACCGACCGGATGCTGCATCCAGGCGTTGGCGACCAGAATCCAGTAAGCCGATAGGTTCGACCCGATGGCCACCAGGGTGATGCACCAGGCGTGCACTCTTTTCGATACCTTTTTCCAGCCGAAAATCCAGATGGCTAAAAATGTAGACTCCAGGAAAAAAGCCACCGTCGCCTCGATGGCTAACAGCGATCCGAAAATGTCACCTACGTATGCCGAATAGCGCGACCAGTTCGTGCCGAACTGAAACTCCAGTGTGAGGCCGGTGACGACGCCGATGGCGAAATTAACGATGAATAATCGTCCCCAGAATTTCGCCATCCGCTTATACTCCTCATCGCCCGTTCTGACGTACTTCCACTCCATGGTTGCGATGAGGATGGACAGCCCCAACGTGAGGGGTACGAAGAGGAAGTGAAACATCGCGGCGACCGCAAATTGCAGTCGAGATAACAGCAGTACGTCCATTGAAATCATCTTTGTGTCTTAACGGGCAATTGTGCCAAAGTAAGGAATTAAAGGACAAAAAAGCAAATGAAATCTCTCCGAACTCCTTTGAATGGCGGATATTCTAAAGGGACAGATTTGTTATCCTGTCCCTTTTTCATTTTGGAAAATTGGCACTCCTATAGGGAGCAAGGAATCTACAAAGTAGCCTCACCGGGATTCCAGTTGGCCGGGCAGTTTTCCCCGGTCTGCAGGGCTTTCAGAACCCGCAAGGTTTCATCAACGCTGCGGCCCACGCTGAGGTCATGAACCAATTGATATTGGATAATTCCTTCCGGATTGATGATAAACAAACCCCGTAAGGAAACCCCTAAATCCTCTTTGAGAATCCCATACTGGCGACTTACTTCCTTGGTCATATCCGAGAACAGCGGGTAGTTCAGCTCACCCAAATCCTGCTCGATCCAGGCCAGGTGGCTGAACTTGCTGTCCACGCTGCCACCCAGGATCACCGCGCCGGCGGCTTCGAAATCCTTGTATCGTGCCGAGAAACTCTTAATCTCGGTGGGGCAGACGAAGGTGAAATCCAGCGGGTAGAAATACAGCACCACCCATTTCCCGCGATAATCTGAAAGTCTGACGGTTTTAAATTCTTTGCCGACCACTGACTCCAGTTCGAAATCCGGTGCCTGTTGTCCAACTTGAACGCTCATTCGTTATCTCCTTTAAATCTGTTGTTTTTGATCCATTTTTTGTT
>CAZHMN010000051.1:11677-19133 GCA_964533705.1 uncultured bacterium
TACCACGAACTGTTGAACACCCTGTCCACGATTAAAAAAGGCATGTATCCTTACGGATAGAGTGCCCAGTTTCGCTGCAGAAGACTATCAATCAGACTCCAGCTTGTTTAATCAAAGCCTGAAAGCCACAAGCACGAAGGGCTCCGCTTCCAGAATTGATCAACGGGCGAAGCCCTTTTCATGCTGTTTTCGTCTGCGTCGCGACTAGGTCAATTTCGGACTCTCGGTTTCAAAATTCCCTCGTATAACATTAGACTAATCTGCACGTCAATGTATTTCGTCTCGACATCGCTAAAACCGATAACGCAGCAATAAAGGGCTGAAATGGTCGAATTGGCCTATAAAATTATTCTGGAATTCTGGGCAGTCCTGGGGGAGATGGCGCCTTACCTGCTCTTCGGGTTCATTATGGCAGGATTTTTATCCGTCTTCATCTCCCCTCAGGCCGTCGAGCGCAATCTGGGGGGCCGGGGCATCTGGCCGGTGGTGAAAGCCGCCCTCTTCGGTATTCCCTTACCTCTCTGTTCCTGCGGAGTGATTCCCGTGGCGGCTTCGCTGCGCAGCCACGGCGCCAATCGGAGTTCCACAACCTCCTTTCTGCTTTCAACTCCCCAGACGGGCGTTGACAGCATTCTGGTGACGTTCAGTCTTTTGGGCCCCGTATTCGCCGTCTTCAGACCCCTGGCCGCGCTGGTGACCGGCCTGATCGGAGGCTCCCTCGTCGAGGTTTTTGACCGGGATGGAAAAGAAGAGACGTCCCTGCCGGCTAAATGTGATGTAGGCTGTTCAAACGGCAATGAAAGACACGGCAAATTCTATCGCGCCGTGAATTATGGGTTGATTACTCTACCGCAGGATATCGTAAAGCCATTGATCGTCGGGTTGATCGTCGCTGCGGTCATCGCCCTGGCACTCCCCGATGATTTCTTCGCCGGGCTTTTGGGTCGAGGGATATGGCCTATGTTAGCCATGATGCTGGCCGGAATACCGATTTACGTTTGCGCCACCGCTTCCGTGCCCGTGGCGGCGGCGTTGATGGCCAAGGGAATATCGGCCGGCGCGGCGCTGGTATTCCTGATGACCGGGCCCGCCACCAATGCAGCCACCATTACGACAATCTGGAAGGTGCTTGGCAAAAAAACGGCCCTAATCTACCTGGCTGCCGTCGCCGGGTGCGCGTTGGTGTTCGGGTTTATTCTGGATTATATCTTTGCCTATAAAGGCGTGCCCTCCACGCGCCAAACTCACTGGATGCTGCCTGGCTACGTCAACCATATCAGCGCGGTGCTCCTGGTGATGGTTTTGGGCTACGCTTTGTTCAAGAGTTACAGCGGAAAATTGACAGAGAAACTACCGGAGACAATAATGCCGAGAACAACGTTGACGATTAAGGGGATGACCTGCAATCACTGTGTTGCCAATGTCAAGCGAGCGCTCGAGGAGTGCCCCGGCGTTGAATTGGCCGCGGTTGATCTTAAGGCTGGTAAGGCCTATGTCAACGGCGAGGGTTACGACCTGAAATGCCTGCATGATTCAGTGGAAAAAATCGGTTATTCCATTGTTAAATAATCACGTTTGAAACAACTGAGCTATCATACAGCCAAATTGGAGATTCGAAATGAACAAAAAAGAAATATTGAAGAACTTTATGAAAAGGCTTCAAGCCGGTGAGAAACCGGAAAATCTCAAAGACGAATTTAAGGCTTCCTTCGAGGATATCACTTCGGGAGACATCGCAGCAGCCGAAGAGGAGTTGGTAAAGGAAGGCACGCCACTTGAAGAAATTCACAAGCTGTGCCATGTTCATCTGGCCGCCTTAAAAGAGACCATTGAAAAGGACAGCGAGATCGCTCCGCCGGGGCATCCCGTTCACACTCTGATGGCTGAACATACCAGCCTGCTGGAATTCGCGGATAAGCTGTTTAAAACGGCCACTGCCTTGAAAAAACTGCCCGATTTTGAGTCTGCCAATAACGAGATGGAGGCCGTCAATCATCTTATTACGCACTTCAAGGAGTCCGAGAAACATTATCTGCGCGAAGAGAACGTCCTTTTCCCTTCTCTCGAAAAACACGGCATCACCGGCCCGCCAAAAGTGATGTGGATGGAGCATGAGCAGATCCGTGAGCTCAAGAAGAAACTCTATCCCTTAGTCGAAAATGCGAGGGATCTGGCATTTGAGGATTTTGCCCAAAAATTTGAAGACTACGCCAGATCATTGCAGGAAACCTTATCCAATCACTTCTATAAGGAAAACAATATCCTCTTCCCCGCGTCTCTGCAAGCCCTGGCCGCCGACGAATGGCAGGAGGTTTCGGAACAGTTCGATCAGATTGGGTACTGCTGCTTTTCCCCCCAAGTCGCTCCCACAACCGCGGCGGTAACTGATGATCGCACTGAGACGAGCGGCGGAGAGGTTATCTTTGAAACGGGACTTTTGCCTCCCAAAGTCATCGAGGCGATGCTGAATACCATACCAGTGGAAATCACCTTCATCGACGCGGAAGATACCGTGAGATATTTCAGCCAACCCGAGGAGATGCTTTTCACCCGTACCAAAGCGGTCATCGGCACCAAAGTCCAGAACTGCCACCCCCAGAAAAGCCTCCATCTGGTCAACCGGATTCTCGATGATTTCAAGAGTGGAAAAAGAAATCTGGCCGAATTCTGGATTGACATGAAGGGAAAAAAGGTTTACATTAGATATTTCCCGGTGCGGGATAGAAACGGGAAATACCTCGGTTGCATGGAGGTGACTCAGGATATCACTCAAATTCAGAAGATTGAGGGTCAGAAGAGATTAGTTGACTGATAACGCATCAGCATTAAGTAGTTACAAATCGTTGTAAGGAGAATAGATCATGCTCAAGAAAAAACTGGAAAAAGCGTTAAATGATCAAATAAACGCGGAACTTCATTCCGCTTATCTGTACCTTTCCATGGCAGCCTATTTCCATTCGCTGAATCTGAACGGGTTCGCCAACTGGATGCAGGCTCAAGTTCAGGAAGAGATCGTTCACGCCATGAAAATCTACGACTACGTCAACGACCGTAGCAGCAGGGTGCTGCTCCAACCCATAAAAGGGCCCGATACCGAGTGGAAATCGCCACTGGCCGCTTTCGAAGCTGCTTACAAACACGAGCAGTACATCACCGGCCGCATCAATGATCTAGTCGAGCTCGCTGTTACGGAGAAAGATAAATCAACGGAAAGTTTTTTGCAGTGGTTCGTGGACGAGCAGGTTGAAGAGGAATCCTCAGTGGATAACGTCGTGCAGCAGATAAAGCTGGCGGGCGAAAAGGGCCCCGGTCTGTTCATGCTGGATCGTGAACTGGGGCAGAGAGTCTTCACACCTCCTGTTGCCGCCGAAGAGTAAAGACGCTACTGCAAACAAAGCGGGGCAGCGCCGGGATTAACGCTGTCCCGCCCTGAATAATCCTTCCGGATGCCTTTCTGTGAAGTGAACCGCTCCCTATGATAACTGCAAGCCGATTGAAATAGCGACTGTTGCAAAATGGCATTGATCAAGCAATTCCTTGTCACTCCCGCGAAAGCGGGAGTCCACAAATAACACAATAACAATGTGTTAAATGGACACCTGCTTTTCCATAAGGGACCTTTTCACGGCGCAGTAATGACGATATAGTAGCTTTCCCAACGGTCTTAATAATAAGTGAAGGATAGTTAAACAGGAGCAAAACTGGAATGACCCCATTTAAAGCGCAGAAAATCACCGATGATGTCTTCTGGGTGGGAGCCATAGACTGGAGTCTGCGGGACTTTCACGGTTACGCCATCCATCATGGAACCACCTACAACGCCTTCCTGATTCTCGCCGATAAAATTACGCTGATTGATACGGTCAAAGCGCCTTTTAAGCATGAGATGCTTTCCAGAATTTCTTCGATCATCAATCCCGAAAAAATCGAGTGCATCGTCTCCAACCACTCAGAACTCGATCATACCGGATGTCTGCCGGACGTGATTCGCCTGATCCGTCCGGAGCAAATCCTCGCTTCCACAATGGGACAGAAGGCTCTCATGGAGCACTTTCCCATCGAGCAGGAGATAACGGCGGTCAAGGATGGCGAGAACTTGAGTCTTGGCAACAAGACGTTGACCTTCATCGAAACCAGGATGCTCCATTGGCCGGATAGCATGTTCACCTATCTAAAAGAAGATCGAATTCTATTCTCCCAGGACGCTTTCGGTATGCACCTGGCCACTTCCGAGCGGTTCAATGATGAACTCGAATTCGGTCTCCTCAAGCGGGAAGCGGCAAAATATTTTGCCAATATTCTCCTGCCCTATGCGGCCCTCATCCCCAAGATGGCGGCTAAGTTGGAAAGCTTAAACGTTGCCTCCGGCATCATCGCTCCCGATCACGGCCCTATCTGGCGCAAGGATGCCGCGGCGATATTGAAGCTGTATTCCCGGTGGGCGCAGCTTAAACCGACCCGAAAAGCCGTAATCGTCTTCGACACCATGTGGCAGAGCACCGCTAAAATGGCCGCCGCCATCGCGGAAGGATTGATTTCCAAGGGTGTGAAAGTTGAGTTGATGCACCTGGGAGCCTCACATCGCAGCGACGTTGCCACCGAGCTTTTGGACGCAGGCGCTCTTATTGTGGGGTCACCAACCATCAATAACAACCTCTTTCCGACAGTGGCGGATACGTTCACTTACATAAAGGGACTAAAACGCAGGGGACTGATTGGAGCAGCCTTCGGTTCCTACGGATGGGGAGGGGAAGCGGTCAAGCAGATCGAAGTGGCACTCGATGAGATGAAAGTAGAGCGGATCGCCGAAAGCGTGAAGGTCAAATACGTCCCTGACGATGAAGCGCTGCAGAATTGTTTTAACCTGGGTGTTCAAGTCGCCGAAGAACTGCTGAAGAGAACACAATAGCAAAATCCTGGGAACTCATTGCCGCTTTGCCCTTACACTGGATTAAATCCAGTGCTCAGTTTATGGTAAAGTGGTTGAAACAACTGGTATCACCGAGCAAAACAGTCTCTTCAGAGACTTTACAAAAAGGCTGAGCACCCCAATTGATTGGGGTGGCTGTCCAAATTAAATTTGGGATATGGTATGCCTTTAAAAGAAGTGTGTAAGTTCAGCATCTCCTATTTGCAAATTCTGGACGAAAAGGGCAAAGTGGATCAGAAGCTCGAGCCGAAGATCAGTAACAAAGACCTCCTGGCGCTCTACCGCTGGATCTGCCTGGCTCGCGAAGTGGACCAGCGTATGATCAACCTGCAGCGGCAGGGGAGAATCGGCACTTTGGGTCCCAGCACCGGCCAGGAAGCAGCGCACTGTGTCCCCGCCTTTCTCATGAAAGAGAATGACTGGCTGGTGGGCGCCTTCCGGGAGGCTGGAGCCCGCCTGATGCGCGGGGAATCAATTGCGCAGGCCTTGCTCTTCTATAACGGCTTTGAAGAGGGGAACAAGAAACCCCAAGCCATGAGGACGCTGCCCATCTCCATCATCGTGGGATCGCAGACACTGCACGCCGTCGGTATCGGCTATGCCATGAAATATCGCGGCGAGAAGGATTCCGTCGTCGTCACCTTTCTGGGGGATGGGGGCACGTCCGAAGGCGATTTCCACGAGGCGCTCAATTTCGCCGGAGTCTGGCAGGTTCCTGTGGTCTTTATCGTGCAGAACAATCAATGGGCCATTTCCATGCCGCGAGCAAAACAAACCCATTCGAAAACCATAGCGCAGAAGGCCATCGCCTACGACATTCCCGGCATTCAGGTGGACGGCAACGATCCGCTGGCCATGTTCGTCGCCACCCAGGAAGCCCTGGAGCGCGCCCGGAAAGGGGAAGGCCCAACCTTGATCGAGGCCGTTACCTACCGCTTGATGATGCACACCACTGCCGACGACCCTAAAAAATATCGCAGCGACGAAGAGGTGGAGGATTGGAAGAAGAAAGATCCCCTCCCTCGGTTCAGAAAGTATTTAGAAGATAAGGGCATCTGGGATGCCAGGAAACAGAAAGCCCTTGATGCTGAAATCAAGGCGGAGATTGACGCCGCCGTCAAGGAGTTCGAAGCGATCAAGGATTTAAAGCCGGACGCCTGCTTCGATCATGTATTTGGAACCAAACACGACGAGATTGAAGAGCAGCGCCAGGAATTTTTGAAATATATCGGAAAGGAAGCGGCCGATGCCTAAATTGAATATGGTTCAGGCCATCAACCTGGCTCTGATGCAGGAAATGGAAAAGGACGACAGCGTCATTGTCCTGGGCGAAGACGTCGGCGTGGACGAAGGCGTATTTCGAGTCACAGCCGGTTTGCTGGCAAAATACGGCGAAGATCGGGTTATAGATACCCCTCTGGCGGAGTCGGGCATTATGGGAACCTCGATCGGAATGGCATTGGCGGGTCTAAAACCCGTGGCGGAAATGCAGTTTTCCGGGTTTTCCTACTTGATCGTTCACCAGCTCGAAGGACACGCTTCGCGCTACCGATCCCGCTCGCAGGGCGAATGGACGGTTCCGCTGGTGGTTAGGATGCCCTATGGTGGCGGTGTCAGAGCGCTGGAACATCACAGCGAAAGCCGCGAAGCTCTCTACGCCACCATGCCCGGCCTAAAAGTGGTCATCCCATCATCTCCTCGCAAGGCCCGTGCCCTTTTAGTCGCCGCCATTCGCGATCCTGACCCTGTCGTCTTCATGGAACCTAAACGTCTCTATCGCGCCTTCAGGGAAGAGGTGCCCGATGAGGAAGAGGTCATCGAGATCGGCAAGGCACAGGTGGTTCAGGAAGGAAGCGACATAACCGTCATTTCCTGGGGAGCGATGATGCATATTACGTCGCAGGTTGTCGAAGAATACCGGTCCAAAACCGGAGTCAAGATTGAATTGATTGATCTTCTGACCATGGCCCCTATGGACAGTAAGACGATCTGTGATTCGGTTAAGAAGACCGGCCGCTGCGTGATCGTTCAGGAGGCGCCCCGGAGCATGGGCATCGCCTCGGAAGTGATCGCCAAAATTAACGACAAAGTTCTGCTGTATCTGGAGGCCCCGGTCAAACGGGTGACCAATTACGACGTGGTGACCCCGTATTTCGGCCGGGAGACGGCATATCTCCCCGGGCCGGAGAGAATAGGCCAGGCGATCGAGGAAACCCTCAACTTTTAGGAGTGCGTCATGTTTGAATTTAAACTGCCCGACTTGGGCGAAGGCATCCGCGAGGGTGAAATCCTCAAATGGCACGTCAAAGTCGGCGATTCGATAGAGGAAAATGAGCCGTTGGTGGACGTCGAAACCGACAAAGCCGCGGTGAATATTACCTCCCCCAGAAGCGGGACGATAAAGGCTTTGAATGCCGATGTCGGCGATATTGTCAACGTCGGCGACGTCATCGCCGTGATTGATACCGGAGTTGAAGAGGCCGCGCCGCCGCCGGAGGTGAAGAAAAAGGTGGCTCCAGCAGAACC
>CAZHMN010000051.1:19233-21222 GCA_964533705.1 uncultured bacterium
GAAGTCGGGGAGAAGAAAGCTGAGGCCGAATTCGCCGCTCGTGCCGCTTCGGCCATACCATTTTTGGACATTGATCCCCTGCCCGATTTCGAACAGTTCGGCCCTGTGGAAAAGGAACCACTCCGATCCATCCGCCGCAAGGTAGCCCACAAAATGGTCACATCCATGATTCTGATTCCGCATGTGGCGCACATGGATGACGCCGACGTCACATTGTTGGAAGAGTTTCGAAAGCGGGAAAGAGAGAGAAGAAAGGATCAGCCCGGTGGGCATTTAACCCTTTTAGCATTTGTCATTAAGGCTGTTACTTCGGGTCTAAAGGCCGCCCCGGCTTTCAACGCCAGCCTCGATCCCTTCAAAGAAGAGATCATCTATAAAAAATATTACAACATCGGCCTCGCCGTGGACACCGGCAAGGGCCTGATGGTGCCAGTTATCAAGAATACGGATCGCAAAAGCATTCTGGAAATTTCCAGCAATATTGAAGAGATTTCTGAAAAGGCCAAGAAAGGTACCATCGAAGTGAAGGATCTCATGGGAGGCACCTTCACCATTACCAACGTTGGGCCTCTGGGCGGAACAGCCCTCATTCCTACGATCAACTATCCCGAAGTCGCCATTCTGGGTATGGGTCGCGTCCAGGAAAAGCCCGTGGTGCGTGATGGTCAGATCGTCATCCGCCAGATTCTGCCGGTGACGCTGGCCTTCGATCACCGCATCGCCGACGGAGCTGACGCCGCTCGTTTCGTTTCCGAGATGGTGCGCCAGCTCTCCGATCCCAACCTGCTCCTTTTAGAAACCTAAAACCAATGATTCAGAAACAAAGCTGGAGTTTATAAAATGGTAATGGGCAGTTTACGGGAAGAAGCCGAGGTCGCCATCATCGGTGGCGGTCCCGGCGGGTACGTGGCTGCGATTCGCGCCGCGGACTTGGGCAAAGAAGTCGTGTTGATAGACGAGCGCGACCGGCTGGGAGGCGTCTGTTTGATCGAAGGATGCATTCCCTCTAAAGTATTGATCAATGCGGTTGAAGTGGCTCAGACGGCGCGTGATGCCGAAAAGCTGGGTATTTCATTCACAGACGTCAAGGTCGATTTAGACAAGTTGCGCGGTTGGACGAATTCCGTCATCGATAAATTGACCGGAGGCATTGACGGCTTGCTGAAGAGGCGCAATGTGGAAGTCATCAAGGGGCGGGCGCGCTTTGATGGGAACAAGACGCTGGCCATCGAAGGAGGAGACGTCGCGGGGATAGAATTCCGGCATTGCATCATCGCGACGGGATCGCGGGTTAATCGCATTCCCGCGGCGGAGGGATTGCCGGTCTGGACGTCCGAGGAAGCACTAAAAATCCCCGAAGTCCCGGAGAGGCTTCTGGTCGTGGGAGGCGGATATATTGGTTTGGAGTTGGGATTGGTGTATGCCGGTCTCGGATCGAAAGTCACCGTCGTTGAATTCAGTCCGCTACTTCTTCCGGGCGCCGACCAGGATCTGGTGAAAGTGATGGTCAAGAACTGCGAACAGCGCTTTGATGACATTTTATACGAATCCAAGGTGGTGGGGATCGAAAAGAGCTCGAATGGATTTGTGGTCAGCGTCGAACACCAGGAGAAGACGACCAAAATCGAGACAGATCGCGTGCTGACCGCCGTGGGGCGCAGGCCCAACACCGATAACCTGGGCCTGGACAAGGCGGGGATTACGCCGAATGAACGGGGCTTTATCGAGGTTGACCCTGAAGGGAGGACGTCTGTACCGAATATTTACGCCATCGGCGATGTAACTCCTGGCCCCATGCTGGCTCACAAAGCCAGCCGCGAAGCTCACGTCGTCGCAGAAGTCATCGCCGAGCACAAATCCTCCTTCGACAATCGCGCTATACCCGCCGTGGTCTTCACCAACCCCGAAATCGCCTGGTCTGGACTGACAGAACGGGAAGCGGAAGAGAAGGGCATAAAGGTTAATGTGGGACGATTCCCCCTGAGCGCT
>CAZHMN010000052.1:0-20886 GCA_964533705.1 uncultured bacterium
GCGCTTCCGGAACAGGCGGTCATAGATCATGTCGCCGAAAAACGAGCTCTGGCCGGTCTCTTTCTTGAGCATGGGAAACTCCTGGTTTAAACACCCGTTCCCCCTTATACGCACAACCCGGCCTTTGCGACTCAAGGTTTCTACAAAAAGCTATAAGAGTTTTGCAACAGTCTCATATTATCGCAAAAGTACCATTTTTCTTGTTTTCTTAAATTGATCTACTCGTAGCTCGAGAATGTAAATGCTGGAAGAAACCGGCTGATTGAATTGATTTCGCCCCGACCAGCTCACGTTGTAGCCGCCAGGAAACATCTCATTTTCGGTGATTAGATCTCTAATCTTATCCCCCCGCAAATTGTAAATACCCAAGTTCACCAGGGATGACTTACCCAGATCGAAGTGAATGCAAGTGTTTGAATTGAAAGGATTAGGATGGTTCTGTTCCAACTTGAACCGTCCGGGATACCGCTGCAATTCCTCCGGTTCAACGGGGGCTCCATAATCAATCCATTCTTCGGGACCATCGTAAAGCCACACCCGGCCGATGTAGAAACTGGGATAGTTGAGGGCAGCCACCAACAGTTCATCACAGCCATCGCCATCCACGTCACCCGAGGCGATGGATTTCCCGTATTCGAAGTATGGAGATCCATAGGTTACCCACCCATCGGGAACGCCGTTGAACCAGGGTCCACCTAAGTATATGTAAACTAAAGGTGATATGTACATCGTGCCCGTTCCGCTGGCGATGTCACTATAGTCATCTCCGTTGAAGTCACCGCAAGACATGCCGTATATGGAAGCACTACCATTTCCGTACCAATCTTGAAGAAAAACATCTGGAACATTGTCCACGTCAGGGCCACCAAAGTAAACACTGCTAGGTGGTGTAACGCTATCTGGTAGGGCCATCGGCAGACAAAAATCGTCATATCCATCGCCATTTACGTCGCCCACCCCGCCCCCTATCTCCTCGAACGCATAATCGTACAGGAAAAGATCGGGGATGGTATCCATGGGACTGCCGCCGAAATAGATCTCTACCGGTTGCATCCAACCCATGACTAATATATCTCCCAATGAATCTCCATTCACATCGCCTAAGCCGGAGACTCGAGTAGGTATATAGGGAAAATTCTTATACCAATCAGGAATGCTATCCATTTCCACACCACCGTGATGGATTTCCACCCGGTGGTAATCGTCCGTCTCGTAGCTGACGAGTAGAGCCAAATCATCATATCCGTCTCCGTTGACGTCGCCACAACTGTCTAAGTCCGTTGCATATCTGTCAATAATAGCTTCAGGTCCAATTATCCAGTCCGGGATGGTGTCGAACTCCGTGGAGCCCAAGAAGATGTCCAACCTGCCGTAACCAGCAGAAAATCCTCTCAGTCCAATCCCGAGGTCGGCTACACCATCACTATTAAGATCGCCTAAATTCCCAATTGAGTACCCATATTTTTCGCAAATAGTATCGCCTTGGACGGTCATATAAGGCTCAATCGGCCAGCTATCCTCAAATTGGTAGAAGTAATTTTTCCCGGTGTCCGTATTCCAGCCGTAGGCGCTAATGACGAATTCTTCCTTCCCATTGTCATCAAAGTCGCCCATGGTCATGGCCCCACCGAAGTAATTGTCTTCACTGTATTCGCCGGTGTAATCACCTACCTCGGTAAGAATGTTCTGGGCGGGGGTAGATGCGGTCAGCAGGGTCAGGGCTGTCAGGGTTAGGGTTAGCGTGCGCATGGTGGGCTCCGTAGGTTGGTTTTTGAAAAACAAAAAGGCATAACCGAACCCATTATTCCTGGATATAAGTTCGATTATGCCTTCATCTTATAGGCCCTCGTCCTATCCGATAAGGCAACTCGTACCTCTTGTGCAAGCATCCTTTTAGGTATCAGCAGTCTGAATCAGGACTTGTACGCATTATAACACATAGGATTGAAAAAGTCAAGTGCAGTTACTTGCAGATTGCATTTTTTTAATTGAAAAAAAACATCTGATTGGAATCTCTTTTGCGGTAGATTGGCCGGACGCGAGGTATTCAAAATCGCACCGCTGATTCGGATGGTTGAGGTCCTTAAACAAACTTTAAACTTCGTGCTACGCTAGGGGGGATATTCCACTTATTGATCCAGATGCAGTCCTCTACGTTTTCAAACTTACAAGTCTTATATGGGGTTTAGTATAAAAATGCTACCCGAGGTGCTACCCAATTTGCTACCCATTGGAGACGAAAATACTACAAAATACTATTAAATCTTAACTCTCTGAAAAATGAAAACGGCACCGTAAGATGCCGTTTTTTCGGTACTTTCACCTTGTACCCCTGGGGCGATTCGAACGCCCGACCAACGGTTTAGGAAACCGCTGCTCTATCCTGCTGAGCTACAGGGGCATCAGTTAAAATATATGAAAGTTTAATCCCGTTATCAAGCCGAAATTGCCTGATTGTCGGTTGAACGTTGCGCCGGGAAAATGCTTGACAATAACTTGAAAATGGCCTATATTTTAGCTTCAGATTTTTTTAAAACAATCAGCTACAACAAAATCAGCCATTATGCGCTTTTCCAGGGCTTTTATCCCCACGCTTAAGGAAATCCCCGCCGATGCAGTTATCCCCTCGCACCGGTTGATGATCCGCTCGGGCATGATTCGCCAGTTGGCCGCCGGTGTCTATTCAGAGCTGCCCTTCGGCTGGAAGGCGGCAAAGAAAGCGATGGAAATCGTCCGCGAGGAGATGGACAGGATCGGCGGACAAGAATTATTCCTGCCGGTTCTAAATCCCGTCGAAGTCTGGGAAGAGACCGGCCGTGCAGGTGATTTCGGCGACGAGATGTTCCGCCTGAAAGACCGCAAGGGGCATCAGATGTGCCTGGCGCCCACGCACGAAGAGATCATTTGCGACATCGCCCGCGCGTTCGTCCGTTCCTATCGAGATCTGCCGCAAATCTGGTACCAGATTCAGACCAAAATGCGCGATGAACCGCGTCCTCGATGCGGCGTCCTGCGGGCGCGGCAGTTCATCATGAAGGATTCCTACAGCTTGGACGTTGATGAAGAAGGTCTGGATAAGAGTTATAACCTGCACGCCGAAGCTTACCGGCGCATTTTCACGCGCTGCGGGCTGAAGTTCTTCGAAGTAGGCGCATCCAGCGGTTTGATGGGCGGTACCGGGTCACAGGAATTCATGATGGAATCGGTTTACGGCGAGGATTCCGTGGCATTATGTGCAAGTTGTCAATATGCTGCTAATCTGGAAGTCGCTGCTTCCAGACCGAAGCCGATCAAGGATCACCAGGCCGACGCTGATCATGCTGAACCGGAACGCGTCGCCACACCGGAAAAGCGCACGATTGAGGAGGTCAGCGGCTTTCTTAAAGTATCGCCGCAGAGGCTGATCAAGACCCTGGTGGTCATGGCCGACGGCGAGAAGCCGACCATGGTTCTCTTAGCTGGCGATGATGAATTGCAGGAATCCAAGCTGCTGACTGCACTGGGTAGCCCCTTCCGCCCGGCTCACCCGGATGAGATCAAAGAGCTCTTCGGCTGCGAAGCTGGATTCCTGGGGCCTGTCAAAGCTCCCAAGATGCCCATCCTCGCCGACCTCAGATTGAAGGGCGGTAAGAACCGCATTACCGGCGCCAATGAGGATCACTTTCACATCACCGGCGTGGACGTGGGGCGGCATTTTAAGCCCGACCGTTATGCTGATCTTCGCACCGTGAAGGATGGGGAAGGGTGCCCTCAGTGCAAGGGTGCCTTGAGAGTATCCAATGCCATTGAACTCGGCCACATCTTTAAACTGGGCACGAAGTATTCCAGTGCGATGGGAGCCAACGTCCTGGATGCCAATGGCAAGGAACACCCCATTGTCATGGGTAGCTATGGCATTGGCATCGGCCGGATTTTAGCCTGCGCTATTGAGCTGGGTTGCGATGAAAACGGTATCTCTTGGCCGTCAACCTTAGCTCCATACATTGTGGTTCTGATCGGTGTGAATCTGAGAGATGAGAAAGTCGCCGGCAAAGCTGAAGAGATTTACCAGGCTCTGCAGTCTCAGGGAATAGACGTGCTTTACGATGATCGTGACGTCAGTCCCGGGATCAAGTTCAAGGACGCTGACTTGCTGGGCATGCCTTACCAGGTGTTGGTCAGTCCCAAGAGCCTGGCTGCGGGCGGGGTGGAGATCAAGAGCCGCTCTACCGGCCAGCGTTCGATTGTCAATGTGGACGAATTCTTAGCCTTTCTGCGAGGGAATGATGGAAGAGAAAAATGACCTTCCGCCGGAAAGTAAAGTTGTTGCTACAGAAGAACCTTCCCCTGAGGTGCCTCCTGCATCAGAGGACAAAGTTGCCGCCATCCTGGCGTATGTCCCATTTCTCTGCTTTTATGCGCTATTCGCAAAGAAGGAAGATCCCTACGCCTATCACCATGGGAAGCAGGGATTAGTACTGTTTATCGCTGAATTGCTCGCCGTGGCGCTGCGCTGGGACGTTCTCTGGAATGTCGTCTTGATTTGCCTTGGCGCTTTAGCCGTATGGGCGATGGTGGCGGCACTGCGCGGCGAAATGTTCCGCTTGCCGATCATCTCCGACCTGCTGGATCAGTATTGATCCAACCGTGAGAAAGAGCCTCCTCAGTATGCTGGTAACAGGATTCTTATGAAAGGAAAGCAATGAAAATTCGCGATCGAGCCCGCACCTATACGGCGGCACGAGAAGTAATGGCGTTGGGTTATTACCCTTACTTCAGGCCAATTGAATCCGATCAAGACACCGTCGTAAACTTGAATGGACAGAAGGTGCTGATGCTCGGTTCGAACAACTATCTGGGGTTGACCAACCATCCAGAAGTTAAAGAAGCAGCCATACAGGCCATTCGAGACTTCGGCACCGGGTGCGCCGGTTCCCGATTCTTAAATGGCACGCTGGTTATCCACCTGCAACTGGAAGAGAAACTGGCCGAATTCGTCAATAAGGAGGCCGTGCTCCTCTATTCGACTGGATTTCAGGTAAACCAGGGCGTGATAGCTACCTTGACCGGTAAGGATTCCGTGGTTATATCGGACAAGTTCGACCACGCTTCGATCATTGATGGTTGCCGTCTGGCATTCGGAAAGTCGTTAAAATTCAACCACAACGACATGGAGGATTTAGAGAGAGTCCTGCAGTCTGCCGCCGAAGCAAAAACCCGTCTGATCGTCGTTGATGGTGTGTTCTCTATGGAAGGAGACATCGCCAGGTTACCCGAAATCGTCGAATTGGCGGAACGCTATGACGCCGACGTCATGGTGGACGATGCGCATTCTATCGGCGTAATTGGCCCCAACGGCGATGGAACAGCCGCGCACTTCGGTCTGACCGACCGGGTTTCCCTGATCATGGGCACTTTCTCCAAGTCGCTGGCATCCGTAGGCGGTTTTATCGCTGCTGATGAGGATACCATTCATTTCTTAAAGCATCACTCACGGGCCTTGATTTTCTCAGCTTCGATGCCACCCGCTTCGGTCGCTTCGGTTTTAAAGGCGTTGGAGATCCTGCAGCGGGAACCCGAACGGCGTCATCGCCTCTGGGAGAACACTCATCGTATGGCGAGCGGTTTGCAGGAATTGGGTTTTGATTTAGGTTTGTCGGAAACGCCGATTATTCCCGTAACTGTGGGGGACAACCTGAAGGTATTTATTTTCTGCAAACGTCTGCAGGAAGAGGGAGTGTTCGTCAACCCGGTGGTTGCACCGGCGGTTCAGCCCGGCAATCAGCTCATCCGCATCTCCCTGATGTCCACTCATACCCTCGACCAGGTTGATTTCGCGCTTGAGAAAATGGCCAAAGTCGGGCGTGAAATTCAGCTTATCCCTTAAAATCCGCAGAAATATTAAATTTCGTAATTTAAATGCCTTCTGGAAAGTTGTATTATACGATGGATTCCCATGTCGCTCCGCATCGAAATCATCCGCAAATCGAGACAACTGGATGACTTCATAAAACTCCCCTGGACCCTGTACCGCAAAGACCACAATTGGGTACCGCCCTTAATCGCCGACCAGCGGAAAGTTCTACATCCCAAGTGCAATCCCTTCTTCGAACATGCTCAAATGACTCGCCTGATCGCCCGCCGCAACGGGCGGCCCGTGGGGCGAATCTGTGCTATAGATGACCGAGCTCACGTGGAATACTGGCGGGAACCCGTGGGCTTTTTTGGCTTTTTTGAATGCGAGAACGATCCGGATGCCGCCAAGGCCTTGATAGAAGCGGCGGTGGACTGGCTGCGTCCTCGCGGTCTGAACTCCATCCGCGGCCCGATGAATCCCTCCACCAATGACAACTGCGGATTGCTGATCGAGGGTTTCGATTCGCCTCCCGTCTTTATGATGCCCTATAATCCACCATACTACGCCGATTTGCTCGAAAAAGCCGGTTTGTCTAAAGTGAAGGATCTCTACGCTTATAAAATTACCAAAGAGGAAATACCGGATCGGATTATCAAAGCGGGCCGGAATATTCAGGAGCGGCTCGACATTACCGTTCGCCCGATTAACACCAAACGTATTCGGGATGAAATAGAGAAAATCAGGACTATTTATAACCAGGCCTGGTCTAAGAACTGGGGTTTCGTCCCCATGACGCACGCAGAATTTGACCACATGGCCAACGATCTGAAGAAAGTCATGGACCCGGAATTGGCTTTCATTGCTGAAGACGGCGATCGGCCGATCGGTTTCTCGCTGGCCCTGCCGGATTTAAATGAAGCTCTAATTCACGTCAACGGTCGCCTATTCCCCTTCGGGATATTCAAGGTTCTGCGTTATTCGAAAAAGATCAAATGCATTCGCGTGATCACCATGGGCGTCATCGAGGGGTATCGCGGTCGCGGCATTGACGTCGTTTTTTATCTTGAGACCTTCAAACATGGAGTTGCGCGGGGTTACACCTGGGCGGAGACGTCCTGGATATTGGAGGATAACGTCCCCATGAATCGGGCTCTGGACATGATCGGCGCGAAGATATACAAACGGTATCGCATCTACGAGATGCCGATATGAGCCGTTCGGTACTGGTGACGGGCGGCAACGGTTTTGTGGGGAGTCATGTCGTCGAAGAGCTGTTAGACGCCGGCGGCTACGAGGTTCGCTGCCTGCTGCGCACCCATTCCCGCCCGAACTGGATCGAAACCCTGCCGGTTGACATATCGCGCGTCGACTACTTTGATCCCAACGCCCTCAGGAATGCCATTTCGGGTTGTGACGCGATACTCCATTTCGGAGGCGCCACGAAGGCCAAGGATAAGGAAGCCTTTTTTCGCGCCAACGCCGACACCACCCGCGCCCTCATCGAAGCAGCGGCCGACGCCTGTCCCGGCCTTTCGCTTTTTTTATACTGTTCCAGCCAGGCGGCCCTGGGTCCCTCACCGTCCCTGGACCCCTTAAAGGAAGATGCGCCGCCTCAGCCCATATCTACCTATGGATGGTCGAAATTAGCCGGGGAGAGGATCTGCAGAGAACGCGCCGGCAGTTTTCCAATCGTTATCATTCGCCCACCGGCAGTTTACGGCCCCAGGGATAAGGACGTGCTGATTTTTTTCAAAATCGTCCGCTGGGGGATTTCCCCTTCATTGGGAAGAGGGGATCGCTACATCAGTCTGGTGCACGCCAAAGACATCGCCCGGATTACCCGTCTCATCATCGAAAAAGCGCCAAGGGATTTTACGGTATACCATGTCACCGACGGCGTTGTACACCGTTGGGATGACGTATTAGCTGCACTCGCACAAGCGCTGGGGAAGCGCCCTCTTAACGTTAACGTGCCCATCGGCTTGGCCATTGCTGCCAGTAAGTTAGCTTCAGGATGGGCGTCCGCAACGGGCAGATTGGCAACGTTTAACCGTGAAAAATTGGGTGAATTACTCCAGAACTACTGGTTGATCAGCTCGCAAAAGGCCGAACGGGAACTGGGATACAAGCCGGAGTGCGATCTGCAGAAGGGTATGGAACAGACCGCCCGCTGGTATCGGGAACACAACTGGCTGTAAAGCGTAATTCTTCTGCGTTTGGAGTGCATTGAAAAGGAGGAGGAACGGTAATAAATATCCAGCATCTTATTTGATACCCGGTGAAAAGATGAAGATCAGGAATATATTCATAAGCGCGGATCGCCTCGAACTGTTTCTATCATATTCTCTCAAGATTATCCTGCTGATGGCGGCGGTTGACTCCGTTTTTCAGCAGAGCTATTTTCTCATATTTTCAGCCGTTATTGCGCTGGTCGGATCTATCATGCCGGCCATCCTGAGCAAGCAGTGGAAAGTCGTGCTTCCTATCGAACTGGACCTGATCGTAACCAGTTTCATCTGCGCCCATTTTATTCTCGGTGAACTGCATGGATTTTACTTGAGATTCTGGTGGTTCGACCTTTTTTTGCACTCTTTTTCAGCATTTATTTTCGGCCTGGTGGGATTTATCTGGTCCTATATGCTCTTTTATACCAAGAAGATCCATGCTGAAGCCTGGTTTATCGCTGTTTTTACCGTGTCGCTGGCTATGGCCGTCGGATCGGTCTGGGAGATTTTCGAATACACCATGGATCAGACCTTCGGTTTCAATATGCAAAAGTCAGGATTGGATGATACCATGGGAGATCTGATTGTGGACCTGATTGGGTGTTCAGTTGTGGGGGTATTGGGTTACGGTTATATGCGGACGAAAAAGGATGGCTTTATTCGGCGGATATTACTGCGAGTGGAGCGTTATGTGCTGCGTACACAAACGAAAGGATCGGAAAGCTAACTGTCAGTTTAAATTAGAAATAGGAGGGCATATAGCCCGATGCATCTTAGAGCAGTCCGGAATTTACGACCAAAGCCCGATGATCATTCCATCGGGCTCTATTATTTGTGCGAATGAATCGCTTAGTAGTCTCGATAGTAGAGATAGCGATAATCTTCGATCTTGGCGTTCTTTCTGGCGGTTTCCAGCCATTGGGAATAAAAGAGATTCTGCTTGGTGTTGAGGATTTGCTGGCGGATTTCATCCCGTTTTTCGAGAAAATCCGTCGAATCAATCTCAGTTTTCTCGATGAGCTTGATCAGATAATATCCATTTTGACCCTCGACGGGCTGTGACACTTCACCAGCGTTGAGTGCTAATGCTGCCGACGTAAAAGCGGGATCGCGACCGACGTCCCTGATGTATTCTCCGAATCGGAATTCCCTCTCGGTAACTTTTGGAGGCATTCCGGCCTCTTTGGCTTTGGTCTCAAATTCATCCGGGCTTTCGAGGGTTTGATAGAATTTGTAGCAGCGGTCTCTCGCCTGAGCGATGCGTTCCTCCTCCAAAAGCCTGGCGATAATTCTGCTTTTCACTTCCTCCAGCTTCTGAACTCGCTCCTTCTGGACATCGAGGATTTTAAAGACGAGAATTCCGTCGCGAATTGGATAGGTGGGACTGGTTTCGCCCACCGGTCGAGCGAAGATGAAATCCGAGGCGGCCGGTAATCTGCCAATCCCAGGAATGTTCCCGTTGTGCTCGAAGAAGATCGTGGTGTCAATATTTACTTCGTAAACTTCGGCTGCCTGGGCAAAATCCGATTCTCGAACCTCCTCGGCGAATCCTGTGGCTTGGTTGCGGATTTGATCTCTCGTATCAGCGGATGGTTGCAGTTTCAAGAGGATGTGACTGGCGCGTACTTTTTCAACTCCGTCTTCCTTTTTCCTGTCGGTGACCATTATCAGATGATAGCCGAATTTCGTCTGCACCGGCCCGACCAATTCGCCGGTTTTGGCCGAGAAGGCGGCTTCTTCAAAATCGGGCACCATGCGGCCGCGTTCGAAAAAGCCCAGATCACCGCCGTTCTCAGCGGATCGATCATCGGAATATTCCTTGGCTAATTCGGCGAAATCTCCGCCTTCTTCAATCCGTGTTTTAAGTTCTTTCGCGAGCTCCAGAACCGAAGCGGAATCTTCTTTGGAAGGTACTTCCGCGAATATTGTGTAAATGATTCGCCTTTTTTCAGGAATCCTGTAATCATCCCGGTGTGCAAAATAGTAGTCTTCGATTCGTTTTTGTGTAATGACCGAACTGTCCACATTGCTATCGCTGGAGGCAAAAAGGACGTATTTGGCCTTGCCCTTAAGATGATCATCTACGTACCGCTGCCAGACCTCCTGATCGGTAACCGTCGCCAGGGCCAGGATGTGGTTTAAAAGCTTCTGATTGGGTAGGGATTTGCGATAGCTCTCCTCGAGCATCATCAGGTCGCGCGCTGCTGCGGGATTGCGTAGAAAGTCCTGATATTTGGCCGGGTCGAACGTACCGTCGGTCTGAAAATACTCATTTTGACGGATGAAGTCGGGCGGATTATTCTGCACTAAGTAGGCAATTTCCTTATCCGAAACGTGGATCCCGAGCTTTTTGACCTCCTGCTCGATTAGCATGTCCCGAATCAGTTCGTCCCAGACTTCGGAACGGATCTGTTTTACGCGATATTCGTCGAGGTTCCCTTCCTGTTGATTCTGTTCGTAGGTATAGCGCTGCTGGATGAGGTTCTCCAGTTTGTCAATGGGAATGTCAACGCCGTTTACCTTGGCGACGATTCCCTGCTGTGGGCCGCCGCCTTTGAACCCTCCCATACCCCAGGAAAATACGATCGTGGCGATGAAGGCCAGAACCAGGATCCATAGAATGACCTTCATGTTCTGGCGCATGGTCTGCATCATGGCAGTTTGCTCCCGATGGCTTGTCCTATGAGTCTTAAATTGTCAATTTTGGATTAAAAATTAAATATAAATTCATATCTTTGCAAAAGCAAGCGATATTGATGGATTTGCTTAAAGCCTATTTATAAGTGTGAAATGAGTGAAGAGGCTGCGCATGCATTTCAGCCTCTTCACGATTGGCCATAGATTCATTATGTCGCTGGAAATCTCCAGAATCCAATTCTATACCATCTACGCCCCTTCGTCGGGAAGCAGATTTCGCCTGATGTACCGAACGTAAAGCGCCGCCGCCGGATTGTGCCCCAGAACCCGATCTTTGGTGATCAGCGTTGTGACCGGTGCTTTCGACTGCATGGTAAAAATGGCGTCGTGCCCGACACAGAGGCCGCAAATGACGTTCAGGTCGGTTTTGGCATCGTTTAGGATCTGTGCCTGTCCGGCGGGATTACACATGACTTCTATAGGTTTTCCCGGCCTGATTTGTTCTAAATGATAGTCGCCCTTGGCGATGCCGGACACCTTGCAGCAGACGGAAATGACCTTGAATTCACGGGAGAGGATCTTTTCGATGACCCTTGCTTCCTCCGACAGGCCAATGCAGAAAGCCAGCCCCAGCCGCTTAAAATTCATCTCCCGGGCGAAGAGCATTATTTCGGATATTCTAGGCTCCTGGCAATAGTGCCGGCCCTCAATCGCGGTAGCGGC
This sequence comes from uncultured bacterium, assembly GCA_964533705.1. Lineage (GTDB taxonomy): Bacteria > Electryoneota > B3-LCP > B3-LCP > B3-LCP > CAZHMN01. The sequence goes on from CAZHMN010000052.1 coordinate 11,422, forward strand.
TCTGTGCAGTTTGGAGATATAGGGGTCTTGGTACATTGATCGGTGCAAATCCGATAATTCAAAACAGTCCTTTCCATCATAGCACTCCATATCCCGGCAGGAAGCGCAGCGAGATTTCGGGGATTTTTTCATGGGTCTCATTGATGGAGAGGCCGGTTCTTCTCATCCACGAAGACGATATGAGGCTTGTGGGTTCGCGCTTCGTTATCGTGGACTTCGCAGTAGGTGAGAACGATGGCCTTATCGCCGGGCACGGCATCACGGGCGGAAGGCCCATTCAAAAGTACGGTTCCCGATCCGCGTGGAGCGACGATGGCATAGGTGATCAGGCGGGCGTTATTGCTCAAGTTAAGCACGTGAACCTGTTCGCCGGGTAATATGTCAGCCTCGTCGAGCAGGTCTTCATCTATGGCGATGCTGCCTTCGTAATCGAGGTCGGTTCCCGTTATCGTAACTCGGTGAATTTTCGATTTTAGCATTAACCGCTTCATACTGCAACAGCCAATTATACGCAACTTATTTCCGCAAACGTTACATGGTCAAGATAATAAAATATTTTGGCTTTGTCAAGGGAAATCCGCAGAGGAAAATCAGAGGGTAAACGCTTGGATTTACCCTTAATGATGTAGAAGTTCGGGAGTTTATATGGTACTAATCCTGCAGTTGGGCTCTTGAGTTACGAATTCCTCGAACGGAAAATATCCCATATCAATTTCAAACCCAGCACCGAGGCGAGGAGATAACCGATGACGCCCAACATAGGGAATCCGAAAAGACTGGGACCGATGGATGTCTGCACCACGAGCGAGGAGCCTACTATCAAGGCGCCGATTACCATTGCTGCTGCCAGGCGGTTGGAGGACCTGTTTATTTCGCTGATGAGTCGCTCCAGGTTGCGATGTTCAAATTGGACTTTTAGATCACCATACCTGACCTTTTTGAGTATATCAGTGAGTCCCGGCGGAATTTCTTCAGCCAGGCGGTATAAATCTTCTAACAGGACTAGGCCATCGCGGAACCTTCGACGGGGGTCATAGCGCCGTAATTTAATCCTCCTCAAATAGGGGCGCACTTCCGATATCATATCGAATTCCGGGTAAAGCATTCTCCCTAATCCTTCAACCGTCACCAAAGCTTTCAACATCATGGACAGGTTGGGAGGAACGGTAAGCCGATGTTTCTGGACGATATCGAATACCTCGGACAACAAGGCGTTGATCTGAAGCTGTTGAAGCGGAACTTCATGGTAACGGTTAATGAAGTCCCCTAAATCAGCTTCCAGGGATTCTCTATCCCCAGCGCCGTGACTAATTCCAAGCTGTTCGAACGATCTCAGGACACGGCGCAGGTCCTTATGAACTATACCTGTTAGAACCTCACCTAATTCATCAATAACCGGTTCATCTAAATATCCCACCATCCCGTAATCGAGAGGTGCTATGACATTATCTTCAATCACCAGAATATTACCGGGATGCGGGTCGGCGTGGAAGAAACCAAATTCAAAGATTTGCCTGAGGATTAGGCGTGCTCCCCGTTTGGCGATAATAACCCGATCCAAACCCACTCGGGCAATTTCATCGAGACGGGAAGATTTTATCCCCTCCACATAATCCATCACCAGCAGTCGCGGAGAGCTTACTTCCGGATAAAAGGTGGGAATGAATACCGTCGGATCGTCGGCGAACATCCGGCCGAATCGCTGTATGTTATGCCCTTCCTGAAGGAAATCCAGTTCGCGGTGAATAGAGCGGTCAAACTCTTCCACTATTGATACCGGATTCTGATTGAGGATTCCTTCTGTATGCTTGTATATGATTTGAGCCAGGTCGCGGAGAATTTCCAGATCGACTTTGATGGTGGTAATGATACCGGGCCGCTGCACCTTCAGAACGACGGATTTGCCGTTGTGAAGAGTAGCTCGGTGCACCTGGGCGATGGAGGCGGCGGCCAGAGGCTCCTCAATCAGTTCGGTGAAGACTTCATTCGGCTCCTTTTTAAGTTCAGACCGAATAACTTCCTCAATTTTCTTGAAAGGAATTGGCGTGACTCGGTCCTGTAGTTTCTGCAATTCAGAGGCGATATCGGGGGGGATTATATCGGGCCGCAAGCTGAGGATCTGCCCCATCTTGACGAATGTCGGCCCGAGTTCCTCCGCGGCGAGGCGCATCCGCTCGCCCCTGGACATTCCGCTGTCCAACCCGCCTTTTACCCGGGGGAACAGCTTGCTACCAAATCGAAATAGCAAGTCCTTGCGGACAATATCAACCACATCATCGAAGCCGTATTTGAGGAGAACACCGAGGATTTGACGATATCTTCGCAGATGCTGCCAGGTCCGGGGAATGGAGGATATTTTCATCCGATCGTTTGATGATTAGTTTTTCGACTTGCCAAGTTCTTCCATTTGTTTCTGCAAGTCTCTAATGTCTTGCCTGGTGGGGATATCCAGAGCTTCTAATACTTTCTGAACTTCCTTTTGAACGAATCCCCGAATTTCGTTTTGATGTTTCTCACCGGCCTCGACGAGGTCGTTTAGTAGTTTTTGCTTTTCTTCCCGGGCTACTTCGCCCCGCTTCACCAGGTCATCCACGACGCTTTCCAATTTTTCTCTGGTGAGAGAAACAGCTCCCAAACCAGCGAGAAACGCTTTGCCGATTAGGTCTTTCATTTTCGATCCTCATGTTTTATTTACGATGCCTTTTTTCGTTCCGGTTCAAAGTAATGGCTTCCCCTGATGGGGTTGGATAACTGATGGACCGCTTCACCATATTCCGCCATACCATTAGTGTATGCGGAATTTCTTAGAACGAAATGACCATTCACAGCCCATCGAGATCATATTCACTGGAACAAACCTCAGATAACAATCACCCGCCATAAATGCGCCGGCGATAAGGATTAGCAGAATGTAAAAGATCAGTTTTGATAGTTGTCATTATTTGATCTGATTTAATTAAAATTAGCAAATTTTTAGAACATTGTCAAGTGATAATTGGGCGGGGCTCGCAATTCATCCAGGCTTGCGATTTGCGGAGATGATCATAGGATCGTATAATTCGAGCGAAAATGGTCGAGATTTTTGGGACGGAAACATCAAAAAGCAGTAAGATATGAAAATAACTTTTACCGATTCTGCTTGACTTCTGAATCATTAATTAGTAAATTTAAAGTCTTGAATTTTGATAATTCGATTGCGAGATCGGATAGCTGTTATCTAACCCGGACAGGGTGGGTGTTCAAGTAATTTTCGAATTACTTCTTGATCAATTATTCCTCGGTAGCTCAATTGGCAGAGCGGGTGGCTGTTAACCACTAGGTTGGGGGTTCAAGTCCCTCCCGGGGAGCATAAATGCCCGACTAAGTCGGGCATTCTCGCGTTCATTCAGTCCGCATCCTATATATCGTTAGTGTCCTTATCAAGTAATCCCTAAGCTGGAATGTAACCCAGTCTCTGGGACACCTCCAAAGCCGTATCTCTAACCAGCTTTCCATACTTAGCCTGAATGTCCTTCGGAGAACGGAATGCTGGCATGAAAACATCCAGAACCCCTACGATCTTACCTTCTTCGTCCAGAACGGGAGCTGCAACATTGCAAATGGAGTCCTTGCCACTCTGACCCTGGTCGTAGGAAAAACCGCTCTCCCTGACAGCACTTAAATCCTTGCGCAATTTAGAGAAAGAATAGCCTTCGTCTTCGATGACTATCTTCCTTCCCTTATCGTCCATAATGCTCTTAATTTCATCCTCGCTCAGGTGCGCCAGGAATGTCATACCTGCTGCTGATTTGGAGAGTGACAGGCTTTCTCCAAGGTAGGATCGCACCTTAATGTTCTTGGAAGTGTGCGCTTCATCAACGACGATCAGGCGGGCGTTTTCCCAATCCGGAACGATGAAGCGGGCGGATTCACCTGTCTGCTCAGCCAACTTTTTCAGGAAGGGGGAACAGATGCGGGTGGGGGTCAGGTTGTTAATAATCTTGCGGGCGATGATGAATAGTTTGAAGCTTAGGCGATAACGCCCCTTGGCGTGATCTTGTTCAACGTAACCTTCGTGAACAAGAGTGGTCAGGATACGGTGAACGGTGCTTTTGTTCATGCCCACGCGTTCACCGATTTCGGTGACTCCCATGCCTTCCACGCTATCCGCTAATATTTCCAGGATGGCGAGGGCTTTGATAAGGGATTGGACGAGGTGATAAGATGGGGTCATGATAACCTCGCTGTTGGACCTGCTATTGCTTTAGTTGTAATTTGGCATCGTTAATATATAAATATGATCTTTTGAATTCAAGATTATTCTCCAATATATTTTATAGAATTGAAAGTATTTATTCATTATAGATTCGGGGGCAGTAAAATCGGGAGCTACCCCAAAAGCAATATTTATGGTTATTTCCCCGAAGGAACTCGTGTGGAGCTGAGCAAGGACTTTTCTGGACTATTGGGATAGCCCCGAGAGATTCGCTACTTTAACAGGAGGAGTTTCTGCTGGATTCTCTTTTCTTCCATTTCGAGCCGGATGACGTAGAATCCTGAGGCGAGGTTATCCGCTCTCCAGGTCAGTTCTTCCGTGCCGGATGGATGCCAGCCTTCTTTGAGGACTGCCACTTCCCTGCCCATCAGGTTGTAAACGGTCAGGCGAATGTCACCGGCTTCCGGGAGACTATAGCATATTCGCACCTCAGGATTAAATGGATTGGGATAAGGGGCGTACAGTGCGAAATCCACAGGATGATCCGCTCCGGGTTGATTCGGTTCGATCCCCACGACAAAGCCGTTCAGCCGTTGTGCGTAGAGATTTTTCACTTCTTCTTTGCCGGAAGAACGCTTATCCTCCCAGACGGTAATTACACCGTTCTGGTAATCGTCAATGATTTCGTGGTTGTTTTGCTTGTTCGGAGCATCGCAGACGATGTTTCCGTTCTCGACCCATTGATAATTCCATCCCGGAACGGTCTCAGTTGATAGCTCTCCATCTTGATCGAGATGGATTCCGTAGATATCGGACCCCCCGGTAATTCTGAAATCCGCCCAGAGGGTGTAGCTACCTCCAGAACCGTCATCCAATAACTTCGGCAGCGTTTGATCGTTCATCGCCCCGCAAATGATCAGTCCGGAATCCGGAAATTGCTTTTCGCCGTCCAGGGATAATTTTTGAATGTACAGGTCCTGATTCGTAGCGGGATTTCGCAGATCCTGCCAGACGATATATAAATTACCGAGATCATCTAACATGATATCTGCAGTGGCTTGATCGTTCGCTACGTCTATAATGGGAATGCCATTTTCCGCCCATTGAATCTCACCATCAGCGTTGATCTTCTGTGCGTAGAGATCGGAACCTTTGATGGTGTCACCTGATGCACTGGCGCGCTGGTCTTCCCATACGAGGATTACACCATCAGGTCCCAGGCTGACCATCCGGCAGTCTTTCTGGATGCCGGGAGCAGCGCAGACAGTGGTGCCGACTCCCGCCCAGAGCAAGTTGCCCGAAGCGTCAACGTGCTGAGCGTAGAGATTGTAATCTGGATAAACAGCCAGCGTCTGGTAGCATATATACGCCCCCCCTTCACCGTCCGGTACGAGGTTCTGGAGTTCATCGTTGGCCGTTGGGTTATTGACGACTTCTATTGACCAGATTGGACTACCACTATGACTGATTTTGGCTGCGCTTACCCGATAGGTGAAATAAGGTAAGGAGTATTCTGACCAGGCGACGATCCCTCCGCCAGACCCATCTTCTACAATCTGGGGATTATTCTGCTCAACATCATATGGCGAAACCTGTAATCCGGAATCACCCCAGTAAAGCGTACCGTCTGATCCAACCCGTTGCGCGTATATTTGCGCACCTTGCGAGTTGGAATCCCTTTCATCCTCCCAAACTGCGATGGCGCCACCATCTCCGTCGCTACAGACGCTGATTTTTGACTGGCCTTTTTCATCCGTGTAAATAGGATCAGGACAGATGGGAATTCCATCTTGTTCGAGATAAACATTGCCGTTCGTATCAACAATCTGCACGTAGGCTGCATACCCTTTTGGCCCCTCTCGCAGGTCCTGCCAGAAGATGAATACCTTTTCCTGGCCATTTTTGACGAGTTTGATATTATCCGCATCACCTGAGATTCCCCAGATCAGGATATCACCGTTTGCTGTAAGCTGGGAATTGCCGGATTCATCGAGCAATTGATACCATATCCCCTTTGATCCCGTCCTCTCATCCCCCCAGGCGATCAGACTGTAGTTCGGGTAGGCGCGCACCAGTGGAAAATATTGCGATCCGTATCCATCACAAATCAGCACGCCGTCGGCCGTCCAGGCTGTTGTGCCGTTCCCGTTTATTTTCTGGGCGAAGATATTCTCTCTGGGATTCTCGTTGCCATCGCGTTCATCCATCCAGACGCATATGGCACCGCCCGCGCCGTCGGCGTTGATGCGTGCCTGGTCTTGATTTGCTATTTGTGTGCAAACAGCATTTCCGTTTGGATCCCAGAGGAGGTCGCCGTCAGAATTCACTTTTTGAGCGTAGATGTCTTTGGAAAGCCCCATGGGGTCATTGCGCGTATCGAGCCATATGATGATGGCATTACCTGAACCATCGGCGACAATCCGTTGGTCAATCTGGCTTCCATCGTATACAATGAGAGGTTTTCCGTGTTCTTCGGGGAATGTTAGATTCCCTTCATTATCAACATGGTGGAAGTAAATATCGCCGTTAAAATCGCTCCGCTTGTCCTTCCAGGTGATATACGCGCCGCCGGCTCCATCCGGGCACAGTTTCGGTGATTCTTGATCGTTGTCTGCGCGGCATACGGCCACACCCTCGGGCCCCCAGGCCAGTTCGCCGTTTATGGTGACGCGCTGGATGTAAATGTCGCGCAGTGTTGTCTGGGTGGCCTGATTATCCATCCAGCCGATGATGGCACCGCCTGCGCCATCCGTGTCCACGGTCAACTGACGCTGACCGCCTCCGGCCACCATGACCGGCGTGCCGTTAGGATCCCATCCTGTCGGTACCGTGCCGTCACTTAAAACGCGAATGGCGTAGATGTCCCCCTCGTCGCCATTGCGAAGGTCATTCCAGAGTATGATCGCCCCGCCCGTGCCATCCGCGACAATGCGGAATACCGCTGGCGAGTCGAAATCTCCCGTGGAAAGCAGCACCCCTAAGGGATCCCACAGCACATTGCCGTTGCCGTCCACTTTCTGGGCGTACAAGTCGCCCTTTTCGACGTCATCTCTGAAATCATTCCAGATGAAAATGTAATCGCCAAAACCGGTGGGGATGAGAGAGGGATCCTCCTGGCGACCAGCATGTGAGATGATCACAGCGCCATCTTCATCCCACAGCATGTTTCCGGAAGCATCCACCTTCTGGGCGAAAACATCCCGGTCACCGAACCGGGTATCCGACCAGGTGTAGACCACGTTTCCGTCGGCATCCTTCTCACCAGAGCGCTGCCATTCAATGTGATAACCCTGTCGAATGCGAATTCCCTGTTCATCCCAGTGTAGGGGTGCATACTGAGCCCACGCCAATTGAGTCAGGGCAATGAGCAAAAAAACTGACACGAAGTATTTTGTCATTCTCATCTGTAACACCTTTGACTTGAAGGATTCACACAGCCTAAATTTCTTGCATCAGGCATTTTAGTGTTTTCTATACTATGTGCAACCTTTGCAACGGATCGCCGAACTATGCTCGTGTTTCCTTATCAGTTAACGCTAAACTACAAGAATAGCGCAAGGGATATGCCAACTTCATAGTTAACACACTATCAGAGAAAAGGTTTGCATACTATTTTGCGGTATATTATATTTAAGCAAAAAATTTGAAATATGCAATAGATTTATTAAGATTGAGGTTTTGCAAAGCTGAAATATGGAAAGTGAAGACCTGAAAGGCTATCGTGGCGATGCTAAGGCGCTGCTAATCAGGGAAAAAGCGCGCGTTTGGGGTGACGTAATCGTTACCACGGATCAAGGAGATTTTCGAGGCCTGATTCTCCCCCGAAGCGAAACCGCGGATGACCAGCACATCGTGTTGAAACAACCCAACGGTTATAATATCGGTCTGCGGGTTGATTCCATCGAGAAAATCACCGAAGTGGGTTATCGCAAAGCGCATTATAAGATCCCGGAGAAAACCTATCCGCCCGATCCTTCCAAGCCCAACGTTACGCTTTTGGGCACGGGAGGAACCATTGCTTCAAGGCTCGACTACCGCACCGGAGCCGTTATTCCGGCATTCTCGCCCGGCGAACTGTACGGAGCCGTTCCCGAGTTGGTCGACGTATGTAATCTTAATACCATCAAGCTATACGGGGAATTTTCCGAGAATATTGGCCCCGAACACTGGATGGGTATCGCCCGTTATATTAAGGAAGAAATTGAAGCCGGCGCGGATGGCATTGTCATCGGTCACGGAACCGATACCATGCATCATACCGCCGCGGCGTTGACTTTCATGGTTCAAAATCCGCCGGTTCCCATCGTTATGGTGGGCAGCCAACGCTCTTCCGACCGCCCTTCTTCGGATGCAGCGTTGAATCTGATCAACGCCTGCCGGGCGGCCGGCTATAGTGACATCGCCGAGGTTATGGTCTGCATGTTTGGGCCCACCTCGGATCAGTACGACCTGCTGCACCGCGGAACGCGGGTGCGAAAAATGCATTCCTCCTACCGATCCACCTTCCGCACTATCGGTGAGAGACCCCTGGCTCGGATTTCGACGACTGAGATTGTTCCAATTCGCCAGGACTATCGCAAGCGCAGGAATGATGATCGTTCGGTTACATTGGTTCCGGTCTTCGATGAGCGGGTATCCATCGTTTACTACTATCCTAACATGAAGCCGGACATCATTGATTCACTGGTTGACAACGGTTACAAGGGCATTATCATCGCCGGAACCGGTTTAGGCCACGTTAATAAGCCGCTATACCCAAGTTTAAAGCGCGCCTGTCAGTCCGGTGTGCACGTCTATATGACCGTCCAGACGCTGTGGGGCTACGTGCAGATGTTCGTCTACGATACGGGCAGAGACATCATGGATCTGGGCGTGATTCCTCTGGACAACATGCTGCCCGAAGTGGCCTATGTGAAACTGGGCTGGGCGCTGGGGCAGTCGCAGGATCCCGAAGAAGTCAAGCGTATCATGCTGACGCCGGTCTCGGATGAGATTACCGAGCGCGAGCCGATTGACGGCTATCTGGTTATGCAGGGCGGTCTGCCGGAGATGGAATACTATTTTAAGAGATACAAAAGATAGTAACTAGCACTCAGTATTCAGCACTCAGCGGTCAACATCAGCGATCGGCGAATAGGTGTCATTCCGGAAGCGCGATTGCGTGCCCGTTCTCCTGGATTCCGGATCAGGCTGACGCCTGTCCGGAATGACACATTATTAGAGTGCTGTCGGGTCTCCGTACCCGACAGCTTTAAATTCCCTTACCGTTG
>CAZHMN010000053.1:0-3125 GCA_964533705.1 uncultured bacterium
GTCTCAGCCCCAGACTTTCCCGCAGGGACCGCTTTGCGGGAGTCTGGGGCGGGTAACTATACTGCCGAGTCCCCACGGCGAAGCCGCCACTTTGTGGTACTCGATCCGGGAGACAACTGTCGAATACAGGGAGTCTGCGGCATGAAAGGTGTAGGAGTAGAAAAAAAGCCCGCCGAAGATTCATTTATCCATTGACTTTTGGGAACAATTTTATTATATTGATGTATACAGGATTGCAAATGGGGACGACTTGGTTTCGACGGGATAGGAGGAAGCTGGACCAGCAGGTCGGGGATGGCGTGACCCCGTATAAACCCGCCAAAAACACAAATGCCGATAACTACGGCTATGCCTTGGCTGCCTAATCAATAGAGCAGCCACGTTCAGCCCAACCCTGGCCCATCGGGTTGGGATCTGGGCGACGCAATGATGGGCTGGCCTTGCGCGGCGCCTCGATGCGTAAGGTGAGAACTCAGAGGCTGGCCTTCCTTTCGATCTGTCGGTGGATTTTAAGGGGGGCGAGATCTAAACGCCGACTAAGCCTGTAGCGGGTCCTTCGGTCACTATTCCGGACGCGGGTTCGATTCCCGCCGTCTCCACGAAACGAGCCTTTGTTGAGTTTTATTAAAACAAACTTGACAAAGGTTTTTTTATTGCCTATTTTCAGAAAAGCGGATTTGATGGGTTATATCTTATGAGAACGCTATAGTTATTTTGTTATTCAGTAAAAATGTCCGATCTTCTTATCTGCGTTGAACGCAAGGACTTTCCCGCCGATATTCCTCATCCTTTTTATCTTACCGGATTCACGCCGGTCGTGCTCTGTGGCCCTACTGAACTCCTCAAGCGAAGGCGTATTACGGTACTCAATTCGCGGCAGTCACCGCGTTTTTCCAAGGGCGACGCCTGGGTGAGAAAAACGCTGGAAGCCTTGCGCGGTTTTGATGCCCGGGAAACCGTATTGATCAGCAGCCTGGGGACGACCTCCTGGGATTTTCTCTCCTGGGCTGGCAACAAGCTGGGATTTCCGATTGTTCTGGTTTTCCCGGCCGGAAGCGCGCAGAATTTTATCATCGCCCGAACCAAAGCTATTATTGACTTGGGATTGAATGAAGAGAAGACGTTGGCGGTTCGGCCGCTGGGGCTGGGTGCGGTTCGCAAGAAATCCCAGGCGAACGGGCTAAGGGATATCTGGATTCTGTCTCTGAGCCAGAGCCTTATTCAGGTCAGCGTTAGGAAAAAGGGTAATTTAGAGGGTTATCTCAATTCCAGGCAACTGGCGGGCGAGTTAATAGACCGAAGCTTTGCAATAGAATACGAAGCACCTCAGCCGATTAGAAAACCGCAACTCCCTAAGAAAATAACCCTTCCCGAATGGTACCGACCCGGAGATTACCTCATACACTGGACTCGATCCTGCGTTGGCCCCTGGCCGGATGAAAGCAAAGCAGAGCACTTTGAAAGGATCCTGACTGAATCCGATGACCAGCGGGGAGGTCTTGAGACTCTCTTGAAATTGTTAAGAGAGAGGATAATTCGGGCCTCGGGGAGGTTGGTACGCGGGCGATACCCTGTCGTTCCGTTCACTGAGAGATCGCCGGAAGATTTACCTGACTTAATCAAGTGGCGGGCGGGATTGCGCCGCTGGACGTTCGAGCCGTATGGAATAGCGCTGAAGAAATCCGGCTTAATCCAGATGGGCGCCCGTCCTGTCATTTATGGGGATCTTAACGATTTCGATGAATTGTCGGAAGCAGAACGTCCTTTTTTTCAAATGGCGGCTTCAGGGAAGAGGGATTGGCGGGGGGAAAAGGAGTGGAGGATGCAGGGAGATCTCGAATTGTGCGCTTTCCAGCCCGATGAAATCGTCGTCTTTGTGCATTCGAGAGGGGAAACCCAGCAAATCATGGGGAAGGATCGCTATCGGCTGATCTGCCTGAATGTGGATGATTAATGTGCAGTGAAAATACATATTAAGACGTGAGGAATTTGGGAGAAAATAAAATAAACCTTGACAGACGTCGATATCTTTGTTATATTGTATACCACCGACCGACCGGTCTGTCGCTGTAGCTTGGGATTTCTCAAAGAATGGAACAAAAGAAAAATACGAAAGATCAAATTCTCCTGACAGCGTTGAGTCTCTTTCTAAAGCACGGTTATAGTGACGTATCGGTTAATAAGATTTCATCAAAAGCGGGGGTATCCAAGGGTGGGTTCTACCATTATTTTAAAAGTAAACAGGAACTGCTTGAAATTATTATGGACCGATTTTTCGTCGTGTACGTCCATGATATTTTGAACATTCTGAATTCACCTTCCATGAGCACGAGAGAAAAAATAGAGAAAAACTTTGAAAACATCCTGCCTTCGGAAATGCTGACGCCAAAACTGCCGAACGACCAGGCATACGGGGAAGATAATTATTCATTGTTGCTTTTGGAAGGAATTGCCAAATTCGAATCAATAAAAAGTATGGTAAGAAATGCCTACAGGTTGTTGATTGATAAATACCGAGAGATGTTAAGTGCTGCACAGAAGAATGGAGAAATCAAGGAAGACCTGGACTGCCAATTGTATTCTATGAAAATCAATGCCTTGAGAGAGGGTCTATATACTTTGTACCTGCTCGATCCGAGAATAGACATCGCCAAAGTGGGAAAGAAGATTTTCGAATCTTTCTGGGAGGAAATAAAGAGATAACTCTCATTTCGATTACCAAAAATCACATCAATGAAATAATTGAAACAGTGATTACTACCCGCAAGCGGAGGGCTGGAGCGATGAGATTTAAAATTTTAGAATCGAGCGAGGATCAATTGGATGGGATCGTTGAGGGCAGCAACTTAGAAGACATCGTGTCACTCATCGGGGGCAAATACGGAATTCGTTCTACGAAACTCAAAGCGACTTATGAACTGCAGAATGGCCAAACGATGATCTGCGTGGTGAGAGCCGGCCGCAAGAAAATGGTATTGATGAAACCTCTGAAGGATGAATAGAATTAAATTTGATGAGGTGGTCACAAACCGTGCCATAGTTGTTCGGATGCTGGATTCATATTTACGTTATTACGAGTTACTGCCCTTTAAGTTCAACTATTGAGAATGCTTTCGCTGGAGGCG
>CAZHMN010000053.1:3225-18328 GCA_964533705.1 uncultured bacterium
GCTCCCCGGCTGCGCCGCAGTGTGAGGGTAATTTTTTCTCTGGCGAAAACCTCATAAAATCGATCAAATATCGCATCCCAGTCATGACGCTTTTTGCTTCTCCTGTCGATTGGATTTAAAGGAATCAGGTTCAGTTTGCAGGGGATGCGGATCAACCATTGCCTCAGTGCCTGAATCATCTCAGGGGTATCATTAACACCGGGTATCAGGGCATATTCAAAGGTTATCCTGTCACCCATCTGTCTTTGAAAATCAGAAACAGCCTTGAACAATCGCTCGAGTGGGTATTTTTTGTTGATGGGCATTAGCTGGTCACGTAACTCGTTGGTGGGCGCATTCAGAGATACAGCCAATTTGACGCGCAGGCCTTCGCCGGCCAGCTTTTTGATCGCGGGAACGATTCCGGCCGTTGAAACGGTCATGCGCCGTTGAGAGATCTCAGGGCCGATGGGGGATGACAGGATCCTGACCGCCTTTATCAAGTTTGGGTAGTTCAGTAAAGGCTCGCCCATGCCCATAAAAACCAGGTTGCGCAGTATCGGTTCGCTACTCAGTCTGCGAAAATGAACGATTTGATCGACAATTTCACCGGACGTCAAGTTGCGTTTAAAACTCATCTGCCCGGTGGCACAAAAAGTGCACTCAAGGGGGCAGCCAACCTGTGTGGAGACGCAGAGGGTGGCATGACCGCTTTCGGGGATTTTTACGGCTTCAATTTTATGACCATCCCTGAGTCTGAAGAGTATCTTTGCAGTTCCATCTTCTCCCGTTTGTGTTTTCACGGGTATGAGCAAGTCGAAAGGCTCCAAGGCGGCAAGACGATTTCGAAGCCGCAGTGGAAGATCAGTCATCCCGGCAGTGGACTGGACGCCCCTTCGGAAGAGAGCGGCGAAAATCTGGCGGCCGTGGAAGCGTTTTTCACCCAGCGACTCGGCCAGGATTTGTAATTCATCCTGATTCAAGTCTTTTAAGCGGACGGCTTTTAGGGTCGTTTCGAGCGTCAAGGCAGCAAATCCAGGCGACAAGTATTGTGTTATTTCACGAAAGACGTTAATTAAATCTATGATAAGCATGAGGAGAAATCAAGAGATTTTATTGACAATGCAGGGAACATTTGCTAACTTGTAAAGCTTAATAGGATAAATTCTCTTATACTTGCCTCGGAGTTTTGGATCATATGCCCAACGATATAGAGACCTTAGAAAAGCTAAAGGATGCACGCGCTCGGATTGAAGATCAATTGTCCAAGGTCATCATCGGCCAGAAAGACGTCATCGAGGGGCTGCTGATCGGGCTACTATCGCGCGGTCATTGTCTATTGATCGGAGTTCCCGGTTTGGCCAAAACGCTGATGATCAGCTCGCTGGCACAGGCGTTGGAGCTCTCTTTTTCCCGCATCCAGTTCACTCCCGACCTCATGCCTTCCGATATCACCGGCACCGAGATCATCCAGGAAGATCGCTCCAGCGGGCGCAAGGAATTCAAATTCGTGCGCGGCCCCGTATTCGCCAATATTGTCCTGGCGGATGAGATCAACCGCACGCCTCCCAAGACCCAGGCGGCCCTCCTGCAGGCGATGCAGGAACATCAGGTATCGGCCGGGGGAACGACTCACACGCTGGAAGAGCCTTTCTTCGTTCTGGCGACGCAGAATCCCATCGAGCAGGAAGGCACCTACCCTCTTCCAGAAGCTCAGCTGGATCGTTTTATGTTCAGCCTCTGGGTTGATTACCCTTCTCTGGATGAAGAACAGAGCATCGTGAAAACGACCACGAGCGCGGCGGTAGGAATAATAGATCCTGTGTTAAATAACGAAGAGATTATCGCCCTGCAGGAACTGGTTCGGCGCATACCGGTATCAGATCACGTGGTGGAATACGCGGTTAATCTCGCCAGAATGACGCGTCCACCGGATCCCAGCGCCCCCAAATTCATTAGTGAATGGAACCGCTGGGGCGCCGGTCCGCGAGCCGGGCAGTACCTCATATTAGGAGCGAAAACGCGCGCTGCCTTGGACGGCCGCCCCACGCCGGATGTCGAGGACGTTCGCCAGATGGCCATGCCTGTCCTGCGACATCGTCTGGTCTTGAGTTTCAACGCCGAAGCCGAAGGAATCGGCGCTGACCAGGTCATCGAGAAGTTGCTGGAGACCATGCCTTAACTCTGAGTAAGAATCTAAAGTAGCACATCAAGCGATACCCCCTTAAATACGATATAATCGTTGGCAAATCCCTATACAATACTCTCCCCGCAAGCTCTGGCCCGCCTGTCCAACCTGCAACTTTTAGCTCGCAGGGTTGTGGAAGGATTCATCACCGGGCTGCACAAAAGCCCCTATCATGGATTTTCGGTGGAATTTGCGGAACATCGCCCTTACATGCCCGGAGATCCCATCCGCCACCTGGACTGGAAAGTGTACGCCCGCACGGATCGCTACGTTCTCAAGCGTTTTCAGGAAGAGACCAATCTAAAGAGCTACATTTTGCTGGATACCTCCGCCTCAATGGGATTTACCTCGATTGATTTCAGCAAGCTGAGCTACGGAATCGCCCTCAGCGCGGCGCTCACCTACCTCATGCTCGAACAACGCGATGCGGTGGGTCTGGCGCTATTCGACGATCAATTGCGCAAATTGATCCCGCCTCGATCGGTTCGATCTTACCTCAACCTGATCCTAAAGGAACTGGTAGCCACGGAGCCGTCGGGGCGTACTCGCGTATCGGAGACCTTGCACCGAGTGGCTGAGCGCATGAAGCGGAGAGGGCTGGTCATCCTGATATCCGATTTATTGGATGAGCCGGATGAGATTATCTCAGGACTGAAGCATTTTCGTTATGACGGGCACGAGGTTATCGTTCTGCAGGTGCTGGATCCGCTGGAGATGAGTTTCGCCTTCCCTCGGGACGCCAGATTTCGCGATCTCGAAACAGACGAGCGGATGATTTCGCAGCCCTGGCATCTCAAAGAAGCCTACCAGAGAGAAATGAGTTCTTTTCTGGATGTTCTAAAAAGCGGTTGCCGTGAAAACGACGTTGACTACGCCCTCTTCGATACCAGGCGTCCCTATGACTTCGCCTTAATGGAATATCTGAACAAACGCAAGCGGTTGTACTAATAACGAACTTCAATCAAATTTCTATGAGGAAGTAATGAAAAAACTCGCCATTTTTTTACTCGCCATCCCTTTACTGGCATCTTCAATAGATGCGCAATCCTCGCGCCCGGGGCTAACCCTTCCCTCGAATTCCGGAGCTGTCACGGATAATGCCATCTCCGTATTGAGCAACCCCGCCTGGCTGGCAGCGCGATCCGGTGCTGAGGCTTTTTTCATGTTTCCGTACACCAATTCGACGTCCAGCGAGGACCTGGGATTATTGGTGAAGCTGGGTTCACTGGGATTCGCAGGTGAGTTCGCGAACAATGACCTCGAGTCCTACAACCGCTATACTCTCGGGAAGGGCTTTAAATTGGGCGAGGGTTTCTATGCGGGGATCAGTCACACCTGGTGGCGGGTTGTGGATTGGGATGCAAGCTGGAACCTGGGATTGGGTTTCCGACCGCTGCCTTTTTTCAGCGCTGGAGCAACCGTTTTCGACTTGAATCAACCCAACCGTGGTGGGGAAGAGGTGGAACCCGCTTACAGCCTCGCGCTGGCGGTTCGTCCCTTCAATAATCACCGCTGGACGCTGTCCGGGGATTTGCTATTCACCAAGGACAAAACCCACCATTATGGGGAAGAGTTGGATCCCCGCATCCGCCTGGAAGCCATGCCGTTCGATGGGATTAGATTAACGGGAGAGTATTTGACCGACAGCGAGTTCTTCGGCGTGGGCTTATCGCTGTCGCTGGATAATTTAACGGCAGGTGATTACCAGAGGTTCGATGATATGAGCGAGGCAGTGGACGGTGTTGGCTATTTTCAGTTGACGAGTGCCAAACATGCCAATCTCTTCTCACCCCGTTCCCATCAAATCGTAGAAGTCACTTTAGGCGGTAAAATCTTCGAAGCGATGCCTTCCTACTGGATATTCAGACCGAAAGGCAAAACCTTACGCCAACTGCGGCAGGAAATCCTCCACTATGCTGACGATCCCAGAGTTGAAGGTTTGCTGATCCGCTTCGAAGATCCGGAATGGGGCTTGGCTCAGGTGCAGCAGATCCGCCGCACTCTGGAGACGTTCAAGATGACAGGCAAGAAGTTGATCGCCTACTCCGAAAGTTATTCCCAGAAGGATTACTATCTGGCCACCGTCTGCGATGAGATCTACCTGCTTCCCATAGGAACGGTCAACCTGAAGGGGCTTGCTGCCGTCATGGGCTATTGGAAGGGTACTCTGGATAAGCTGGGCATCGGCGTGCAGGTTGCGCGCGCTCGTGACTACAAGACCGCAGCAAACGCTTTTATCTACGAAGATACCCCCGAGGCCGAAGCGGAGATGATGAATTGGCTATTAGACGATATCTACGATCAAATCTGTGCGAAGATCGGCGAAGGACGCGGCTGGGAAATTGAAGAGGTCAAGGAAAAGATAGACCAGGGGCCCTTCATCTGCAGGCGGGCCTTGGATGCCGGGCTCGTAGATAGCCTGATATACTATGATTCCATCACCGAGAAGTTGGAAGACGATGGATACGTTTTGGTCAGCGAGAAGAGCTACTGGCGGTTTCCTGAATACAAGGAAGAATGGCCGGACGTCCGCATTCCCAGAGTCGCTGTCATCTACGCGGAAGGGCTCATCGTACAGGGCGAGAGCAGCAGCAGTTGGTTCGGCGATGGATACATGGGTTCGAAGACCATTGCCGAAGCGATCCGCACCGCTCGGGAAAGCAATGCCATTGATGCTATCATCTTACGCGTGGATTCGCCCGGCGGAGACGCGATTGCTTCAGACGTTATCTTCCGTGAGGTGCATCGAACGGTCACGGATAAAGAGAACCGCAAACCCATCATCGTTTCAATGGGCAACGTCGCCGGATCGGGCGGTTATTACATCTCCTGCGGGGCGGACACCATCATCGCCGAAGAGGGAACCATCACGGGATCCATCGGAGTCCTCGGTGGAAAGATCAATCTTGCAGGACTCTATAATAAAATATACTATAATACCAACACTTTTAAGCGAGGCGAACACGCCGATGGTTGGTCGGAATCCCGCCCCTTCACCGAAGAGGAAATGGATATGCTCCAGGAGGCGGTTGATCAGTTCTACGAGGATTTCGTCATCCGGGTGGCGGAATCGAGGGGTCTTACCAGAGAAGAGGTGGATTCCGTCGGCCAGGGGCGCGTTTGGATGGGGAGACAGGCGCTGGATCGTCATCTCGTTGATTTGATTGGGGGGATGGAACTCGCCTTTACAGTTACCAGAGCCAAGCTGGGCGTTTCGGCGGATACGCCCATGACGCTGGAATTCTACCCAAAGCCTCGCGGCTTCTTCAGCCGGGTTACCAGCGACATTTTGAAAATAGAAAATCGGCCGTTGCCGAAAGTGTTGGAGGAGGCCATAGAACCGCTGGCATTAATCGCTGAATTCTACGACGGCAAGCCCTTGATGCTGATGCCTTATCAGATTGAAATTGAATAGGGAAAGATTATGAGCACAAGGACAGTGATGGCATATGCACTGGCTCTGATTCTGCTTTTTGCGGTTTCCGTGCAGGGTGAAGTGAGCGACCTTTACAAGAGAGCCAGAGAAGAGAAAAACGTTGACAAGGCGGTAGAACTTTACTGGCAATACTTTGGCGAAGCCAAAGGTGATTCTGCCTTTCCAGATGCCGCTTCGAATTTCGCCCGGCTGCTGGCCGGGGAGGACCGCTTTGCGGATTTGGTACGCCTCGGGGACAGATTGCTTGAACTCAAACCTCCACCCGCTTCACCCCTGAATACAATTGCCTGGGCGCTGGCGGAAGGGGATACCGCGCTGGATAAGGCTCTGAGCTACATTGAAGTCGGCGTTGCAGCCCAGAGGCAGAACATCAATCTGCCGCCGCCGTCGGATCGCTCAGAAAAAGCCTGGAAAGAGCGGGGAAACTACAGGCTGGGTTATTATCTCGATACGAAGGGATACGTACTGCTAAAACTCGATCGGGCTGAAGAAGCAAGAGAGGCCTTTTTGCAGATGGAATCCCTGATTCCCGAACCGGATTATGAGCTTTACTTACATCTGGCTATGGCAAATAGGGAGCTTAATGAGTTCTCAGATGCTCTCAGGTGCGCCGTAAAGGCGCGCTATTACCTGGGGGACGAAGGAAATGAAGATTTAGACCGCGTGCTGAGAGAAGCCTATCTGGGCGTTCACGGCTCAACGGATGGCCTTAAGGAATATCTCGACAGCAACTTGGAAGAGATTGGTCGGCAAGAGTACGTCAAGTTGGTTGCAGACAAAGTGGATCAGTCTGCGCCGAACTTCGAACTGCAATCATTGAACGGTAATACGGTCAGGCTGGCGGATTACAGGGGTAAAATCGTTCTGCTGGATTTCTGGGCCACCTGGTGTGGCCCTTGCAGGCGTGAACTGCCGCTGCTGCAAGGTGCTTATTCTGAATGGAAAAAACAAGGAATAGAGCTGTTGGCGATTTCGACGGACAAGGACACGGCAAAGGTGGCTCCCTTCATTGCTGAGAACCAGTACACCTTCCCGGTGCTTTTCAATAATGGAACCTCAATTGACTACGACGTGGTCGGCATTCCTACTCTGTTCGTTATAGATCAAAACGGCCGAATACAATATCGCCACGTGGGTTATCGTCCGGACATTATTGAGATCCTGGACGTGCAGATTAAAGCGCTTCGTCGCTGAGATATAGAACAAGGTTTACTTAGATCATAAGAGTTGAAATTACAGTCGGAGGATGCATGAAACGGCTAACGTTTGCATTTGTCGTTCTTCTGGGCTGCGCAGTGCTCGGATTTGGCGCTGAAGAGAGTCTTCTTGAAGATTATTTAAGTGAGGACCTTCTTGGTGTCGAAGAGCATTATCTTTCCAATGGGCTGCGCATTCTAACCTGGGAGGATCACTCTGCGCCGGTGATCAGTTACCAGGTATGGTACAACGTCGGTTCGATCAACGAGAGGCCCGGTATCACCGGCATCTCACACCTGTTCGAGCATATGATGTTCAAGGGATCGAAGAAATACGGGCCCGAGGAACACGCCAACATCATCAAAGCTCATGGCGGGAGATTGAACGCCTTTACTTCCAATGATATGACGGTTTATTTTGAGAATATTGCGGCGGACCAACTTGAACTGGTCATCGCTATGGAAGCGGAAAGACAGGCGAACCTGGCTATCACCCCCGAGAATCTGGCTTCCGAGCGTGAAGTCGTCAAGGAAGAGAGGCGCGTACGCGTCGATAACAGCGTCTTCGGCGATATGCTGGAACAGCTCTCCGCCAACGCTTTTCTGGCGCATCCCTATCAGTGGTCCGTGATCGGCTGGATGTCTGACATCAACGCCATCACGCTGGAGGACTGTAAGGAATACCACCGGATTCATTACGCTCCCAACAACGCCACGGTGGTCATCGTGGGCGATTTTGATACCGATGAGGCCCTGGAACTGATGGAAAAATATTACGGCAAGATTCCCCGGCAGGAGCCTCCGCCGCCCGTCAGAACTGTCGAGCCCGAACAGCGGGGCGAAAGGCGGGTTTACGTACACCGGCGTGCCCAGCTTCCCATGCTTTTGGCGGGCTATCATATCCCCGACATCAACCACGAAGATATGCCCGCCCTGCAGCTTGCCGGGGACATTCTGTCGAAAGGTGAAAGTTCGCGCATCTACCGAAAAATGGTCTATGAAGATCAAATTGCCCTTTACGCGGGTGGTTCCGCCGACAATGCCAAGGATCCCAGCCTCTTTTACGCATACTGCGGAATGAATATCGGTCACGACGTCGAAGAGGGTGAGAAAGCGTTGTTTGAGATTATCGAAGGATTGGCGGATAATCCCCCGACGCCCGAAGAACTGCAAAAAGCCAAGAATCAGATGGAGGCGGAATTCATCTACGATATGCAGACCAATATGTACAAAGGGTACAATTTAGGCTTCTATCAAACAGTGGCGGGCGATTGGCGGGAGATGCTGGAATGGGTCGAGAAGTATCGGCAAGTAACCGCAGAGCAGGTTGCTGAAGTGGCTTCGAAGTATTTTACCCCCAAAAACCGCACAACGCTAATTCTCGTGCCGGAAAACTAGGATATGACCCCAAAACCTTCCCGTGCTATAAGTGGATTTAAAAAGCTAATGGAGGAGATATGAAATCGCGTGTTTTAAATACATTGTTGGTGCTTTTCTTCCTCTGCGGTTTGGCCATATCCTCAGGGATAGCACAGACTGAAGAGGAAATTGACGTCGTTCCCGCCTACGTTCCTCCAGCCGAGCAGGCTCTGGCGCCGGTAAAACTGCCGCCGATCAAAGAGAAAGTGCTGAAGAACGGTCTAAAAGTGATCGTCGTCGAACATCATGAACTGCCGGTCGTTTCGTTGCGGCTCATGTGCAAAGCCGGCAGCCAGTACGATCCAGCAGGGAAGGCGGGCCTTACGCGGTTTATGACGGATTTGTTGACCAAAGGAACGGAAACACTAAGTGCCACGGAAATCGCCGATAAAATTGATTTCATCGGCGGCAGATTGAGTGCGGGCAGCAACTGGGATGCCACTTATGTCACCTGCACGGCATTGACGAAGCATCTGCAGACTGCGTTGGAGTTGATGCAGGACGTGGTGCTGAATCCCGCTTTCAGCGATGGTGAAATCGAGCGGAACAGGCAGCAAACGCTATCCAGCATTGAAAACGATAAAGATCGGCCCAGCACCATTGCCAACGAAGCATTCAACCGTTGGTTGTTCGGCGAACATCCCTACGCGTTTCCGATCGAAGGAACCGAAGAAACGGTGAAATCATTCACCCGGGATGACGTCCTCAAACAGTATGAGCTCATCTTCAATCCGAACAACTCAGCTCTCTTCATTGTGGGAGATATTTCGCCGAAAAAAGCCTTCAAAATCGCCAGGGAATCATTCCAGAGTTGGCCGGAAGGATCCGTGCCGGAAGCAGTTTTTCCCATACCGGAAGCTCCTGAAGGTTATAAAGTGCGTCTGGTCAATAAACCGGACGCCACCCAGGCGCAGATCCGTTTCGGACATCTCGGCATTGCCCGCGGCAACGAAGATTATTTCCCCGTCGTGATCATGAATTACATTTTGGGCGGCGGTGGGTTCGCTTCAAGACTGGTCAAAGTCATTCGCTCTGAAAAGGGATTGACCTATAGCGTTCGCTCGTCTTTCAGCACCCGTCTGCAGGCCGGGCCGTTCACGACTTCCACCTTCACCAAAAACGAATCCACGCTTGAAGCCATTGAGGCGATGATTGAGCTGATCAAAGAATACCAGGAGTCCGGGCCCACAGATGAGGAACTAAAGAAAGCCAAATCCTATCTAACCGGAAGTTACCCGTTGAATTTTGAAACACCGAGCAGCATCGCGGGCCAACTACAGGGTGTGGAGTTGTACGACCTCGGATCTGACTATATCGAAAAGTACCGCGATCGCGTCAATGCTGTAACAAAAGAAGACGTCATCCGAGTGGCTCGCAAATACCTGCACTCCGATGATATGCTCTTCGTCGTGGTCAGTAAGGCGGATGAAGTCAAGGAAGACCTGGAAAAGTTGGGACCTGTTGAAGTTCTCGAAATCGAGTAGAGTTTGGCGGGTATTTGGATACGAATTAAAGCCCCCTAAGGTTGAAATACATGACTGCCATCGCCAGAGAGCTCGGATATTTGGCGAAGGATTATTCCATAGATGAAATGCAAGGTTCGGTGTTCCACCACAGCTTTCTAAAACAGCCGGAGATCCGTGAAGTTGCCAGAATTCAGAAGCTCTTTTATATCGGAGCACGAAACCACAAATGGATCCCCCTGATTCGCAAGATCGTCCGTTACAACCTGGGTCCGATCTACACTGGAATATTCTTCCTGACCTATTTTATTCGCTACATGCGAGAATCAGGGCATAGTTTCTTCAGTACTTTGATCATAGGCTTCAAGCACCTGAAGAACTACTAATCCAGAGTTTCAATCCAGAAGACACCCGGGTTTGCCCGGGTTTTTTATTGCTGAAATATTTTCTCCTTGAATTTACTTGCAATTGCAAAATAAATCTCGTATAATCTATAGTGCCCTTTTTTCGAGGAATCCATTTACAGTATGATTGATGACGCCGTACAATCTCGTCTAAAAGAACTGCCTCAAGTTGGAAACCTCATGGAGGACAGCAACTTGCAGGAGCTGGTGACGGAATTTTCGCACGATTTGGTCAAGCGGTGCTGCATCGCGGTTCTTGAACAGAGGAGAGAGGCGATTTTATCCGGTGGGGGAGAAGCCCCGGAGCGATCTGAACTCATCGCCGAGGTTCGAAAATGCATGGAAGCATTTCTCCAACCGAGGATAAAGCGCGTCATCAATGCCACTGGCATCCTGTTGCACACCGGATTGGGGCGGGCGCCCTTGTTGGAAGAAGTTTATAAGCGAGCTTTTGAACGGGTGCGAGGTGCCTGCGATCTCGAGCTTGATTTAGAGTCCGGCAAGCGCGGCGACCGCCAGGATAATCTGGGAGATTTGCTGCAGTTTGTAACTGGTGCTGAGAGCGCAGCGGTGGTGAACAATAATGCCGGAGCTGTCATGCTGGCGCTAAATACACTGGCCAATCGCAAGGAGACTATCGTCTCCCGGGGCCAGTTGATCGAGATCGGCGGGTCCTTCCGACTGCCCGAGGTCATGCGCAAGTCCGGTACGCGCCTGGTTGAAGTCGGAACGACCAATCGAACCTATCTTCGAGATTATCAGGAGGCTGTCGGCCCCAGGACACGAGCCATTCTGGTGGCGCATTCGAGCAACTACCGCATTAGTGGTTTTGTGCACGAAGAGGATCTTAACAAGATTGCCCGGTTCTGCAGAAAACACGATCTCTTCCTCATTCATGACCTTGGGGGAGGCGTTCTGCTGGATTTGAAGCGTTGGAACTTACCCCGCGAACCGGTCGTCCGAGAGAGCCTCGAAGCTGGCGCCCATGTGGTCACGTTCAGCGGGGATAAGGTTCTGGGCGGCCCTCAGGCTGGGATTCTGGTTGGTGAGAGATCGGCGCTGAAGCGCATTCGCAAAAATCCGCTGATGAGAGCCCTGAGACCGGATAAGTTCACTCTTGCTCTGTTGGAAGAGACGCTGAAGCTGTATCTATCACCTGGAAAGTTACTTGAAAATCATCCGGTGCTGTCAAGATTGGCCGAAAGTTCGGATCAGGCCATAAGGAGGGCGGAAAAGATCCACCAGGCGGTTGCCGCTAAAGGCGTACCGGAAAATATGCAATTGAAGGTGGTAGCCTCTTCCGCTCAGTTGGGGTCGGGAGCTTTGCCGCTGGAAGAATTCCCCTCGGCGGCCATAAGGTTAAGAATCAAGGGTATGCCGGCAGCTCAGGTTGCCATGAGATTACGCTTGGCCGATCCGCCAGTCGTGGGTTATATCCGCAAGGATGGTGTTTATTTGGACGTCAAGGCGATCATGGAGGACGATATTGAACCACTATCTCACGCACTCAGCGATTTATTTTACGTATAACGTACAGAGACGTCAATGATCTTTTAAAAATGATTTTTTGTTTTAATATTGATTTTTACGGATTTTAACCTTATTTTATATTTGTTGGATGAAATATGAGCCATATAATATGTCGCCAAGCGGCATGAGAAAATATCATACAATCTGTCTAATGGCGATCGCGTTGGCGATTGCCTTGAGTTCAAATGCCGCCACGGTGAAGATGATCGAGGTTGACGGTGTGATTCATCCGGCGAGCTCGCGTTTCATTCAGAAAGCGATTGACGAAGCCAACGAAGATCACGCCGAAGCGCTGCTGATCCAGCTTGATACTCCGGGCGGATTGATGGAGTCCATGCGGGACATCATCAAGGCTATGCTGGCCAGCGACGTACCCGTGATCGTCTACGTCGCCCCATCCGGATCGCGGGCGGGTTCCGCGGGCGTCTTTATCACGCTGGCTGCTCACATCGCGGCGATGGCTCCCGGTACCAATATTGGTGCCGCTCATCCGGTTACAATGGGTATGGGGCAGCAGGAAGACAGCACCGGCGTCATGGAAGATAAAATCCTCAATGATGCCGTCGCCTACATCCGGTCTATTGCGGAACGCCGGGGCCGTAATGCTGATTGGGCCGAGAGCGCCGTGCGGGAATCCGCCTCCATTACTGAAACGGAGGCTCTGCAGAAGAACGTTATTGATATCATCGCGCCTTCAATGGACAGTCTTCTGGTCATGCTGGACGGCAAAGAAGTCGAGCTTCCGCTCGGCACGCGTAAATTGTCCCTGAGAGACGCTGAAATTGAAGAAATTCCCATGACCTGGCGGGATCGGTTTCTGGACGTTATCAGTGACCCGAACATCGCCTATGTGCTGATGCTGCTGGGGATTTACGGTCTATTTTTTGAGCTTTACAATCCCGGTACAATCGTTCCCGGCGTGATTGGAGGCATCTGCCTTATACTGGCATTCTTCGCTTTCCAGACGCTTCCGATCAACATCGCCGGTCTGTTGTTGATTTTGTTGGCCATCGTACTTTTCCTGCTGGAGATAAAAGTGACCAGTTACGGCATTCTCGCCATCGGGGGAACAATTTCCCTCATTCTCGGTTCTGTGATGCTAATCGAATCCCCCATCCCCGGCTTGCGGATTTCTTGGGGAGTCATCTTGCCCGGCGTTCTCGGTACGGTTCTCTTCTTCTTAGTTGCCATAACACTAAGCGTGAGAGCACAGAGGCGCCAGCCGACAACGGGCTATGAAGGTATGATAGGTGAAATCGGTAGCGTGGTGGAAGATCTCGCACCGAAGGGCCGGGTGAAGGTTCACGGGGAAATCTGGTATGCGAAAGCCAGTTCTGGAACTATTCCCGCAGGAACAGAAGTTAAAGTAATCAAAGTCGAAAAGATGCTGTTGACCGTTGAACCGCACATATCTTGATGTTAATAATGGGTTTAAAATTAAACGAAAAAAAACAAAAATAGAGGGTAGCATTTTGGCAGCCAAAAAAGAAAAAACCTGTAACCTATGCGGTCGTAAGTTGCCGGTTTCCCAGTTCTACACGCAGAAGACGTCGGTTGGCACAACGGTGTATCGGTCCAGATGCAAGGAATGCTATCGGAATGTCACCAAGGAATATTACTGGGCAAACCGGGATATGTTATTGAAGCGACAGCGCCAGCAGTACAAGAAAAGACGCCCATATCTTAAGAATTACTACCAAACGCACCGCGAGGAACGTTTGAAGTATCAGCGCGAGTGGTACAGAAAACGTAGACTGAAGCGGGCGGATCTCGCCGCGCAAAATGAGAAGGAAAAAGCTGGCGCAGGTGGTAATTCCTAATCGGGCGATGCCATCTTGAAAAAACTCGATTGTCCGCCTATTTAGAAGCGTAGTCCAATCAGAGTCATCGATTTCCTGGGGTGCCCGATGCAAAGAGCTAATTCGGGCGCCCCGGGATGTGCTTAAAACCATCTCCGTTTCTGCTAAATATTGAGAATCTCATGAACCTTGAAGATCTCGAAAAACGCTTGGAAAAGGTCGGATCCGATATTGGGCAGCGTCTCGAAGAAATCAGTCAACGGCTCGATGATCACCTCTCCGGCAAGGGATCTACGGGAGGCGCATCCAGTGAATCGCAAGTACCACAGCGGAGGGGTTACAGCACCCCCTTCTGGGGTGTTGCTCTGGTTGTCATCGGCGTCATCCTGCTCGGTAACCACTTCGATTGGTTCGATCTGCAAATTCCCGTCATTCCAACAGCGCTTATCATCCTGGGCTGTTACCTGATATTAGAAAATCGCTAATCTCCCCGTTTCTGGTGAAACGATCACCAGGATAGAGTTCCATCCCAATTCTCAAATTGGAGGCATCTATGCCAGGTATAGCAATTCTTATCGGTTTGGCCGTTCTGCTTCTTATTTCAGCGATTAAGGTGCTTAACGAGTATGAACGGGCCGTCATATTCCGACTGGGTCGTCTTATAGGCGCGAAGGGACCGGGCTTGATCATTATCATTCCTATTATTGATCGAGTGCGGCGCATTTCGCTGCGCACCATCGTGTCCGACGTACCTCCCCAGGATGTCATCACCAAGGACAACGTATCGGTAAAGGTCAATGCCGTGCTCAATTTCCGGGTGATGGATCCCAATAAGGCGGTCGTGGAAGTAGAAAACTATCTGTATGCCACCGGACAGTTGGCCCAGACTACTTTGCGCAGCGTCCTGGGACAGGTTGAATTGGACGATCTGTTAGCGGAGCGCGAAAAAATCAACAAGAAGCTTCAGGAAATTCTCGACGCCCATACCGATCCCTGGGGGATTAAAGTGGCTCTGGTGGAAGTCAAGCACGTTGATTTGCCCACTGAAATGCAGCGGGCTATGGCACGTCAGGCGGAAGCGGAACGTGAACGGCGCGCCAAGGTGATCAACGCTGAAGGTGAGTTTCAGGCATCCACAAAATTGGCGGAAGCAGCCACGATCATCGGCAATCACCCCATGGCACTGCAACTACGGTATTTGCAAACGCTATCGGAAGTGGCTTCCGAGAACAATTCCACGACCATTTTCCCAGTGCCCATTGATCTCTTTTCGGTTTTCCTCAAGAAACCGGAGACGCCGTAGGAGGTGAACGTCCCGCCGCAGAAGCCTGATGGCAAAAGCGAGAAACTCGCTAAATTCATGGCTCGATGCGGTGTGGCCTCTCGGCGCGTCTGCGAGCAATACATCCGCGCCAGGTGGGTGGAAGTTGATGGGGAGATCGTGTCCACGCCTGAAACCAGAATTGTACCCGACCAACAGAAGGTTGTGGTCAGGGGAAAACTGATAACGCCACCGGATACCTTCCGATATATCCTCCTTAACAAGCCGACTGGTATTATCTGTACCTGCAAACCGAGCCGCGAAAAGGGAAAGACGATTCTCGATCTGGTCACGGTTTCTGAGAGGGTTTTTCCTGTTGGAAGGTTGGATAAGAACACATCCGGACTGATTCTATTGACCAACGACGG
>CAZHMN010000053.1:18428-20702 GCA_964533705.1 uncultured bacterium
CTCCATCGAACCCGCTTCGGCGATCTAACGCTTTCGGAACTTCCCAGGGGAAAGTGGCGGGATTTAACGCTGGAAGAGATAGAACGACTGAAGAGTGAATGACGTGTCTGGTGAAAAGAGTAGACCATAATAGAGATACATCAAAACGGAGGATAATTGCGATGAAAAAGCTGATCCTGATTTTTCTGATAACCGCAATCCCATTTTGCGCGGCGACTTCGGGAGTTGGCTTTGCGGGAGCCGGTGGTTTTAGTTTTTATCTCTGGAAACCGGATCTGGGCCCGATAAATGACGAGCTGCGAGGGTTGGGCATGCCCGAGCTGCATGATGTGGCGTTTCTTTACGGCGGCCAGGGATTTGCTCACGTATCTGACCGGTTCAGGATCGGGGGAATGGGATTTGGCGGCAGCACGCATGTGAAGGATTTCAAGGACGGCTATGCCAGAGAGGCGAGTTTTCACATTTCCTGGGGCGGATTTCTGATGGAATATATCCTTTATGAGCCCGGCTATTTTGAGTTTTATGGTGGGGGCACTATCGGCTGGGGATCGGTATCCATCAATCTGCAGAAGAGCTCCGGGCCGGTCAACTGGGACGAGATTTGGAACAGCTATGAACCTATCGCCAGCGACACAGAGAATATTTCCTCGAAGTTGGAGCATTCCTTTTTTATGCTGCAACCGCGCCTGGGGGTGCGATATTATCTCCTCGACTGGCTGGCCATCAGCGGTTCGGTGGACGTGCCCCTGGTGAATTTGAGTTCGGGAGGGTGGAGCTTGAACGGCGATGACGTTTATGACGCGCCATCACTGAATTTGATTCAACCGTTCTTCCAGTTTTCGATTCTGGCTGGGGGATAAGAAGGGATTTGCAGTTTTCTGACCCCGCTCAAAAGAATCCGCCTCCGGCGGATTCTTTGTTGTTTTTAGCATTGGATTAATGAATATGATCTGATAGCTTTAATATTGAGAAAACATAAAGAATTGTTTATTAAGTGCCTATACAGGTACTTAAGAGAAAGTTCAATTATTTTGTAAAAAAAGTTAAAGTTTTGCTGAAAGGATTCCGATAATAGGGATGGAAGATGAAAAAAGCAGAAGAGGGGATTGAAAATGAGCATGAGAATTAATCACAACATCCTGTCAATGACCGCCCAGCGGAACCTGTGGTCAACTCAGAATGATCTTGACCGAGCGGTAACCCGCTTGTCTTCCGGACTTAGAATTAATAATGCCTGGGATGATCCTGCAGGACTCGCCATTTCCGAGCGTTTCCGCGCCCAGATCTCTTCGATGGAAGAAGCGGAACGAAATGCCAACAACAACATCAACCTGATGCAGACGGCAGAAGGCGCTCTCTCCGTCATCGACGAAAAACTGGTGCGCATGCGCGCCCTGGCGATTGAAGCTTCAAACGGATCGTTGTTGTCCACGGATCGGGAAGCCCTCGACGTCGAATACCAGCAGCTCGTCTCTGAAATCAACAGAATCGCCCAGGTGACGAATTATAATGGTCTGGCGCTGTTGGACGGATCTTTTTCCAGCCAGGGGCTGAAGTTTCACATCGGCACCTATAACGTTCAGAATGAAGATTATTACTACGTCTCTTTCAACTCGATGACTACTTCAGCATTAGGGCTCTCCGGTACCAGCTTATTGACGACGGCAAATGCACAAACCGCCATCGGATCTATTGACGCAGCCATCAGTTCCAAGGACACCGAGAGAACCAGGCTTGGCGCCTTCGTAGAGCGGCTTCAGGGGACCATTATGCAACTGCAGGTCGCCGAGGAAAACGCCACCTCCGCGGAATCTGAAATTCGGGATGCTGATATCGCCGAAGAAATGTCAGAATTTGTTCGAGCACAGATCCTGATGCAGTCCGGTGTGTCCGTGCTGGCTCAGGCCAATATGCTGCCACAAATCGTTGCCAGTTTGGTCGGATAATCCCCCAAAAAAGATGCGCGTACCATCCCTGCACGCGGGGCGTTGAAGAAAAATCAACGCCCTTTTTATTATTCTGATTGGAGATTGAAAAGGCGGTGGGTGTTCTCTCGCGCCTGGTCCCTTAAGTCTTCGACGGTCATCCCCTTGATTTCGGCCAGTTTTGTCGCGATTAAAGGGATATAGGCTGGCTCGTTGCGCTTGCCGCGATGAGGATGAGGAGTTAGAAAGGGACAATCGGTTTCCAGCAGTAATCGCTCGGCCGGCGTCGCCTGAACTGTGGAAATGAGGGGGGTTTTTTTATACGTAACGTTTCCCGTATAGGAAACGT
>CAZHMN010000054.1:0-20141 GCA_964533705.1 uncultured bacterium
CAATACACGGGCTGTGGTCTGGATCGGGTAGCCAGAGGCCACCGTGGTAACTACCTACAATGGACTGAAGGTGGAAATCACCGGCTCCCAGATCAACGAATTCGGGATAAACCTGTATGTTACCTATGCCTGTAACCCCCGGCTCAAGATTAAAAATATTATTGTAGGAAACGTTAATGTTGTAGTTTTGAAAACATGAACAGCCAAGCGACGATAGGCTGTAAACAATATTATTAGTAGCAATACCCGATCCAGTTATGACTACTCCATCTGTGGGATTACCCCAAAGTACAACTGTATTGTTCATAAAAAGTCCATCATAGTGAATGAAGCTATCAAAAGATCCCCAGCCAGCCTCCTCTATCCCTTCAACTACATTGTTTACTATATCTCCATTGAAATTATAGATCGCATGGGGACACGCATGGTAATTTTGAGATTCTACGTTGAAATGATTGCTTTCTAGGATTCCACTGCATTGGAATACTGCATACGCCTGGTTATCTGAACTGCTATTACCACCTAATGTCGTTGACCAAAGTTCAAAGTAGTTGTCCTTGAAATACCCCTCACTATTTTTAAGTCCATAGCAAATAGGAATGGGCATAATAAAAACCGTAATTATGGAAAGCGTATGATTTCGACACAATATAATTGCCTTCCAAAGTCAAATATTGTCCACCATCAATGCAAATAGCCAAAGCACTCACATCCTGACCCGGACTATATCCGTATGCCGTAGTATATGTTTCTAAATAACAATCTCTAAAGATGCATTCGTAGACATTATTATCAACATAGATACCATAGCAGTAACTACCTGACATATCATCATGATCAGCTGCCTTTATCTTGGAATTCGCAAAGATGATTCCATTTCTATAAATATTAATTCTTTCGCCAAAATACCCAATAACAGAATATTGTACATCAGATACCCCCTCATCGTAGAAATTCATACTTCCCCACTTTTCGATATTGGCGTGAGATGCAATGTAAACTGAATCTCCGAGCACACCATTTACTATAATCGATCCGTAAATATCAAAATTATATACATCCAAAAAACAAAGATGTACGCCAGAATTCATGACAAGGGTATCACTACTAGGAATCCAGATGTCTCCTATTGCATGATAGGGATTCCCTGATGACGTCCACACCCCCGACACCGGCCCGGAGACGTCGGTTGCATTCGTCAGGTTAAAGGAGATCAAAACGAGTAGAATGAGAATAATGCGCTTCATGATAATAATCCTCATTTGATGATAAACATATTTTTGGAAATATAACTAATTCTGACATCTTTGTCAATACCCTTTGTGTAAAAACCCAAAATTTTTTGTTAAAAATTTCCCCAAATCCCTCTTGACAAAGCGGTGTTTTTTATTTATATTTATCGGAACTTTTAGCACTCTTTTGGAGTGAGTGCTAACAAAACCGGTACACAAATATCAAAATAATTGGAGGTTAGGTATGAGCACTGGAATTAAACCCGTGGACGAGCGCGTTTTAGTCGAGCCTTTGGAGGCTGAAGAGCGCAAGGTCGGCGGTATCATCATCCCCGACACCGCCAAAGAGCGTCCTCAGATGGGTAAGGTCATCGCCCTGGGCGACGACGTGCCCAAAAAGGACGGCGGTAAAGTCCTGTCAGAACTCCTGAAAGTCGGCGACAAGGTCATCTACGCCAAGTACGGCGGCACCGAAGTCAAACACGACGACAAGGAGTATCTGATCGTTTCCCGCAGCGACATTCTTGCTGTGGTTAGCAATTAATTAGAATCCATCCAAAAAATAAAGAGGAATGCAAATATGGCAGCAAAACTGATAGAATTCAATACCGACGCCAGAACCGGCATGAAGAAAGGCGTGGACACTCTGGCGGAAGCGGTCAAGGTGACCCTGGGCCCCCGGGGCCGCAACGTGGTCATTGATAAGAAATTCGGCGCCCCGACCGTCACCAAGGACGGCGTAACCGTGGCTAAGGAGATCGAACTGGAGGATCCCATCGAGAACATGGGCGCCCAGATGGTGCGTGAAGTTGCCACCAAGACCTCGGACCAGGCCGGTGACGGCACCACCACCGCTACGTTGCTGGCTCAGTGCATTCTGCGTGAAGGCATGCGCAACGTCACCGCCGGAGCCAACCCCATGGATCTGAAACGCGGCATTGAGAAGGGCGTCGCCAAGGTCATCGAGCACATGAAGACCATCAGCAAGGAGATTACCTCGAAGGAAGAGATCGCCCAAGTAGCCGCCATTTCGGCCAACAATGACGAGTCGATCGGCGAACTGATCGCCGACGCCATGGACAAGGTCGGCAAGGACGGCGTCATCACCGTCGAAGAGGCCAAGTCCATCGAAACGACGCTGGAAGTGGTCGAGGGTATGCAGTTCGACCGCGGCTACGTCTCGCCTTACTTCGTCACCAATCCGGATGACATGGAGACCATCCTGGAAAATCCCAAGATCCTGATCCACGACAAAAAAATCTCCACCATGAAGGATCTGTTACCCGTCCTGGAAAAAGTGGCACAGACCGGATCTTCCATGCTGATCATCGCCGAGGACATCGAAGGTGAAGCGCTGGCTACATTGGTGGTCAACAAGTTGCGCGGCACCCTGAAAGTCGCGGCGGTTAAGGCTCCCGGCTTCGGCGACCGCCGCAAAGCCATGCTGGAAGACATCGCCATCTTAACCGGCGGTCGGGTGATCTCAGAAGAGGCCGGTTTCAAGCTGGAGAACGCTGTGCTCAGCGATCTCGGCTCTGCCAAGACCGTCACCATCGACAAGGACAACACCACCATTGTCGAAGGAGCCGGTAAATCCGAAGACATCAAGGGCCGGGTGGCTCAGATTAAGAAGCAAATCGAAAACACCACGTCGGACTACGACCGGGAAAAATTGCAGGAACGTCTGGCCAAGCTGGCCGGCGGCGTCGCAGTCTTGAAGATCGGAGCGGCGACCGAAGTTGAAATGAAGGAGAAGAAAGCCCGCGTCGAGGACGCTTTGCATGCCACCCGTGCCGCGGTTGAAGAAGGCATCGTTCCCGGCGGCGGAGTGGCTCTGCTGCGCTGCATCCCCGCGCTGGATGATCTCAAACTGGATGGCGACCAGGCCATCGGCGTGAATATCTTAAAGCGCGTGTTAGAAGAACCCATCCGCCAGATCGTCAATAACGCCGGCTGGGAAGGTTCCGTCGTGGTCCAGAAGGTAAAAGAGAACGATGGAGCCTACGGCTTCAACGCTCGCGCTGAGGAGTATGAAGACCTGGTCAAGGCGGGCGTCATTGATCCGACCAAGGTCACCCGTACAGCGTTGGAAAATGCTTCTTCCGTGGCATCGCTGTTACTGATGACCGAGGCAGTGGTTTACGAGAAGCCGGAAGAGGAGAAAGCTCCTGCCATGCCCCCCGGCGGCATGGGAGGTGGGATGTATTAAAAGAGAAGTCAGAATACAGAATTCAGTAGACAGAAGGGGCGACCCACTGGGTCGCCCTTTTTTATTCTACCACCGTAGTTGGCGTCGTTCACGTTGCCACCAGGAATCGCTGCGCTTCAATCCTGGCGGGAACCTAACCTATAAGGGACGGTTTCGCCGCACACCTGGCGATGATATCATCATGGTGCCCGAACGAAAACCGCCGAGTACGGAGACTCGGCGGCACATTTAACCTGCCTCATTTTGTTAGGGTTTGATGAATCTCGTAAGAGCCCTACGGCAAACCCCTACGGACTTTTGACCGAAGGAAACAACGAACCGTCGGTATGCGGCAGGAAGAGGGCGGCCATGAATTCGTCCATGTAGCCGGGCCAGGAGGAGAGTTCAAAGTAGGTAATCCTGCGAGCGATTTCGTGCAGTTCATCCCAGAGTTGACGGGAAAGCAGCGTCAATCCCGCCCCGCGCAGCGACCCGTTGCCGATGTATTCAAAACGGTCGCGAGGCAGGTCGGGCAGCATTCCGATACGGATGGCGTTTTCGATGTCCAGATGCTTCCCGAAGCTACCGGCGATCACCACCCTTTCAATGGCAGCGGTTTCCAATCCCACCCCTTTCAGCAGCGTCTGGATACCGGCGAAGATGGCTCCCTTGGTGCGGATCAGATTATCGAGATCGGCGTCGGTGATGACGATGTCGCCCCTGCCACCGGTCGCCGCGCCGTTCACCAGCAGCATCTCCGCCCTGCGTCCGGCCTTGCGGATGCGCTCTGGATCGGCGTCCGGGTTCAACTTGCCCCTCGCCGTGATGCGGTTGGTGGCACGCAGCTCCGCCAGCAGGTCAATTAATCCCGACCCGCAGATACCTTTGGGAATGCCACCACCGATAATTCTGTAGGTTAGCTTGCCCGAATCGTGGTCCGTCCTCACCTGGTCAATGCCACCGGGTAAGGCTCTCATGCCACATTTGACGCCGGTGCCTTCAAAGGCTGGCCCGGCCGAGCAGGCGCAGGCGGTCAGCCAGTCTTCATTCCCCAGCGCTATCTCGCCATTGGTGCCGAGATCCACGTACAGCGTCAGCTTTTTAGATCGGTGCACGCCTGCCGCCAAAAGACCTGCCGTAATATCGCCTCCTACGTAGCTGGCGACAGAAGGAGCCATAAACACAGGGGATTGGGGAAATATATCCAATCCGATTTCAGCGGCGCGAAGAATCGGAAAATGCGTTACTGTGGGGACGTAGGGTTCTTCTCTGATGGTCTTAGGATCGAGTCCCAGAAAGAGGTGCTGCATGGTAGTGTTGCCCGCCACAACAGCCGCCGTGATGCTGTCTCGATCGGATTTAGCCTCTTCGCCTAATCTCTTCAACAAACCTGCAACGGTTCCCAGAACCAGGGTGCGCAGTTCTTCCAATCCTCCCGCTTTTGATGCGTAGATGATGCGGTGAATGACGTCTCCCCCGCAGGAGATCTGAGCGTTGAAGTCGCTCGCTTCCGCCAAGACGTCGCCGCTCTCCAGGTCAATCAACCGGGCGAAGAGCGTGGTCGTGCCCACGTCCAATGCCAGACCGACTTCGCGAACGTTCTCGCCCCTGGTTTCAATCTTTAATATTTCGGGGAGGCGATTGGAAAGGAATAATGTCGCGTCGACGAGGCCGTTATTTCGGCGAAGGGATGAGGAGAGAGCTCGAAGCAGGTCAACACCGGCATCGTAAGGGCCTGCTATATTTGTTTTCTCCAGCGCGGTCTGAACTCTTTCAAAGTCGGATGAGTTACTTTCCATTGTTGGAGGTGGCACAACAATGGAAATCCGCTTCACCGCCGGGTCAATGACGAGGCCCCGCGCCTGGATCTCCTGCCCCGGCCGTTCTCCCGGTGAACGTTCAGACTCAATAGCATCAGGTGAAAAGGAATATTCCGAATCTTCAGGAACTTCGACGACGAGATCCTCGGTTACCCGAGCCAGGCAAGCCAGAATATAGTCTTCTTCCCTCTCCTTCGCCGTCAGGTTAGGCTCTCCAGTGAGGAAAACGTCTCCTGAAACCAGGCGCACTATGCAACTGCGGCAGGTGCCCTGGCCGCCGCATTCGCTTTGCAGAACGTACCCGGCTCGCCGGGCGACTTCCAACAGGGAGGCCCCCTCCTCAACTTCAATGTCAACCTTATTCGGAAGGAAGCGCACTACCGGATTCTTCATGCTGCATCCAAAATAATAATACGCTGATATTGACTCTCATTGCCCCGCTACCGTGCCACACCAACAGTGTGGCATTCTCAATAGAATATGGTGGCACGCATAAACTTGAGTATTGGACTGCGCGACCGGACAA
Source organism: uncultured bacterium (assembly GCA_964533705.1). Lineage (GTDB taxonomy): Bacteria > Electryoneota > B3-LCP > B3-LCP > B3-LCP > CAZHMN01. The sequence continues at coordinate 5,767 of CAZHMN010000054.1, forward strand.
TACAACTGATCCGTCTGCCCACGCAGACATCCACCTGGTCATAGCGCTAAAACGGTGCCTTGTGCTATTGTTTATAATGCCTTTATCTGGAATTTTAGGGATAATATAGGCAGGATAAGCGCTAATTGCAAGCAAAAAGGTGAGGCATATAAATGATCTGTCAGAGGAAAGCTCAAGCTTTCTTTTTCTTTTTCAAAGGCAATAGGATCTCGAACCGAGTGCCTTTGCCGACTTTTGTGTTTAGAAGCAACTCGCCCTTATGAGCTTGAACGATATTTCTTACGATGGGCATCCCCAAGCCAGTTCCTTTTCCCTTTCCCTTGGTTGTAAAGTAGGGTTCAAAGATTTTTTCGCGGATTTCATCAGGTATCCCCGGCCCGTTATCCTCGACGTAGGCTCCGGCTATGCCGTCTTTCAAGAAGGTTCCAACGGACAGGATTCCCCTGCCTTTTTCTTCCAAAGCATGGGCAGCGTTAATGATTAGGTTCATGAAAACCTGCTGGAGCTGGTCAGGATCCCCTTTGATAACCAGGGGATGAGGAAAGTATGACGTCTGAAGCTGGAAATTCGCCTCGGGGTCGTCCAGGCAAAATCTCTTGATTTTGCCCGCTGTTGTCGCCATTACTTCCACGGACTTCTTCATCGTTTCGGAGAGATCAAGGTCCACCATTTTTGCTTCCGGGGGTTTGGACAGATTCCGTAAATCGTCGGATATTCTGGCGATTTTCTGGACCTGCTCCTCGATGACCTGAAGGGATTTCAGGATTTCAACGTCCAATCCCGGGACGCGTTTCTTCAGTTGAATTGCGGCCAATTGGGCACGACCCTGGATGGGGAAAAGGTGGTTCGATATCTCGTGAGCAATCCCTCCTGCAAGCTGGGTCGTTAAAGCGTGCTTCTCGTCTTCGTAGTATTTTTTCTCTAATTGCTTTCGTATGGTCGCGTCGGTTATCAACATGCCGAACTTTCCTTGGCGCTCGAGTACTGAAAAGAATTCAATGTCGTAATAATGTTCGTTCAGTTCCAATGAAATAATCTCCGGCTGTTCGCCCCTGCTCATCTTTTCGATGCCATTACGGATATCCCGGTTGGGAATCATCTTCGCCAGGGGTAGATTTTTTTGTTCAACTTTCGGGAATATGCTTCCGGCAGCCGAATTGAAATATTCTACTCTGCCCTCGCAATCGAAGACCAATACTCCCGATGGAATTGCTTTCAGTATGTTATCGTTATATTCCTGAAGGGCGCGATACCTTTCGCTGCTTTCCCACAGAGATTCGAACATCTTGGCGTTTTCTATCGCCACGGCGGCGAGGTTCACAAAAGTAACAAAGATGGCGAATTCCTTCTGACTGAACACACCTGTCAGGGAGGAGTTATCAACATAAGCCATCCCCAACAGGTTTTCCTTGCAGATGATCGGTGCCCCCATGACGGATTTAAGCTGCAGGTTTCGAACCGAGACCTGACGGGAGAGCATTTCGTTGTTCTCTACGTCATTAATGAGCATAGGCTTGCCCTTAGAGAGGATCTTATCGATCACGGTGGTGCTGATGGAGCCCTGTATGTCCCGGATCTCCCCCTTATCCAGGTTGTGGGCGATTCGCACTTCGGGAAGGCCGTTCGGATCCAGCATGATGAGGAATCCACGCTCTGCACCCGTGATCTCGACAGCGGCGTCCATCACGGATTTAAGCAGCGATTCGATTTCAAGTTCGCCGGCTATGCGCGTGCTGATTTCCAGAAGCTTGCGCCACTCACCCGACAAAGGATCTTCACCCGTTTCGATGGCTTCCTGCTCACGACCCAGCTCCTCCAGATCGGTCAGACCGTCGAAGAAGTCGTCAGACATTGCTCTGCCTCCGAGCGGATACGATTTCGGTCTTTAATTTGGTGGCATTGTCTTTCAATAAGAGTAAATCGGGATGCTTGGAATAACCGTTTTTTAGGGTATCGGGCATGCGGGAAAACATCTTTTTCACGGTGTCAATTGCTTTTTGATAACTCTGACCCGCTGATCCATAACGGCGGCGGTGATGATAGTAGCGGCCTTGCAACCAGTACGCTCGCCACAATAAATCCGGGAACGGCTGGGCCAACTGGATCGCTGCGTCAAGAGCTTCTTCGGTTTTATCGGTCCTCAAGTCGAATCCTTTTAAGCGGTTTAGTTCGGCTCTCAACCAGCGCGATTCCTGTTTTTTAAGTTCTTTTTCGACTTTTTCTAAGATCGAAGAATATTCCGATTTTCGCCCTTCATACCAGGCCAATTCGGCCATTCTCAGTTTCAATCTCGTTGACAAAAATGTCCTATTCATTTCATCCAGGGCGTCTAATGCCTGTTTGAAATGAGATCTCGCTTCCTCAAACTCCCTTTTCTGCAGCGCGATGACGCCGCGTTGCTCGAGAATAAGAGCCTGCTCTTTTTGAGCCTGAGTCCCCTCTGCAGCTTTCCGGGCGTTTTCCAAATATTCCTGCCCGACCGATATGCAATTCGAGGCGATATGAAGTGTACCCAGATAAGTTAACGGTTCTACCGTTCCTTGTACGTAACCACTGGCTGCACAGATCTTCAGACACTCTTCCCAGTACTCTATAGCCTTATCATATTCCGCTCTTAATAATGAAATCTCACCCAAGTTGTTCAGGCAGTCCAGAATCTCGCGATCACTTCCACTGCGGAGGAAGAACTCCAGTGCCTCACTGTATCGCCTTTGGGCCAGATCCAAATCCCCAGCTTCAAAAGCCATGATCCCGAGGTTGACCAATAGGCCGTTCATCCGCAGGAAATCACCAACCTCCTTTGAAAATTGTAATGCCATCTCAAAGTGCTTCCCGGCGTTCTTTACTTCCCCCTGTGAAGCGAAAACGATGCCCAGGTTATTATGGCAATCTGCGAGATCTTTTTTGTCTCTATTCATCTCCCGTAGTTTTAAGCAATGACTCCAATACTTTAGAGCGGCATTCAAATCACCGGAATAGAAGTACATACGCCCCAACATGTGATAAATAATCCCCTGCCCGTAGATATCGCCGATTTCCTCCAATTCGACCAGAGTTTTTTTGCATAGATCCAGCGATGATTTAACATCCCCCTGCCTGAATCGAATCCAACCGACGTTCGCCATCATTCTCGAACGCTCGCCGCCCGATTTGTTCTGTGCAGCCGCATCCCAGCACTGCAGCGCTTCCGCGAATTCTGCCTTGCGCTCATAGGCAATGGCCAGTCTTTCCATCAGTGCCGTAGTTTGCTCAGCGTCGAGTTCAGATTCGTGTTGGCGCAGGAAGTCTTTCAGTATTTCGATTGACTCCGGAATGCGCCCGGCCAGGCTCTCCAATTGAGATATGGCCAGACGAATCGGCGCCTGGGCAACTGCAGATCCTTTAGTTGCCTCCATTGCGGTTATGGCCAGACGGTACAATTCCAGCGCCTGCTCGTTCTGAAACGATGCCCTTGCTCTATCCGCAGCCCGGATGGCCCAATCCGGCACACGATCGGTTTCGCCCCCGGCGTATAACTGCCTGGCGATTTCCCCTGCCCAGATATCCTGGCGATCGCTCTTGATCAGAGCGTCCGCAATTTTAAGATTTAATCTCTTCCTCTCTGTAGCGGAAATTTCCTCCCTGAGTTTCTCTACAAGCGTTCTATGTGCCAATCGCACACAGAGTTGTTCTTCCGTGTCATCGAGGAGGACCATTCCCTCTCTGGCTTGTTCCCTGAGAATTGTCTGAACCCTGGATTTTGGCTTGCCGATCAGTGAAGCGATGAGGTCAACTGGGAGATCATTTTCGGCCATTGATGTGAATTGCAAGAGCTCCCGTTCTTCACCGGTAACTCTTTTCACTCTCCTCTCCAGGAAATCGTTGAATCCCCTGGCGACACCCAATCCAGTTATTTTAGAAGGAAAGTTCCAAGCACCAAATTGGTACCGTATCTCCCCGCGAGTGAGCAGTTCAAGCAGCGTCTCTTCAATGTAGAGAGGGATTCCACCCGTATTCTCAATCAGGTAATCGCAAAAGTCCCCGGGCGCCTTCTGACCGGCGAACACGTGTTCCAAATACTGGTTGACATGTTCACTTTCAAAGTTCCCCAACTGAATTTCCTTTGAGGTCGTCAAGCGTAACTGATCCGGTGAAAAACCGGCAGATTCAGTTGCAGAATCCCCGAATGCCAGCGCCCAGATAGCCCGTGGTTTTTTCTTGGCCTGCAAAATGTAACGAAGCGCTTCCAGCGTGAGTTGATCGGCTTCATGCAGGTCATCTGCAGCCAGAATAACCGGTTGTTTAGCCAGCAGTTCAGTAAAAGTCTGGTGGAGATCCTCGAATATTTTTAGTCTTCTCCCCTGTTCTGAGAGCCGGGGAGAAGCATTCTTTTTGCCGGATTCAAAAAACGAGGGTAGCACCATTGATAAGGATGCCGAATATTTGTCCAGCAGCTCCGCTTTCTCTTTATCCTTTCTGGCTTCCGTCGGCTCACCCAATAACTGCCGCAGCCAGGAACGGAGGATAAACATCGCTTCTCCTTCCCTGGCTCTGGCGTAATAAAAGAGCAAACCTTCCAATTCGCAGAAGGTCCGCCATTCTTCGAGCAGACGGGTTTTACCGCTGCCGAAAGCCCCCTGGATAACTATGATCGAAGTTCCGCCCTTGGAGAGGAATTTACCGGCAATCTTGTTCAAGCTCTCCAATTCCCCGGATCGTTCGATATAGCGTCCACAATGGATCGTTGCCTTCAGACTCTCTTGCGAATCCACCGTTAGAGGCATATTCAAACCCTTCGCCAACCGCTCGACTACTTCACGAGCACCGGAGGGACGTTCTTCGGGGCGCGGTTCCAGCAGGTTCAGGATAACTTCTTCTAACGGTTCAGGCAGACTCTGGTTCTTTTTCGAAGGCCGTGTGGGGCGTATTTCCAGTCTGGTCTTTATGCTCTCTGCGAAGTTCTGGGCAGGGAAAGGCAACTCACCCGTAACCGCCTGGTAGAGTGTTACTCCCAATGCATACAAATCCGTTTTCTGCGTCGCCGGTTCTCCTTTTAGCAGCTCGGGCGCGGCATATTCAACCGATCCACAGAAACCGTTATCGTTCGCCTCACCGCGCAACGCTAATCCAAAGTCGCACAGCTTCGCCTGGAATTTCCCCAGCGTATCCTTTCCGACCAGGATGTTCTCGGGTTTAAGATCACGATGCAAAATGCCGCGGCCGTGGAGATAGTCCAGAGCACTGCAAACCTGGACGACCAGGTCAATGAGTAGTTCCCAGTTTTGATCCCGGACCGCTGAGTAAAAATCATCGCCTTCAATCAATTCGGTCGTATAATAATTCAGGCCACTATCTACGATCGTTCCGAATTCGAAGACGCGTGCGATATAAGGATGGCGCAATTCGGCCAGGAGTTCGAATTCTCGACGAAACGCCTCGGCCTCGCCTTCCAGGTCGGTTTTCAGTATTTTTAGCGCGTATACTTTATCTTCTTCGAAGACGTCACGCGCCAAATAAACGGACCCCATACCGCCTTCGCCTAACAACCGATCCAGCTTGTAACGTCCGTTGAGGATTTCCTGAATGTCTTTAGAAGATGAGGGCATACTTCTCCTCCAGTATCATCAAAATAGTCCTTCTAGTTTATAAAGTCAATAGTTCCTATTCATTTATAAAGGGTTCTACGGTGAAAATGGAGGAGAAGGAAATTTAGGCTCCTTTTGATCGGGCGGACTGAAAGAAGCATAACGCTTGGTAAGCTTTTCAAGGCTGTGTTACACCTCAATTCCTATAAAGCCCGTACCTTGAAAACTCAAGCGAGGAGCTCATCTAAGGTCTTCTGGGAAAGCCCATGGGCTTTCATGCGGTAGCGGAGGGTCTGGCGGGTTATCTGCAGGTAACGGGCGGTTCTGGATACGTTCCAGTCACATTTTTCCAGAGCTTTGAGAATGACCTCTCGTTCGATCTGTTCGAGAGAAACGCCTTCTTCCGGGAGATCAATGATCTGTCCGGCTTTGATCACCAGTCCGGGAGCGTCACGAGGGATTTTGCGGCGCTCGATGTTCAGATCCTGAGGTGAAATATAACCGTCATTGTTGATCATAACAGCTCTTTCCACCGCATTGCGGAGCTCACGAACGTTGCCCGGCCAGGGATAGGCGTTCAATAAATGCAGGGAGTCGTTGTCAAAGCCCTTCACGGATCGGCGGTAGGCTCGATTGAAATATTCTAAAAAGTGAGAGGCGAGCAGATAGATGTCCTTCCCCCGCTCCCGCAAGGGGGGCACGTGTATGGCAATGACGTTGAGACGGTAGTATAGGTCGACACGAAATTCATTATCGGCTACGCGCTGCTCGAGGTCGGCGTTTGTGGCGGCGATGATGCGCACGTCCACCTGAATGTTCTTAACTCCGCCGACCCGGCGAAAAGTGCGCTCATCAATGACTTTCAGGAGCTTCGCCTGCAGGGATAGGGGCATCTCCCCGATCTCATCTAAGAAGAAGGTACCACCATCCGCCAATTCGAGGAGTCCCTGTTTGCGGGTTTTGGCATCAGTGAAAGCACCTCGTTCGTGGCCGAACAATTCTGACTCCATCAAAGTTTCGGGAACGGCCGTGCAATTAATCTCCAGGAAGGGCTTTTCCCCCTGCGGGCTGAAGTAGTGAATCGCCTTGGCGACGACTTCCTTGCCGGTTCCTGATTCCCCAGTGATGAGCACGGTATTCGCCGGTGAGGCGGCTACCCGTTGAACCGTTTCAAACACGGACTTAATCGCTTCGCTCTCGCCGATCACCGCTTCCTGCCGAAATTCCTGCTCCTTCGTTTTAACGAGGTGGGTTAGAGTACTCTCTAAACGATTCTCCGTTAGAGCCTTTTCAACAGCCAACTTCAGTGATTCGAGGTTGGCCGGTTTGCGTATGTATTCACTGGCTCCCTCTTTGATGGCTTTGACCGCGATCTCAAGTTCAGTTTCTGCGGATACGATGATGACCGGATGGTTCGGATCCCGCTGCTTTATGGAATTTAACAGGTCAATTCCGGACAATCCCGGGAGGTTCAAGTCAACGATGGAGAGCTCCGGGCTGCGCTTATCGAAGAGTTTCAAGGCCCTCTCAGCGCTGTCGGCTTGAACCACGTCGTAGTCCTGATTCCCCAGGAAGTCGGCAATCAGTTTCCTTGCCGGAGCTTCATCATCGACTACCAAGATCGTCCGCTTCATGCTGCCTCACGGCTTTGATATCTTCGTGCGCCACACGGAATAACCGAAGCCTTCAATATTCAAGATAAAATGAAATATAGATCAATTCAGCCCAGAAGTCAACGATAAACGATTTTCTGGCACCCACAACGCAAGGAAGTGGGAAGTTTTTGCCTTGCACGGTTCACTACATAAAATAAGAACTGATATATGAGAGCAGACGAGCGCCGGTTGGTCAATTCGGCGCTCGTTTGTGAATCCAATTTGTAAGATTTTCCACGCTAGGCGCGTTTTTGTCGTTCCCGTTGCTTGATGATGGGCGGCTGTTTATGTTCGACGACTTTACTCGTTATCGTCACTTCCTGAATGTTCTTCTGTGAAGGCAGTTCGAACATCAGGTCCAGCATTAAATCCTCCATAATAGTGCGCAAGGCCCGCGCTCCTGTGCCACGCTTGCCGGCGCGGTCTACCACGGCTTTCAGCGCATCCTCTTCGAAATACAGATTCACTCCCTCAATTTCGAAGAGTTTCTGATACTGCTTGACGAGCGCGTTCTTGGGTTGGGTGAGGATTGCCAGCAGGGCCTCTTCGGAAAGCTCACTCATTGCCGTTACCACCGGCAGCCTCCCGATCAGTTCCGGAATCAGGCCGAATTTCATCAGATCGTCGGGTTCCACCTGGCGCAGATACTCGTAATTGCGCTTCTTGCGCGCAGTACGGCCTTCGGCTCCAAAACCGATCACCTTCTTGCCCACCCGGTTCATCACAATTTTTTCCAACCCATCAAATGCGCCCCCGCAAATGAAGAGAATGTTGCGGGTGTCAATGCTGATCAGCTTCTGTTCAGGATGCTTGCGGCCGCCTTCCGGCGGTACCGAAGCGATGGTTCCTTCCAGAAGCTTCAACAAGGCCTGTTGTACGCCCTCTCCGGAGACGTCGCGCGTGATTGAAGCGTTGGAGTCTTTGCGAGCGATCTTGTCAATTTCGTCAATATAGACGATGCCGATCTCAGCCTGAGGAATATCGTAGTTGGCGGCTTGCAGAAGCCGAACTAAAACGTTCTCAACGTCCTCTCCGACATAACCCGCCTCCGTCAGGGTGGTGGCGTCTGCGATAGCGAAGGGCACCTGGAGGAAACGAGCCAGAGTTTGCGCGATCAGGGTCTTACCGGTGCCGGTGGGACCCACCATTAAGATGTTCGCCTTCTCCAATTCAACGTCGTCAGAAAGGGAGATGGAATTGACCCGCTTGTAATGGTTGTACACGGCCACGGACACCCGCCTTTTAGCCTCATCCTGCCCGATGACGTAATCGTTTAATTTGTGGAGAATTTCCTCCGGGGTGGGAAAGTTTTCGATGCGCTGTCGGCGGCGCTGCGCCAGCGACTGCGTCACCAGGCGGTTTGAAGCCCGCACACAGACGTCGCAGATGTTGACGTCCGGCCCGTTCACCATGATCTGAACCTGCGACGCTGTGCGTCCGCAGAAGGAGCAAATCTGAGTACGCTCTGTACGCATAGGTTATTTCTTGGCGTTTTTGGTTTCTTTCTCCGAGATTACTTCGTCAATGATACCATAATCTCTTGCTTCTACAGCATTCATAAAGTAATCGCGATCCGTGTCCTTTTCGATCTGTTCCAAGGTCTTGCCCGTGTGTTTGACCAGGATTTCGTTCAACTGGCGTTTGACCTTCAGGATCTCCTTGGCGTGAATTTCGATGTCCGCCGCCTGGCCGTGCACGCCCCCCATGACCTGGTGCAGAAGAATGCGGGCATTGGGGAGGGACGATCTCTTTCCCGACGCTCCAGCAGCTAATAGAACTGCCGCCATAGATGCCGCCTGTCCCATGCAGATGGTGGCCACGTCCGGCTTGATGTACTGCATGGTGTCGTAAATCGCCAAACCGGCGGTGACGATGCCCCCGGGCGAATTGATGTAGAGAAAGATGTCCTTGTCGGGATCCTCAGCCTCCAGGAAGAGAAGCTGGGCGATCACCAGGCTGGAAACGGTGTCGTCAATGGGCATTCCGATGAAGATGATCCGCTCTTTGAGCAGGCGGCTGAAGATGTCGAAGGCGCGTTCCCCTCGCCCCGTCTGCTCGATCACCATGGGAACCAGGCTCATGTATTCCCCCTTTTTTATATTCTCAACTATTTTATGGACGTTCAAATTTCGAAATTCAGGCATTTAGATGGGTGGTGAACCGGACCGTTACTATACTTACCCTTTCACCCCCGGCGCCACAAAGATGCTCACGTCAGCTTCTTCGATTCCAGTGCTCGATATTGATCGGCAACGTTCGTCCAGGCAATCAACTCTCACTTCTTTTAGATCGGCAGCCTCGAACCAGTGCTTAACGTCCTCTCTTTTAAAACCCAGCCAACGATCATGCTGTTCCTGGACTGAAGGCGCATCAATGTTCATGACTGCTATTATCGCGCGCGAAGAACTCTTCGAACGAAACCGTTCGGTCGATTACTTTGGCCTTCGAAAGCAGAAACTGCAGCACTTTGCGTTCCGAGATATCATCCTCCAGTTGCTGGCGTCTTTTTTCAAGCGAATACATAGCTTGAACCTGCTTAAGTTTCTTCCCGCTCAGTGCGGCGATGCGTTCGTATTCTTTCTGCAGGTCTTCTTCTTCAACTTGAAGACCTTCCTCTTCGGCGATTTTCTGGCGAATCAGGTACCATCTCAGATTCCAGACCGCTTTTTCCCGAAACTGCTGGCGGATGTACTGCTCGTCGAATTCCCCGTTCTCAGACTCCTGGTTGTGCTCACGGGCGTCCGCCACCAAGCGATCCAGGTACTCGTTCAGCATGGATTCGGGCACGTCCATTCTTGAATTGTCCACCACTTGATGAGCCAGCAAGTGGGACATCCGCTGGTAAGAGATAGCTTCAATCTGTCGCTGCAGATCCTTCTTGACGGCTTCGCGCAAGCTCTTTATATCGTTGAGCTCATCACTAACCTGTTTAGCGAAATCATCGTTTAGCTCGGGGAGTTCTTTGCGTTTGACAGATTTGACGGTAATCTGAAAATGATCGTACTTTTTTTCTTCCTCCGGAGAGGTCGGGGGTTTAATAATCGAGACGTTACGACTTTGTCCGGCTTCGATTCCCACCAGTGAATCGCGAAAATCAGGAGCAGCCCGGCTCAAGTCTATCGTTACGTTTTCCCGCTTGTGGCCGATGAGAGGCACCATACCAGTGTCGAGCTCCTGCAGGTCGGCCTCCAAGAGGCTTTCCGGTCCGGCCGGATTTGAATCGTCCGAAATGATGGCGTGCCGTTCCCGCATCCGTTCCAGTTGTCGTTCGACCTCTTTATCACCGATTTCAGCGCGTTCCCGCACAACGGTCAGGCCTTCGTAGCTGGCCAGATCAATGGGGGGCTGAACTTCCACTTCAGCTTTTATGATTAAGGGTCGGCCGGGCTCGAGCTGAACAATGTCAATCTTCGGGGCAGCTACGGGATCACCGATATCGGCTTCCTCCAACGCCTGGCCATAATACTCACTCAGTTTATCCCGCACGACGTCCAGGTACAGCGTTTTCTCGAATCGAGAGCGCAACAAAGAGAGAGGCACTTTGCCGCGCCTGAAACCCGGCATCTGGGTTTCCTTCTGCAGCTTTTTCAGTTCCTCTTCAAGGTGAATTTCTACGTCTTCGGGTGGCACTTCAACGGTCAAGCACCATTTGGCAGCACCCAGTTGTTCTTTTTCGACTTTCAATGACGACTCGTGAGAATGTTTTTCTTTGTCTATAGTTGTATTAAATTAAAGCTGAGTATTTGCGCCAGCTTGGGCAAACTGATTTGACTACATCTTTAAAAATAATGAACTTTTCATCCTTTCGCAACGGGAAAATCTAAAAAACGAGAAAGCATAAGGCTTCAGGTGAACAACACAACGTTCCTATAATAAAAGGCGAACCCGAAGGTCCGCCTTTCTAATGTCTGAAGTCATAAGGTCATTTCATCAGGATCATTTTCCCTGACGCGATCAGATCCCCGGCAGTAAGGCGGTAGATATAAATACCCGAGGGGAGGCTGTATCCGTCGAAGGTAGCCTGGTGCACCCCCGAATCCCGCCAACCATTCACCAATTCAGCCACTTGCCGCCCCGCAACATCGTAAACCGAAAGGTTTACGAAACTTGCAACCTGCAACTTGTAACTGAGAACTGTGGTGGGATTGAAGGGGTTGGGGTAGACCTCAACTAAATCGTAATCTGAAGGAGTTATCATTTCGACGATATCTTCTCCAATTCCGTCGAAATCCGTCCACCAGGATAAGTAACTTCCACCTCCGAAACCTGCCGCAGATTTACTGAAGTCGAAACTCGCCGATGACCAGACGTCGGACGGGTATATTCCGACATAGGCATTGTAACTGTATTCGCCTGCGGGAGCGTTGGCGGGAACGTTCTGGGTTCTCTCGCGAGTGACCGTTCCCAGGGGTGCTGTCACTGAGGCGTTGACGATGGGACCGAAGGTGGTGCCATTCGGCAGCGTGGCGTCAATCCAGACACTGCAACCGATGGGAACGCTCTCGTTGTTGATCAATCCAATGACGTAATTGAAGCTACCCCCGGATGCGGGGATGGTGATAGGGGGATTAACCGGCTCCAGCGTAACCTGAACGTCGGGTGCGCCGTTTAAGATCGTGAAGGGAGCGGAAGTGACAACATCCGCAAATTCCCATCCTTGAAAAACGGTCAACCGCAGGTAGCAATCAGACGAGGTCGTGACCTCCGGGATGATCCACTGGTAGCGCCCGTTGGCGGGCAAGTCATCTGCGACGACCGTCCAGGGGCCGGAGGCGCCCGTTGTGGAAAGCTCAATCTTCACGTCCGTTGGCACGGTGTCAGTCAATGCAGTCAGGTAATCTATGAATCGCACCGATCCGCTTTTAAAGACTTCGCCGCCTTTGGGATACAAAGGCGTGATGCTCAGGGCAGTGGGGGTTGACGTTTCCTTGTAGAAACGCAGATGGTTATAACTGCTGATCCAGCCACCCTCGTCCGTAAGGTGCACGATGTCGGGGTAGCCGTTGTGATCGGCGTCTCCGCCCACTCGGAAGGCTTCAAAAGAGCAGTCGGGATCGTTTTCGATGACGTAAGTAGCCGCAGGGGTCCAATTGCCGCTGCCGTCCCCCGTCCAGACCGTTACGCGACCGTCACCCCCTGCGGCGACGTCGCAGAAACCGTCGGCGTTCATGTCGTAAAGCTGAGTCATCTCGTATCCACCGCCAGTGGGCAGGTTTCCCGAATAATCAATCCACTGTGTGGACGCTTCATCGAAAACCCAGACTTTGACGCCTCCATTATCGGCGTAGGCCAGATCCATACCGCCGTCGTTATCCACGTCACCCAGCGATGGCCCGTTATGTCCCATCATGCCTCCTGAGGGCAGGTTATAGTCGGCGGGATAGAACTGGCCGTTACCGTATCCGAAGAAAACCGTGCCGCTCTGGTAGGCAGTGGCGATATCCAGGTTGCCATCCTTGTTGATATCACCGAAGAAGACGTGCATATGGTTGTTGGGGCCTGGCGTAACCGCCTGGCTATGGGTCCAGGTTCCGTCCTGGTTGTTCAGATAGACCTGGAGGGGATTGCCTGATCCGAAAGACGTGGCGACGATGTCCAGATCACCATCATTGTCCACGTCCCCGAAATCGGTGGCGAACATGCCGTAGTCTTCTCCCTGACTGGCTAAGTTGTCGTCCCAGGGCGTCCAGAACTGTCCCGTACCGTCACCCAGAGCCACCTCGATCAACTGGTCGCCCAAATCGGTCGAGGAATAATCATGGTGCATAGCGTAGCCCACGTCCGGAAAACCATCATCGTTAACATCACCGACGCAGATGCCACCGTAGCCGAAATTGCCGTACTGGAAAACCGACCAGCGGCCTTCACCGTTACCGAAATACACCATAATACCGTGTTCATCAGTATTAAAATAGGGCGAACCGTGATCTCCGATGGAAACCAAATCAATGTTTCCATCCAGGTTGATGTCCGCCATTTCGATTTCCGTGCGTCCTCCTTCCCATTGAGGATAGCCCAATCCGCCTGAAGATTCAACGTATTCCAGGGCCCAGGATACGGTATGAAACGCCAGAAACGATATCCCGCATGATATCAGACCGTGAGTAAAAAACCTAAGCATCCATTTCATTTTTGCCTCCAGCTATGGTTGGATATTTGTGTTCATTTAATAATATAGCAAATTTATTAAATAAAGTCAATAGATGGCGAAAAAATGCCAGTTTTTCGCGCCATTGACAAAAAGAAAGGTTGACGTTGCCGGACAAATTAGTGAAATAAAAATCCCGGCCGCCCAGGGTCGGGATCAAACGGCATCAGCGTTACGTTATTCAACGACGCGGACGTTTTTGGCCGCTAAGCCTTTCTCGCCTTCCACGACTTCGAATTCTACGCGCTGGTTTTCGAACAACTCATTGCGAAAGCTCGCCCCGACGACTTCCTTGGCGTGCACGAAAACGTCGTCTGAGCTCTCATCCAGGTTGATGAAACCGTACCCTCTGCGTGGATTGAACCACTTGACAGTGCCTAAAGCCATTACTCTTTCCTCTTACATTAATCCTTTTCCTCACGTCCGGAATGTCAACGCATTTCATCCGAGTGTTCTGTGATCTTTTTCGGGTGTGTACATTGACAAACGGTGCAAAGAAAATATACGGAAAATCCTACGGGATTACAATAATAAACTGTCATTTCTTCCGGCGGGTTGCGGGAGTAATGATAACAAATTGTCTGTGAAATCAAAAAAAACTGTGGCGGATTCTCACAAGTGCCGTAGGCATCCCTTCGGATTTACAGATAAAATTGGGGTTGTCCCAAACTGGGACAGCCCCCTGATTAACATTACTTTGGGCCGATTCAGCGGCCTTTTGATTATGGTAGCCCATCGCTTTGGCGGTGAGCGAAAAAGGGCTGACCCGGAGATCGGTCCCTAATTTTTCCTTTTACCCTTTTCCTCACTTCATCAGCACCATCTTTCCGCTGGCGGTGCACAGACCAGCCTCCAGTCTATAAAAATATACACCGGATGATAGATCGGCTGCATCGAAACTCGCTTCATGCCTACCAGCTTCCCGCCAGCCTTCCACCAAAGTGGTTATATAACGTCCGCTAACATCGTAGACTTTGAGGACGACCTTCTCAGCGCGTGGCAACGCAT
>CAZHMN010000055.1:0-19780 GCA_964533705.1 uncultured bacterium
GAGATGCTCCTGAATGCTTTCGACGACATCGAAACGCTCAAAGCGCAATTAGAGAGGATTCAACAATTCGCTGGTTCACTGAAAGCTGATCCATGCCTCTAATCTCTTTCGCCTGGACGACCTTACCGTTCCTACAGGGCAAAAAGACAGTAACCCGCCGGGATTGGAATGATCGGCACGCTCAGCTTTTTATCAACGCCTTTAAAATAGGTCAACTGGTCGATGCGTACGATAAATTTATAATTCATATCGGTATTTTCTAACAGGGGAGGAGTCTGATGATTGATTGCAGAATCGATCCGACCGAGCATTGCACACAATGCGGCGAATGTGAGGATTTGGAATTTAATGAAGCATAAAACTGGAATCGAAACCACACATCCGCCCGGGTACATCGGCGAACCATTGAACCTGCTGGTAGGCTGCGAAGGGCATTCCTGCCAGGATTACTGCTGGGCTTGGCAGAGGGTGGTCCCGCGCATGGCAGCCAATCCTAAAATCACCTGCTTGAAATGTAAGACCTATCAGCCGCACACGCACTTCGAGCGCGCACTGAAGATCCCTAAGAACGGCCAGCCGCGCTGTTACTTCCAGGATATGGCTGAGCCCAGCGATTTCAGCGATAAAGACATCGCTACTCTGCAGCGCATCATTCGAGAGAATCCTCGTCACATTTTTCAGATTCTCACCCATTTCCCGGCCAGCTTTTACGCCCGCTTTCCGGTGTGGCCGGATAACACCTGGGCGATGGGGTCGTTTACCTCCGGTCAAATCTATTTCCCCAGAAACATGCAGGCTGGCGTCGTCGCAGCTTACTGCGAACCAATCAGGGGACATATATGGTTTGACTGGAATCATCGTAGCAGGAAGCCGGATTGGCTTGTTATCGGAGCACAGACTGGCAAACATGCTGTAGAGCCGGATTTCATATTCATTACAACACTATTAGCCGATTGTTCATGTTTGGATATACCAATTTTTATGAAGCCTCATCCGATATGGAAGAAACTTGGTCTGGATTGGTGGATCAACGAATGGCCGAAGGGATATGAACGATGAAAGCTATTGAACCCAGACATTGCCCGGGCAAGAAATTATACTTGAAATCACATCCAATCAGGGATAGTAAATCCGTTGTGATCTGCGAGTGCGGAGCCTACTGGCATGTGAAGGGGCTACCAATGCCCGTGAAATGTTTTATGTCCTATATGCGACTATTACCACAGATAGCTCCTGATGGTTTTGTCGGCGGTCCGAAAACGCCAGAATGGATAAATCTGGAAGATGAATGCACCGAACCATTAGCTTCACCATAGAAGGCGAACCGGTCCCCAAGGGTCGTCATCGGCCGGCAGGTAACACAATTAAGAGAGCTCTGGAGTTTCTATCGGATCGCACTCATTTGAACCTGCTGCAGATCATCACCCTGCGGAAAATTCTCGGCGCAAAGCAGAAATTTCGCACGCCGACCAGGACAAGGGGCTGGGAATACGCGGCGGGACTGCAGGCCAAAACGGCCATGCGCGGCCAGGAGCCCCTGCAGGGGCCGCTGATTCTCATAGCCGTTTTCTATCTTCCGAGGCCAAAGCGCATTCCCAAGGAACGCAAGGGATTACCAGCCTGCAAGCCGGACGATGACAATCTATTGAAATCCCTGAAGGATTCCTTAAATGGGATCTGCTGGAAAGATGACGCTCAGATCGTGCTGGGAATGCAAACCAAATTATACGAAACGGACCATATAAGACCGAAGACTGATGTGTGCATTATAGAGACAGATTTTAACGAAGTGCTCTGCTTTAGTCAGGCATTTATGAGTAATCTAATGAATTAAATAACGGAGAATATGGTGTCTGGACCATCAATCAAAATCTCCTGGCGAACGCCTTTTGATCAGCATAGCATCATACACTTCTTTGGGTCCTTCATGCTGGTGCTATTCCTTGATCTGCTGCGGCCCCATCCATTGTCGAGCGTCATCGCCGTCTTTACAGCCGGTCTGCTGTGGGAGCTGGTCGTCGACGGGACCGGCTGGTTCAAATGGCTTTCGCTTACCGATCCCAAGGGTGGCGATTGGTATGACGTCCTATACGATGCGGCTGGCTGCGTGCTGGGCTGGTGGGTATTAGGATGGGGGACCGCGCTTTGAATCTGAAAATCGAAAAGATGAAAACGGCGGATATTATCCTCTATGCCAACAACGCCAAAGAGCATCCGGAAGAACAGGTCGATCAGATCGCCGCCAGCATCGTCGAATTCGGCTTTAACGATCCGTTAGCCGTTGATAATAAGAATGTCATCATTGAAGGGCACGGACGGTATCTGGCGGCTAAGAAACTAGGCATGGACGAATTACCAGTTATCAGGCTGGGGCATATAACGGAAGGCCAGAAAAAAGCCTACCGGCTGGCACATAACAAGATCACCCTGAACAGCGGATTCGATTTTGAAATACTGCAGGCCGAACTGTTGACCATCCAGGAAATGGGATCTGACCTGGCGTTGACCGGCTTCAGCGATTTGGAGATAGAAGATATACTGAAAGATCCGGATTTCGAGCCCGATTCTTCAGATGGACAGGGCAGATTAGACGAGAAATCAATAGTGACATGCCCCAACTGTGGGCATAAATTCAAACCGGAAAGATAGACCGGAAGAGGGTTAAGGAGTTGCACCTCCTCGACCGACCGCTGCACGAAGCGGCCAAAGGAAAACCCTTCCACTTCCAGTCGATGGAAATATTAAGATTTCATCAGACTGAAAGCAAGCGTGGGGTTGAGGTCGTGAAGGGGTGCAGCGAAAACCTGAGCTTAAACTCGATTGGTGTTCTTACGAAGCGGCAAAATATGCCGTCATGCACTGGCATTATTCGAGGGCTATGCCAGCCGCGAAGTTAAACAAGATCGGAATTTGGGAAGATGATCGGTTTGTCGGCGTTATCATTTTCGGGCGAGGTGCGACACCCAGGTTACTCGAGCGATACGGACTCAAGCAGACCGAAGGCTGTGAATTGGTGCGGATTGCCATGCGGGACCATTATCACCCGGTTAGTCGGTGCGTGGCGATTGCGATCAAAATACTGAAAAAACACAATCCGGGATTGCGGTTGATCGTTTCCTTTGCTGATCCAGAGCAGAACCATAAAGGTGGGATTTACCAGGCGGGGAATTGGATATACACGGGTCGAACTCAACCAGAAAGCCGGGTATTATACAAAGGGCGGATCATGCACCGGCGCAGTGCTGGATCAGTCAGAGGGTCAATCAAGGGATTAGTGCAGACGGAGAAGACCTGGAAACACCGCTATTTATACCCACTGGACAAGGAAATGCGCATACAGGTTGAAGCTCTTCGTCAGCCGTATCCGAAAGCGCCGAAAGCATAGATGGCGATGCGTCCGCCTGCCAGGCGGAAGAGGGTGGTTCAAGTCCGACCTCGGCGCTCAAAACAGCAGTTATTCGCAGGGTGGTGCAATTGGTAGCACGCCGGGTTCATGACCCGGAGGTCGTGGGTTCGAATCCCACCCCTGCTACAAATATCATGGCCAAATGCAAACCCCATTACAAAAAGGCCGGTCAGGGTAAGAAGCGAAAGAAAATTCGCTTCAAATCGGCCGAAGAAAAAGCCCGGTATGCAGAGAGGATCCAGTGGAGTCTCTACCCCCGTCTGGCCCGCGCCCGGGGTGAAACTCCTACTCTGCGGCGCTACGCTGAAGATCAACGGTCCTTCGAGAGAAAGTGATGGCCAGACCGACTAAATATGAAGATTACATGCCGAGAGTGGTAAAATCAATGAAAATTCTCGGCGCAACCGATGGGGAAATAGCAGATGCACTTGGTATCAAACCAGCTACATTGTATCGATGGAAAAAAGATAAGAATAAAAAAGAGTTTTGTGAGTCCTTAAAAAAAGGGGGATTCGTTTATAAAGCTGATGCAGTTTTATCCTTGCACAAGAGAATCACGGGATTTAAATACAAAGAGAAGAAAATCGTCAAAGAAGGTGGTGTAATTGTACGAGAGGAAATTACTGAAAAGACCGTTATACCGGACGTTGCAGCTATTATGTCATATATGACCAACGTTTGGGGTTGGAAACACAAGAGCTCTCATGAAGTCACTGGAAAAGATGGTGCTCCACTTGTTGGCGGAAGTGTGGAGATTTATTTACCAGACAATCAGCGAGGAGATCATATCGAAAAAGATAAGAAGGAGCCGAAGTGAAGCCGAAATGTATCCTGATTTTATCACTGGTGTTGATCATGGCGGCGAATGAAGCAGATATAATCCAGATACGCCCCCAGCCCGGGCCCCAGGAAGCTTTTCTATCGACGCCAGCGGACATCGCCATATTCGGCGGTGCGGCCGGCGGGGGAAAATCTTATGCCCTGCTGATGGAGCCCTTGCGCCATATCAACAATCCGCAATTCGGCGCCGTTATATTCCGGCGGACGACCCGCCAGGTTCTAGCAGAAGGCGGTCTCTGGGATACCAGCCAGACCATCTATCAGACATTGAAAGGCAAGCCTCGGGAAAACCGGCTGGATTGGACCTTCCCATTAGGCGCCAGGATTGCCTTTGCACATATGGAGCATGAGAAAAACCGTTACGACTGGCAGGGTGCACAAATCGCGTTCATAGGTTTCGACGAACTGACTCAATTTTCTCGCAGCCAATTTTTCTATCTGCTTTCCAGAAATCGCTCGGTGTCCGGCGTGCGGCCATATATCCGGGCCACCTGCAACCCGGATCCCGATTCATTCGTCAAAGATTTGATTCGCTGGTATCTGGACGAGAACGAGGAATATGCGAATCCCAAGAAGAGCGGCAAAATCCGCTGGTTCGTCAATGTCAACGATGAATTACATTGGTCTAACAAGCCTGAAAAACTCAAGAAGCAGTTTCCGCACTCTATCCCCAAATCATTCACCTTCATTCCCTCCTATATTTATGACAACAAGATCCTGCTGAAAAAAAATCCGGAATACCTGTCTAATCTGATGGCTTTGCAGATGGTCGAGAGGTTGCGGCTGTTGCAGGGCAACTGGAAGGTGCGACCGGCTGCCGGCAATTATTTTCGGAGGGAATGGTTTGAGGTCATAGACCGTGATTCTCTGCCCGTCGTGCGGCAGAAGCAGCGTTCCTGGGACCGCGCATCGACGAAACCGTCGGCTGAAAATGAAGATCCCGATTGGACGGTGGGTTTAAAGATGAGTCGCTGCAGTCATTCCGGGTTGATGTTCATTGAGGACGTGGTGAGGTTGCGGGAATCACCCGGAAGGGTGGAAAAGGCGATTTATAATACGGCTACCCGGGACGGACAGGAAACGGTGGTGATCATAGAGCAGGATCCCGGCCAGGCGGGGGAGGTCGAAGTTCAGTATTACATTAAAAAAGTGCTTTTCGGCTATATCGTGAAATTAATTCGGCCGACGACGGATAAGATCACCCGGGCGCGGCTGGCATCCTCTCAGGCTGAAGCAGGAAATATTAAAATCGTGCGCGGCGCGTGGAACGAAGATCTCTTCAATGAGCTGGAGAATTTTCCGGATGGAGCTCATGACGACCAGGTCGATGCTCTATCCGCTAACGTCAACGCCTTCGTCGAAGGCGGGACAATCGATTATAAAGCATTAACGGAGTACTGAAATGGGCGATAACAATCAAGAAAAACCGGTGAAAAGAACCATGACCAGAATATTTGATGGCTGGGCCAACATTCTGACCGGGATGGGCCTGCGGGGTAGAGATCGGCGTGAATCCACGAGTTTTCGGGGTGATATCATTCTGGGTAAGGATTATTTGACGGATCTCTATCGATCAGATGGGTTTGCTCGGCGCATTATTGATTTGCCCACCAAGGAGATGACACGGGAATGGTTCGAGATCGAAGGGGATTCTGATGGGTTGCTTCTGGATTATCTGAGTAAGATTGGTGCAAAAAAAGCCATTGCGAATCTGATCAGGTGGGCCCGGCTTTACGGCGGCTCTATCGGAGTGATGCTGCTGGACGATGGACAGGATTTGGATAAGCCGCTTAACCAGAACTTACTCAAGAACGTCCTGGGCATAAACGTTTTCGACCGCTTCAGCGTCAATTGGAATTCAACGGATCTTTACAATGACGCCTCCGACCCCAAATATCTCACACCGGAATATTATACGGTAAATCCACACAGAGACGGCAATCCATTTAGAGTCCATGAATCCCGTGTCCTGCGCCTGGATGGGGAAATATTGCCCGATCAAGCTCGCTACCAGAACCAGGGTTGGGGGGATTCGTACCTCCAGAAGGTTTACAGACGTCTGCGCGGCTTAGGCAGTGCCTATGCAGGCACAGAATTGATTATCGACAGTTTTATTTTATCAGTTTTGACGGTAAAGGGCTTAAGCCAAATGCTGTCTCAAAAGCAGGAGGATATGATCATTAAGCGGCTGGACATCCTGGATCAGAGTCGCCATATCCTCAATACCATGCTTTTAGATGAGGGGGAGACCTATGAGAAGAAGGCCTCAAGCGTTACCGGCCTCTCTGATCTGCTGGATAAGCTGGTGTTGGGTCTATCCGCCGCCGCCGAAATCCCGGTCACCCTGCTTATGGGACAAGCTCCGGCCGGTCTGAACGCCACCGGTGACAGCGACATCCGGCACTTCTACGATATGATCGCTGCTCAGCAGAAGGACATAGTCGAACCAGTAGTGCGCCGTCTGATAGAGCTGGTCATGAGCTGTAAGGATGGTCCGCTAAAGGGAAAATTGCTGAAGGAATGGGCTGTCCACTGGAATCCGCTCTGGCAATTGACCAGGGCCGAAGAAGCGGAAGTGCGTAGTAAGATGGCCGAGGCTGACAAGAAGTACATAGAATACGGAGTATTAACGGCTGAAGAGGTGGCCGAATCGCGCTTCGGGGGAGATCATTATTCGATTGATACCCTCCTGGATCAGAAGTTGCGTGAAGAAGAGAAGGGTCTGGAAGCTGAAGCGGCGAAAGGTGAATGATGCCATTAAGCGCTCAGGAAATACTCAGGATCAAGCGGGCTCAGCAAAACCGGAAGAGGAAAGTCCGCAAGCTGCCCAAGCCGCCCCGTATGGCCTTTCCCAAGGGACTGCAGCGAGATTACAGCCGGCAGCTAGTCGCCCTGGTCAAGGTGATCTACGAGGTTTATGAAGAACTGTTGATCCCTCATTTGGAATCCATCGTCGCCGAGGCGAACCTGCTGAGACCGGACCGCGCCGACGATTGGAATGATTCGCTCGACCGGCAATTTGAACAGGTTAAGAATCGCCTTACTGAGGAATTCGTCATCGCTGAATCGGTTGCCATGGGCATCGGCCAGGAGATATCGGATTGGAACGACCGGGAATGGCGCAAGGTCCTGAAGGCGGTTTTTAAGGCTGAAATCGTCCAGCGAGAAGCCTGGTTGGCGCAGGAAATGAATACCTTCGTCAAAGAAAATGTCAGCCTGATTACGTCGATTAAAGACGATAGCGTCCGTGAAATCGAGGGGATCATCCGCCGGGGTGTGCAATCGGGCAAGCGACATGAGCAGCTGGCCGTTCAGATTAGAGAACGCTACGCGACCGATCGGCGGCGAGCACAGGTCATCGCCAGAGACCAGGTATCGAAGTTCAACGGCAACCTGACTATGCTCAGGCAGCAGAATATGGGCGTCCGGAAGTACATCTGGCACACATCAGGCGACCGACGGGTCAGACCGACGCATGAAGCCAACGAAGGCCAGGTGTTCAGTTGGGACTATCCTCCGGCGACCGGGCATCCAGGTGAAGAGGTGCAATGCAGGTGCACTGCGGAGGCGGTTTTTGAGGATACTATGGCCCAACAGATTATGCTCGAGGAGTGACAATGCCCGACAAGATAACGAAGGAAATACTCATCCGGAACATTCGGAATGAAATCACGGAGAAAATTCAAAATCGCTTCACCGGGACCATGACGTTTACAGTAAACATGCGTGATGGGGGGGTTGGAAATGTTGAAATAATGGTCAAAGCAAACCTAAGAAATCCTGACTTAGAACTCAAAAAACCACGATATATACGACATGATCATTTAAATTGATGGGTATGTTTATCATATTTTAAAAAATTTGCGATTTTACTTGACATTTGAATAATTAATTACTATATTTGCAACATAACCTAGGGAAGCCGCCGGGCCTGAGAGTATAAAAAGCAGTTCGCCCGAAAGCCCCGAGTTGACTATCTACAACGGTAGTCAGTTCGGGGCTTTTCTCTTTTTGGCCGATTGAAGGATGCCTAAACCCAATAAAAATGAATCCAGAGAGCAGTTCATCAAGCGTTGCATGGCAGACCCGGAAGCCAACCGAGATTTCCCGGATAACAAGCAACGATATGCTTTCTGCAATTCACAATGGAACCGCAAAGGTGATGCTATGAATAAAGTTCGCCGATTCGATCAGATTTCGCTAAGACCCAATATTGAACGCACGCCCGAAGGTTATTTAAAGGGTGATGCTATCGTCACCCGGACTGGGATTTTTCTCTATAAAAATCCCGATGGGACTATTCGCAAAGAACTCCGCCATCCCCGTGACGTCTTTTCGTCCGCGTCCATGGCCACGCTCAGAATGCTCCCCATCGTCTCCGGCCACCCCGATGAGCTTTTCGTGACTGCGGAGAATGCCAAGGACCTACAGGTTGGATCCACCGGCGAAAACTATCAGGTCGATGGGGATTACATTATTTGTCCGCTGATCATAACGGATAAAACGGCCATCGAATCCATTGAACAGGGACGCCGCGAATTATCCCTGGGTTATGAGATATCCTATGCTGATCTAGATGGTGGCGAATGGGAAGGCGAACATTATGACCTTCGACAGATCGAAATACGTTATAATCACCTTGCCATCGTCGATTTAGCCCGCGCCGGAGCTATGGCTCGGTTAAATCTGGATTCGACCGACGCAATCTTAGTCAATTCAATCGATTCAAAAAGAGGAGATGGAATAATGTCCACAGAAAAGAACTTAAGACAAATCATCATCGATGGAATCTCTTATGAAGCTGCGCCCGAAGTCATTAATGCACTGGAAAAGGCCAACAAACGGGCCGATGAGCTTCAGGAGAAGCTTGACAGCTTCGTCGTGATCACCCTGGATGGCGATCAAAAAGCCAAAGCTGAACCGGCTGTACAGGTGGCCATGGATAAGCAAAAAGGTGAACTGGACGGCGTAAAGCAGAAGCTCGAAGATGCTAAGAAATTGACTTCAGACGAGGCTGTCCGCGAACTTGTAAAGAAGCGTCAGCAGATTATTGATTCGGCCAGGCGCGTATTGGACGAGGATACTATCAAAAAGCTCGATGAGATGAATGATTCAGACATCATGAAAGAGATCATCATCCAATCGGCTCCGCAGGATAAGAGCGATGCTCTCCGGGATTCGTTGAAGGACAGTTCCGAGGGTTACATCGAAGGCCGCTACGCCCAGATCGTCGATGGTCTACCCCCAGAGAAAAAGGATTCGACCATTGCTGGTCAACGTGCTGCATCGACCAATCAGCCCCGGGGAGATGAAAAACCCGTCAGCGAAAAAGATGCCAGGAAGAAATACGTCGATGGATTAGAGACCGCCTGGCAGAACAAAAAAGAGTCGTAAGATTTTCTGATTTAATCGGATAATCGATTCAAAATAACTAGAAGGAGATTATAAAATGCAGCTCAGCTATAGTGAAAGCATGGAAAGAGGCTTTCCGGGCATGAAGATGGACATTGGCTTCGACTATGTCGAGAGCATGGTGGCCGCTGAACGGATTGGCCCTGGGCTCGCCCTGGTCAAGGTTGTCGGGAAAGACCGGCAATGCAGGTTGCCTATTGCCAACACCGTGGTCATTACCGATGATGGGGGGACCTATACGGACGGGGATATCGTTGTCACCATCCGGGGCTATGCCATCACCACCTCTTTCAATACCAGTAAAGACCAAACGCTAACCGACGTAGCCACGGCATTACAAGCTCTGTCGTTCGTGGCAACCGCCACATATGATAACAGCGCTCATACGATCACTATCGTCGCAGAGGACAATGTCGATATTAGCGGAGTCTCGGTCGATGTTTCCGGTATCACTGGCAATATGACCATCAGTTCCATCGCCGAATCCTGCACTGATACGATTCAGGGTGCTTCGTTGATCGCGCAGCACATGGAACAGGTCGGCGGTTTTCTGATCAACGATAAGGCAGTGATTACTTTAACGGGTGATACTCTGGCGGCTAATGATACAATCACCGTTACGATCAATGGTGTAACTCTAGCCGCAGTGACATATGCCACTAACGAAGAAAATACTTTGATTCTTTTAGGACAGCTCATCGAGACTGTCGTCGGAGTATCTTCGACTTCCGTTGATGCTACTGCGCGCACCCTGACCATTCTGATGAATGAAGGCTATGAAGTGCGGATTAACAGTGTTGTCGTGGTGGACAACGATGAGGGAACTGCTGGTGCTACCTGGGAAGAACTGCCTCAGAATCCCGGCGACGTCGGCAAGATCTTTTACAAGGCCATGGATACGGTCAATGTGCTGCGCAGGGGTCGTCTATATGTTACTGCAGAACAGGCGGTAACCTCTGATGATCCAGTGTATTTCCGCCACATTGCCAGCGGTTCTAACGGTCGAGGCGGATTCCGCAAGGATTCCGATTCCGGCAAGGCGACGCGTCTAACTGGCGCTAAATGGGTCATCAGCGCTTCGGCTGGCGCGGTAGGAGCCATTGAAATCAACTTCCCGTAGTCTATCGATTTGAATAAAATTCTCAACCATCAGGAGGATATAAGACAATGGATCGATTTTTAATTCTAGATGACAACGAGAGTATGTTTTTTCAGAGGGAATTGGAATATCTCAAGCCCAAAATCTATGAGATCCAATTTCCCAAACTGAAAGCTACATCTCTCATCCCAGTATCAACCGAAGCTGGCCCGGGCGCGGAAAGCATCGTCTATCAGGTCTATGAAGAAGTGGGTCTGGCACAAATCATTGCCAGTTATGCCGATGATCTGCCCAGGGCAGACGTAAAAGGCAAGGAATATTCTTCGATCATCAAGACCATCGGCGATTCCTATGGTTGGAATCTCCAAGAGATCAAGGCTGCAATGCATGCTGGGAAACCACTTCAAATGAAAAGGGCTGCAGCTGCACGACGGGCTTTCGATACTTTGGTTGATAATATCGCTTGGTTCGGTGATCAGGAGAACAATCTGCCTGGATTTCTCACCAATGAAAATATTCCTGCTAGTCTTGCCGATACTGGCGACAGTGGTAAAACCACCTGGGAAGATAAGACTGCTGATGAAATCCTCGATGATCTGAATGGCATGGTTCAGGACATCATTGATTTAACTAACGAAGTCGAAGCTCCCGATACCATTCTGTTGCCTGTGGCGCAATACGGCTTAATCAGCACGAAGCCGCGATCGTCCACTTCCGATACGACCATCCTGGAATTTTTCCTGAAAAATTCTGCTTACATCGATACGGTCGTTCCCTTGAACAAGCTGAAGAATATTTCCCCGGCAATCGTGGGCGGTGGAGATTCTTCTGATATCGCCGTTGCCTATCAAAAAGATCCGGATTGCCTGAGCCTCGAACTCCCAATGCCATTCACACAAGAGGCAGCTCAAGCGAGAAATCTGGAATTAGTGGTACCCTGCTGGGGTCGGATCGGCGGCGTGATTATCTATCGACCCCTTTCTATGAAGATTTTGGAAGGCATCTAGACCGGGGCTATAATTGTTTTTCGGAATCTTAGAAAATCTAATAGAGAGGACATGATGATTGTCAAACGATCGGGGAAACGCGTCACTCGAATTTGCGGCCATTTCTTCATGCCCGGCAATAACAATGTGCCGGATCATCTGAAGGATCGCTTGCTGAATGATCGCCAGTTCAAGCATGAGCTGCAGAATGGCACAATGGCTATCGTCGGCGCCAAAGCCAACGTCACCCAAGCTGAGGTCAAAGTTGAGGCATCGGGACCTGAGCCGGGTCCGGATATGCCTTATAAGGATATGATCGGCGTCGTGAAGAACACATTCGATCGAGCGACGCTAGAGCATTTCGCTAAAATTGATTCCCGGGCCACCGTGCAGAAAGCCATTTCCGAGCAGCTTGAAGCTATTGCTCCTCCGCCCCCCAAAGAGGAAGAGCCTGAAACCGAATCAGATGAAGACGAAGTATGAGCGCACAGAGCATCACTAACATCATAACAGTTAGAGCACCGGAGTACGCTGAAGAGGAACGATTGCCGGACCTGATTGCACTGGCAATGCAGCAGTATTCATCTTCCGTCCTGGGATCGAATTACGATACAGCTTGTGCACTTCTGGTACTCCACTGGCTGACAAGCGAAAATACAGCCAAATCAGCTGCAGGACCTCTTGTATCCGAAAAAGAGGGGGATTTATCCCGGACCTATGCGCGACCCTATCAAGGCACTGAAATTGATCATTTAGACTCAACCCGATGGGGACAAGAACTGAAATCCTTGCTTAGAGGATCGGTATTCCCACCCATGAACAGAATGTCGGGGTATTATGGCCGTTAAAGTCAAGGAAATCGACCGGGGATGGGACCGCATCAAGCGGGAGATGGCATTGGCTCAAAGCGCTCACGTTGCCGTGGGGATACTAGGAGGATCTGGCAAACATCAGGATGGAGAAGCCGATCTGGTAACCGTAGCAGCCGTCAATGAATTCGGTTCCCCAAAGAGGCATATCCCGGAACGTTCGTTTATCCGCTCGACGGCTGATGAGCAGAGAGAATATATGTTCACCATGTCAGCCCGAGAATTCGATAAGATTAAAACTGGCTCGAGTACGGTCAGGCAGTCCCTGGATACCATGGGACAGAAGATGCAGGACAAGATCGTCGAGAAGATCAATACACTGCGAAGCCCGCCCAATGCTCTATCAACCCAGAAGCAGAAGGGCGCCAAGGTAGGCAAAGGCGTATTGATCGATAACCCGCTGGTCGATACCGGGCAGTTAAAGCAGTCAATTCGGCACAAGATTGAAATGACATGAGTTTTCGCAGCACTTTTACTGTGATCCGCCGGGCCGCAGGGAATTACGTCGACGGAATTTGGGTTGAAGGCGATCCGACTGAAATGGAAATTAAAGCCAGTGTTC
This sequence comes from uncultured bacterium, assembly GCA_964533705.1. GTDB lineage: Bacteria > Electryoneota > B3-LCP > B3-LCP > B3-LCP > CAZHMN01. Next base: position 13,175 of record CAZHMN010000055.1, read on the forward strand.
AACCGCTGCGTCCAGAACAGGTAAATTTACTGCCGGAAGGTCGGCGAACCGACCAAGCTTTCAAAATCTACACAGATACGGAGCTCCTGGTTGCCAGTTCGGAAGATGCACAGAATTCGGATTTGATTGTTATTGAAAGCGAAAATTTTGAGATTATCGCAGTTGCTCCTTTTAAATCGGACGTCATAAATCATTACCGAGCCATAGCGGTGAAGCCAGTACCATGAGCGAAGGCATAGATTTCAGCTATTTCAAGTCCCTGATCCATACATGGATCAGCTCACAAATGGGAGAAGTGCCGGTCATCTGGGCTGAGCAGACGGGTCCTGCTCCTGATGAACTGTATGTCACATTGAAAATCCTAAATCGCTCAGCGATTGGTAACGATTATATCGCTCCTCCGGATCCTGTGAGCGGCTATGGTCACAAGCGCGGTGACCGGGAAATCACTCTTTCTATACAGGCATTAGGAGAAGGTTCATACCAAGCGCTGGCCGATCTGGAAGAGGCATTTAGAGTGCCTCTCGTCTATGAATCCCTCGAAACCCAGGGGATTGTATTCATTGATACGCACGGCCTTTCTGACATTACCTCCCTTTTTGGATCCTTCAGAGAAGAACGAGCTCTATTGGATGTCCGACTGCGCGTAGCCGTACCCTTCAGAGAAACACCTCCTGAACCGTGCGGGGTTGAAACCGGCGTGATTGAAAAAACGACCATAGAGGGCGAAATTGAAGATCACGAACTTACCATAAATGTAGAGACTTAAATTAGGAGTTCAACATGTCTTCCATTCGAGATATTGTCGACGTCCAGATCAGCCTCGAAACTCCCAGTATATCACAAACCGGATTTGGAACTCTGAATATCCTGGGGGAATCGGAAAAGCTACCCAAGACAGACATCTGGGTGTTGACATTCGATGCTGAAATGGTGACGGAAAATCAATTCACCTGTAAGGTTAACGGTGATACCATTGGTCCCGTCACCTATGCAACCAGCCATGATGCTACCATGGACGCCATCGCTACCGCCATTCAAGATCATGCTGACGTAGCTACCGCCGTCGCTACGGCCGAGGAACATGCCTGGAAGGATACGATCACCATAACGTCTGTAGATGATACTAAGATCGTAATTACCGAAATTGCGATTACTGGAGGTGCATCTCAGCCTGGCGTAGAAGATGCCCAAACTCAAGCACTCACCCGGATTCGATTTTACAGCTCTATGACGGCTGTTGCCGTTGATTTTGCTACGACCGATTTGGAATACAAAGCTGCCTCAGCTGCTTTCTCCCAGGATCCTGCACCGGATCAGATCGCCATTAGCCGTAAGAATGCGGCCGGTGAAACCTGGGTTGAAGCATTGAATAAGGTGGTTCTTGAATCTGATGAATGGTATGGCCTGGTGATCTGCGAACGAACTCAGAGCGACGTGGAAGCTGTAGCGGCCTGGGTTGAAACTCATACCAAGCTATTCTTGACCGCTTCGAATGATCCGGTCATTCTGGGATCAGGTACAACGGACGTGGCGTCGACCTTCAAATCAAATTCTTATGCCCGTTCTGGGGTGATTTATCACAATAATGCTGATGGATCGGCAACTGATCCTTGGCCAGATGCAGCCTGGTTCGGGAAAATGCTGCCTATGCAACCCGGTTCGGCAACCTGGATGTTTAAGACGCTTTCCGGAGTGACAGTCGTTACTCTAACTGATACCGAGGCAAATTACGCTTTAGGGAAGTACTGCAACATCTATGAGGCCATTCATGGCGTTAATATGACCCGAGAAGGCCGGGTCGGTTCTGGAGAATACCTGGACGTCATGAGGGGCATCGATTGGCTGGAAATGCGCATCGCTGAACGGGTTTTCGCCCTTCTGGAAACGCAACCCAAGGTTCCCTATACGGATCCCGGGGTGCAATCGGTCGTCGGCGAAGTAAAAGCGCAACTGAGCGCGGCTGTATCGGCCAACGTCCTGGCGGCAGATCCCGCCCCTGTAGTTTCGGCTCCACTCGTGGCCGACGTCAGCCCGGTTGATCGGGCCAACCGTTATCTTCCCGACATCACTTTTACCGGGACCCTTGCCGGCGCGGTGCATTCGGTCGCAATTCGCGGTACGATCAGCGTCTAGATTAGAAAATTTTCACATTCCATGATCAGGAGAATAGAAAATGGCTGAAGTACGAACTTTAGATCCCGCCAAAGTGGTGATCTCTGTCGGAGGAGTGCCCATCAGCGGGTACGCCGATGGGACCTTTATCCGGGTGGAACGATCTTCGGATATGTTTAGCAAGGTCGTCGGTGCTGATGGAAAGACGGCTCGGGCCAAGTCCAACGACCGTTCCGGGACTGTTATTCTGACGCTTTTGCAGACAAGTCCCTCGAACGACGTGCTGTCAGGATTAGCTATCTTGGACGAGCTGCAAAATAGCGGCGTGGTGCCAATTGGAGCTACGGATTTGTCTGGAGCGACAACTATTTTTTCCGGCACTGGTTGGGTGCGCAAGATGCCTGATTGGGAGGCGGGTAAGGAGATCGGCAACATCGAGTGGACCATTGACTGCGCCGATCTGGAAATCTTCATCGGCGGCAATAAAGCTTCCGAGGCGGTGCTGAACCAGTAGTCAAAAAGAAAGCATGAATCATGCCTATAAAATCCTTTCCCAAAGAGATAGATGGCGTCAACTATGAGGTGACGCAATTTCCCGCCGATGAAGCGATCGTCATTATGACCAAATTACTCGAAATCTTCGGCACTTCTGTCGGGAACATCGTCGAGGGCAGCGTCCCCAAAAACGAAGCCCCCAAATCAATCCTCGACATCGATCTGGATTTTTCCGCTGTTGGTCGAGCTTTTTCATCGCTTGTCATGCGATTAGGGGAAAAACATGTCGCCGATCTTTTCTTCCGTATGCTGCAGGGGACGCATGTGCGATCCGATCAAGGTGGGTCCTTCGGCAATCAAAATGGCCGAATTCTCTTCAATAATCATTTCGCCGGGCGGTTGAGCTCCCTGGTTAAGCTACTGGTTTTCATCGTGGAGGTTAATTACGGGGATTTTTTCGGCGGCGGGGATATTGGAAGTCTGACCGACAAGGTACTCGGACTGACGAAATCCCCGGCTGGCAACAAAAAATCAATAAAAAATTAGATCCGGATCTTCACCGGGAATGGTTGATCTGGAGATTAGTGATCGAAAAGGTAGCGACATTGAGAGAGATATGCGAAAGCTGGAGTTTCCTGGACGTGGCCAAAGCCAATGCATTACTGGACTGGCGGGATGAATGCGAAAAGCAGGCCGTAGAAAACGCTAAGATCAATTCATAGGGGAAATATGGTCGTTAGAGAACTGGTCACCCGGCTGGGATTTTCGCCCGATATGGCTGGCTTGCGCAAGGCCGATACGGCGGTGATGCGGTTCGCCGGGAAGATGCAGAATGTCGGCCGGAAGATGTCTTTTATGATTACAGCTCCTCTAGTGGGGATGGGTATTGGCGTTTTCAAGGCCAGCATGGATTTCAACAAGGCCATGGCCAATGTTGCTACTTTGATTCCGGGGAATATCGAACGAGTCAAGTCATTGAAAAGCACCGTTCAGAATTTGGCCATTCAATTCGGAAAATCGACCGATGACATCGCAGGGGGGCTTTACCAGGTGATTTCGGCTTTCGGGGATACTGCAGATACAGAAGAAATATTGAAGATCAATACGGAGGCTGCTGCAGCGGGAATGGCCACTGTTACCGATGCAATCAATTTAACCAGTGCTGTAACGAAAGCTTATGGGGATACATCAGCGGAAGCCGTTCAACATTCTGCTGATTTAGCGTTTCAAACTGTAAAGCTCGGGCAAACAACATTCCCGGAGTTAGCTTCTGAAATACAAAATGTCACTCCATTAGCCTCAACCCTCGGCCTCAAAGTAGAAGAATTATTTGGCCTATTTGCCACATTAACAGGCGTGACAGGGGATACCAATAAGGTATCAACCCAGTTAGCATCGATCATGCGGGCCTTCATACGACCGACCGAAAATATGAAACTTGCTATAAAGAAACTTGGATATGAATCGTCCAAAACCATACTCACAGAATTAGGATTATTAGGCGCTCTTAAAGAGGTCATTTCCACAACAGATGGATCCGAGGAGTCTATTGGGAAATTGGTCATGCGTGCAGAAGGTTTAACGGCTATTTTCCCACTATTAACCAATCTTGCCGAAACCTATACATGGAAAACGAAGGAGATGGAAAATGTGACGGGAGCTACGGCTGAAGCGCATAAAGAGATGGCGGAAGGCATTAACAAGACTGGATATGAATATGAGCAGGCTAAGCAGCGAATCATTGTGGCATCCCAGAAATTAGGTGATGCGCTGGGTGAAAAAGGCGCATTTGCATCAATTTCTAAAAGAATTGAAGATCTGACGGATGCAATTCGCGAAGCCAGTCCTGAAACAATAGATTTCTTCACTAATCTAGGTATCGCATTGGCAGCATTAAGTGTTGGGTCGTTGATTCTAAGTAAGATCGTTTTAGCTGTATCAACTTTGGCACCCTATATAACTCAAATCGCTGCCGCAATTATTCCTATCATGGATTTCATCCAATGGATGAAGGGTGAAGGTCCTTCAATGTTCCAGGACATTTTGGGGGAATTCCCAGGACCATTCGGCAAAGGCGGAGGTAAACCCGGAGAACCTCCCAGCATTTTTTCAAAAGAAGGTTTCGAGGCGGCAAAACCCTATATCAATGATTTCATAAAAGGTCTCAATACATTAGCCACGCTAGGTTTGAATTGGGTTGGTTTGCCAGAACCAGTTCCATATATCAAGCCATCATCGACAACTCAACCCGTGGTTGTTAATGCTGAAAATCACATCAGCGTTACGCTTCCGGAGGGCGCATCTGAAGATAAAGTTATTCAAGCGACGCAGAAATCCGTAAGCGACTCTCTGGATACCTTAGCTCGTGACATTCAACGTAATTTCCCCAAGACGGAATAATGCTGCAGCTTTTACTAGGCGGATCCCGGGATACCGGCTTCAAGAAGTCCGGATTAACGGCCTTCGCCTTTGAAATAGATGCGATTCTGAGTGAGAATCACCTGATGCGGTCCCTGGTGACAAGTTCACCGGTGGAGGACGGTGCCACCATCGCCGATCACATTATCCTGCAGCCAGAGGAAATCAGCATCCGGGGAATCGTGTCGAATACGCCGGTGAAACTGTTTGGAATTGGGGCTTTTGAGGATCGCGTTCAGAATGCTATGGATACGCTGCAGGCGCTGCGAGAATCGAAGGAAATGATCACTGTGGTATCAGAGCTCAAGGTCTATGATGATATGGTTTTCACCGAAATACAGTACCCCAGGGATCAGCGCACCGGCCAGGTACTGGAATTCAAAGCCACCTTACAGAAGATCCGCAAAGTCCAGTTTCAGACTACAAGTATTTCTCCAACGGCGACGGATTCTGACCAGGCCAAACCCGAACAGGACGTCGGTTCGCAATCAACAACGTCTTTAGAATAGAGAGGTTACGATGAAACGTTATATACCGGGCATTTTGATCGTGCTGACAATCGGATCGATTTTCCTGGTCGGCTCGACGACCAAGCGGGGTATTTATCCGAAATCATTCATTCTGTATGGTCAGAAATCTTCGGTTAATCTCAAGCTGGAATTTCCTGACGAGCGGGGCGGTTTCTCTCATTGGTGGCTGAGGGTGGATAATCTTAAAGCACCCTCAACGATTGACAGTCTTTCATTTCAATACTGCATCGCCAGGAGCAAAAGCGCGGGTGACACATTAGCTCAGCGACCTAATGCCTGGCGTTTCGCTCAGGATTACACAGGTGGACTTTCACAGAGAAATTATGATTACAGTTTCAGCTTTGTTGACAGCGGATTGTACGTTTTGCGCATTGATCAAGATGGCATAGGATATGATTACCTGGATTTCCTGGCGACGCATGTAGATAGTGCTCTGGCCGACTGTCTGAAAGTAACCATATCACAGACCATGAATTTCTAAGCAGGGAAATAAAATGAAAAGATTGATAAATTTGATAGTGCTACTAGTCGCCGGATTATTTCTTTTCAGTCTGTGCGAGCTGTGTTATGCACAGATCGATCTACGCTACGATCGACGAGCCGTAGAGCAGCCGGACAACGTCATCTACGTCGGGGAGGGTCTCCGATACTCAACGATTGAAGCGGCGGTCAACAGCGCCAAATCTGGAGACATGATCGTCCTGCATCCGGGCAGATATACGGATCGAAAGGTCAACATTCCGTCCGGCAAGAGGTTGAAGATTAAGGGCGATGGTCTCTGGTCGCATTGGATTGTTAGTGATTCAGCGTTCAGCTGTGCCGCTGATTCGCTGATATTGGAGAATTTTCAACTGGAAGCGACCGGTTCAGGGCAGCTATTCTGGTTAACTCCCGCCAGTGGAGATCGTCCTAATATCTGGCTGCAAAATATGACGTTAATCTGTTCAACGTTAACTTTTGTGGATACGGTTTTCGCTGAAGGCGGCATCTGGTATGCGCTTCAACCTGAAGGCATCAGAGTTTCCGGTCAAGGTTCATTGCTGAATGC
>CAZHMN010000056.1:0-18927 GCA_964533705.1 uncultured bacterium
GAGAACATTCCAAACAAATTATGATAAACGCTCCATGAATCACCTGCGCATCGGCATTTCCTGTTATCCCACCTTCGGCGGATCGGGTGTGGTCGCCACCTCGCTGGGCATGGAACTGGCCCAACGGGGGCATCAGGTTCACATTATCTCTTATGCCCCACCGGTCCGATTGACCTGCTATCATCCCAACCTGCACTTTCACAAGGTCGAGGTGACGGAATATCCTCTTTTCGAATACCCTCCATACAGCCTTTCGCTGGCATCCCGCATGGTCGAGGTGGCCTGCGCTGAGCATTTGGATCTCTTCCACGCCCATTACGCCATCCCGCACGCCATTTCCGCTTATCTGGCTCAGGAGATGCAGGAGGATTACCGCATCCCTGTCGTCACCACCCTGCATGGAACCGATATTACGCTGGTCGGCAACGCTCCCTCTTTTATGCCCATCACCCGTTTTATTCTCCGGAAATCGGATGCGGTCACCGCCGTCAGCCAATTTTTAAAGGAGGAAACTCTCAAGGTTTTCAAGGTTGAGCGGGAAATTCACGTTATTCCCAATTTTGTTCGCCCCGAATTGTTCAATTGTCCCAGAGATGGCATCAACCTTCTGTCATCTACCACCGGTCGAGAGGCGATCCTGTTGCACGTCTCTAACTTTCGTCCCGTAAAGCGAATCAAGGACGTCGTCGAGATTTTTGCCATTGTCCGCCGGAAGAGACCGGCGAAATTACTCATGGTCGGAGACGGGCCTGATCGTGCTCTGGCCGAGAGACGATCACAGGAACTGGGGATTGCAGGTGACGTCTATTTTTTAGGCCAGCAGTTGGACGTGGCGGAGATTATGAACAAGGCGGATATTTTATTGCAGCCCAGTGAGACGGAAAGCTTCGGGTTAACCGCCCTGGAAGCCAGCGCTTCCTGCATACCCGTTATCTGTTCAAATGTGGGCGGCCTTCCGGAAGTCGTGGTGGACGGTGAAACCGGCTTCTTGCTGCCGGTAGGTGACGTGGAAGGAATGGCTCAGAAGGCGCTGCTGCTGTTGGAGGACGATGAGCTCCGCCGCAAAATGGCTTTAACTGGGCGTGTTCGAGCCCAATCTTTGTATAACGTTCAGAAGGTATTGGAAATGTACCTACGGATTTACCAGAGAGTCCTGTAAGCTTAAAATTTTTATTTTTTATGTTGAAATACTTAAAATCCTTTCGTAACTTGATTGCCGCTTTTGTGGTAGAGTTGTGAAGAATTGTAAAAACCCAGGAACCTGAGCTTTCACAGACGAGTTCTGTGGAAGGATTCCATAAAAACCCGAATAAGATGAATCGTCTAATCTTTCGCGAATACGATGTCCGCGGAGTGGCAGACCGCGATCTGGATGATGCCACGGTTAAAAACCTCGGATTGGGATATGCCACCAGGTTGATACACACCGGTGGCAAGAGTATGGTATTGGGACGAGATGTGCGTCTCTCTTCACCGCGTCTCCACGATGCCCTGCTCGAGGGATTGACCGCCGCCGGACTGCAAGTGATAGACCTGGGAATCGTGCCCACGCCGCTGCTCTATTTCGCCATCGTCCATCTGAAGGTGGACGGCGGAATAATGATTACCGGCAGTCATAATCCGCCCGAATTCAACGGCTTCAAGCTGAATATCGGGAGCGATTCTCTTTACGGTGCGGAGATTCAGGATCTTTACAGTCTCATCGAAACCGGAAAGTTTGAATCCGGCCAAGGAAACGTGCGATCGTATGACATCATTCCTGAATACAAAGCGTATCTCAAAGCCAACCTGAAGATTGACGAACCCATCCGCCTGGTGATGGATTGCGGCAACGGCTGCGGCGGTCTGGTGGCTCCGGACCTTTTTAGAGACCTGGGATGTCTCGTTGAAGCTATGTACTGCGAACCCGACGGCAATTTTCCCAACCATCACCCCGATCCGACCATCACCGCGAATCTGGATGAACTGATTCATCAAACCAAGAAGATGGGATACGACCTGGGTATCGCCTATGACGGGGACGCCGACCGCATTGGCGTGGTGGATGACACGGGGAATATTCTCTGGGGCGATCAGCTCCTCATCTTGTTCAGCCGGGCCATCTTAAAGAAGCATCCAGGTGCCACCATTATCGGCGAAGTAAAGTGCTCCCAGAATCTTTATAATGACATCGAGCAGAAGGGCGGTAAGCCCATCATGTGGAAGACCGGCCACTCGCTCATCAAAAAGAAGATGAAGGAAGAGAACGCCCTGTTAGCCGGCGAGATGAGCGGCCACGTCTTCTTCAACGACCGTTACTTCGGGTTTGATGACGCCATCTACGCCACGGGGAGATTACTGGAACTGCTCTGTGAAGAGGCCAGACCCCTATCCCAGCTCTTGTGGGGTTTGCCGACTATGTATACGACTCCGGAAATTCGAATCGAATGCCCGGATGAAATAAAATTTGAGCTCGTCCAAAAAGTCAGCGAATACTTTAAATCGGAGTACAAAGTTGTAAACGTAGATGGGGTTCGAGTGATATTTGATGACGGCTGGGGCTTAATCAGAGCTTCAAACACCCAGCCGGTGATCGTGATGCGCTTTGAGGCTTCCAGTGAAGATAGATTGCATGATATCAGGTCTCTGATGGAACGAAAACTGGAAGAGTTTAAGCAAAGTTAGAGATAGAATCAGGGGGGAGAAACATGAAATGCAAACACTGTCAGTTGGAATTCGCACCATCTGAAAAACCGTACGTCAGCAAGCAGGCCACAATGGAAGGGGAATACCATTGGCACTGCTTCATTGAGGCTTGCAGAAACCGCACGCCGGTGGGCATCGGAGTCATTGATCTACCTGTTTTAGGTGGGGAAGACGATGACACCAGAGTGGACCGCACGCCTGCCAGCATGGAAGAATGATGCGTCTAATATGAGTTTTTTCCGGTTCGCGCTCAGAAGAGCTCAGCTCCATTGCGTTAGAATCGCTCTCGGTCATTACGAAAACTTCTTTGTTCTGGGGCCCTTGACGCCTCTTCGCTTTACGCCTCACTTAGCCGCATTGTACGCTTTCAGCCGCTATGCGGATGACCTCGCCGACGAAATCACTGACGACCGCGAGGGGTTGAAGCGATTGGAGTCCTGGAGGCAAGAATTAAGAAATACTCTCGAAGGTCATCCCTCCCACCGGATCACAAAAGCTCTGGAATGCACGGTCACGCGCTTCCACCTCCCGCCTCAACTCCTCTTTGATTTATTGGATGCATTCCAGCAAGATTTAAAGATCAACCGGTACGATACCTTCGATACCCTCCGGGATTACACCCGCCGTTCCGCCGACCCCGTGGGTCGCCTGGTTCTGCGGATCTACGGATATAATGATCCCGAAATGGATGTATTATCCGATTTCATCTGCACCGGTCTCCAACTGGCTAATTTCTGTCAGGATGTGGGAGACGACGCCCGGAGGAATCGAATCTACATTCCCCTCGACGAGTGCCGCCGCTTCGAGGTTGACCCCGTGGAGATTCTCGATTGCACGCCCAGTCCTCGTCTGGAAGGGTTGCTTCGCTTCCAGATCGTCAGAGCCTATAAATACCTCCTGGCCGGTCTGCCGCTCGCCGAGCGATTAGAGGGCCGCTTGAAAATGTCTGTGCGCCTCTTCGCGCTCGGTGGATTGCAAATTCTCGACACCCTGGAGAGAGATCCTTTGGCGGTTTTGCATCGCAGAGTTAGGCTGAATGCGAGACAAAAAATCGGCGCTCTATTGACCTCTTTTAACCGCTTAAAACAATTTCCGATGGGCGAGCCCAAAGCCCCGGCGCGACCTATCTCAGAAAAGCAAAAATGAGATAAAGATGTCGAATGAGGGGAATCTCCAGGATGCCTACCGCTACTGCGATTTAATTGCTCGACAACGAGCCCGAAATTTTTACCCCGCCTTTCGATTCCTGCCGAAATCCCGCCGCTTAGCGCTTTCCACTCTCTACGCTTTCTGCAGCCTTTCCGACGACATCGCCGACGATGAGAGTGACTTAAGCGTCGAACAGAGGAAGAGTAAATTAGCTGATTGGGAGTCCGCTTTGAACCGATGCCTTGAGGGCAAAGTGGATTCGCCGCTTTTCTTGGCCTTGATGGACTCCATGGAACAATTTGAGCTTCCCGCAGAACCCTTCTTCGAACTGCTGGACGGCATTAAAATGGATCTGCAACCGCGCCGCTATTGCACTTTCGAAGAGCTGAAAGTCTATTGCCGTAAGGTGGCTTCTTCCATCGGTCTGGTATCCGTGCGTATTTTCGGTTGTCGTGGAAATCGTGCGGACGAGTACGCCGATAGCATGGGAATCGCCTTTCAATTGACGAACATCATGCGCGACATCGCCGAGGATTTGAGGCGCGACCGCGTCTATTTACCACTTGAAGATCTCGAGGCTTTTTCGTACTCGGAAGAAGATTTGAAAAATCGAATCTATGACCGCCGTTTTTTGGATCTGATGAAGTCTCAATACAGCCGCGCCCTTAAATACTATCATTCCGCGGATCCCCGGTTGGTGGGTGATCAGTCCAAAAAATTGCTCCCCGCCGAGGTTATGAAGAGTGTTTACAGGCGCACGTTGGAAGAGATCAAGAGGCGGAAATTCCAGGTTTACGACGGTCGCATTTCCATCCCAGGGTGGCGCAAGATCTCCGGAATTGCACTGACCCTTATTCGCCGCTCCATGCCTTCCCGGACAAGTTGATCTCCACCTTTAATAATACTGCAACAATTACTTCCCAAATTGTACTTTCCCCCCTTTTGCCTCAAAATGTTGACGATTCTCCTTGATTTTTGACCATGTGTCCCCTATAATCTTTGTGATGTTAGTTGCAGAGAACGGTAATGCCCCAGGGTAACCTCTTCGCTGTGCTGGGACTGGACGAATCAGCAGGCGAACGCCAGTTCAAGGAAGCCTATCGGCGGCTGGCAAAAAAATTCCACCCCGACGTGAATCACAGCGATCCTGACGCAGCAGAAAGATTCAAGGAGATCGCTCACGCCTACTGGATTCTGTCGGATCCCCGGCGCAGAAAGGCCTACCTCGCCGCTAATCCGCATTTCAGCGTGGGTCAGGCTGGGAAGCGGCGCAAAAGCGACGCGCCTCAGACGGAATCCCGGGACCCGTCGGCGAAAGAACCCCATTCCCGGAACGGTAAGGATATAGTTATCAAGCTGTATCTCACACTGGAAGAACTGGCTGAAGGCGTGATGAAAAAAGTGAAATTACGCCGCAGAATATCGTGTTCAGACTGTGAAGGAACGGGCATAGCGGGCGGAGCGAAAGGTGGGCTTTGTCCGTCCTGTAAGGGTACGGGGAAGGTGCCCGACTTTATCAACGGCAGCGATGCGTTGATCTCCTGCCGGAAGTGCGGGGGAACGGGTATTCAGCCGATGAAGGCCTGCAGTTCATGCGAAGGTCTCGGGCAGAATTTGAATGACGTTATGATTACTGTGGGCATACCGCCCGGCTCGTCGGATCAGGATAGAGTGATCGTTAAAAGCCAGGGACATGAAGGGCACCCCGGCGGAGAAGCCGGAGACCTCCAGGTCATCATCAAGCAGAAGGAACATCCCTATTTCACCCGCCAAGGGGATGATCTAATCTACCATTGCACCATCAGTCTGACGCAGTGGCTGGAGGGCTGTGAGTTGCGAGTCCCCAGCCTCAAAAACCCCATCGCGCTGAAAATCGAATCCGGCAAGAAGAGCTCCGGTACGCTGAAGGTTCGCGGCCGTGGAATGCCGAAGAATGGCGGTGGTTGCGGAGATCTCGTTGTGAAATACGCACTCTCCAGGCCTCAGAAAATAAGCAAAAAGCAGCGTTCCATATTGAAGCGGTTGGAAGCGACGAACGGATTTTCCCCCAGGCTGGATGCACGGGGCTGGTGCACTCGGGAGCTCGAAGAGGAAGCCTGCGATTGACCGCTGTTGTTGCCACATCAGTTGATAGCTCTCCTCCGGTTACTCGCCTCTGAAGAATTTCCCTTCATAGATTGTAAATCGGTTTTTTCTTGACTTTTAAATTCAACAGGGCTAAATTTCTGATCGCAGATGTTTTATTGGTAACTTACCTCTATTTTGACAATGCTCATAGCCTTAACTGCAATGCAATACTATCCCTGGAATGATAATGTCAGAATTAAAAAAAGAAGAGCTGAATATCAGGCTCTTAAAATCGGATGATTTCGATGCGTTAGTGCAATTGGATAGCATTCTCCTGAATGGAGAGGAACGCAAAGATTACTGGGAGAAAAAGTTCGCCGTTTTTCGACTCCGGCACCCCAACCTCTCACTGGTCGCTACCATGGGTGATCGCGTTGTCGGCTACGTTATGGGGAATATCTCCGGATGGGAATTCGGCGTCAAAGCGGGTATCGGATGGGTGGAATTGATCGGGGTACACCCGGACGTTCAGAAAAAGGGCATCGCCAAACAGTTGATCCTGGAATTGCTGCGGCAGTTCAAAGCCTTGAATGTGAAGGTGGTCTATACCATGGTGGTCGCCACCGATCCCGTCATCCGCAAGCTCTTCCATTCAGTTGGCTTCGAGGAGGGACACATGGCGCAGCTCGAGATAAATTTGGATTGACCCTGAGCCGCATAAATTTGAGAATGCATGCTTCAACATTCCGACCATGTGCGCAGTTGCCTTCATGTGATCCCAACCTACCGGAAAGATATGACACCAGTTTCCCCCTCTTTAAAGTTATTAAAATAACAAAAGCAACTTTATAAATAAAATGCTTGCATTTCGAAATGAATTTGTTATATTATTCACTAATGTTTTGCTGCATTTGCAATCATTCCAAAATTTGTGTCTAAGAAACTATTAAACAGGTAATTATACGAAGCAGCGGAACAGCCGACTTTCCCTCAGCAGCCCCGAATTTCGATCTGTAACAGTTACAGGGCGTTGTCGCATGGATAAGAGAATATTCCATGCGACAATTCATATGTAAGCTTTTACGATTTATAAAATTCAGGCTGGTGCTGAGTGGAAGTTGCTTCACGCTCTTCACAGGATACAACAAACATGCAAGGAGCGATGTGATGATCAAGGAATTTATTGAGAAGTTAAAAGCCAAAAATCCTGCCCAACCTGAGTTCATTCAGGCGGCAACGGAAGTAATCCAATCCCTTCAACCTGTACTGGAGCGGAATCCTCGATATATTGAGGAGAAGATTCTGGAGCGGATTACTGAGCCTGAACGCGTCGTAATGTTCCGCGTTCCCTGGCTGGATGACCAGGGCAAGGTGCAGGTCAATCGCGGTTACCGAATCGAATTCAATTCGGCTATCGGTCCCTACAAAGGCGGTTTGCGGTTTCACCCCACGGTGACGCTGGGAATGCTGAAGTTCCTGGCCTTCGAACAAGTTTTTAAGAATTCTCTGACCACCCTTCCAATGGGAGGCGGTAAGGGCGGATCCGATTTCGATCCCAAGGGCAAGTCGGATAGGGAAGTCATGAAATTCTGCCAGAGCTTTATGAACGAACTCTTCCACCACGTCGGTGCCAATACGGACGTGCCCGCCGGTGACATCGGCGTTGGGGGACGCGAAATCGGTTACCTGTTCGGTCAATACAAGCGCCTGGTCAACCGCTTTGAAGGCGTCCTGACGGGCAAAGATCCCAAGTGGGGCGGCAGCCTGATCCGCCCCGAAGCGACCGGATATGGCACGGTCTATTTTGCCGCCAATATGATGGCGACGAAAAACCAGACCTTCGAGGGCAAACGAGTGGCGATTTCGGGGTCGGGGAATGTTGCTCAGTATGCCACTGAAAAAGTCCTGGATCTCGGGGGCATTCCCGTGTCTCTGTCGGATTCAAGCGGTTATATCATTGATAACGATGGCTTGAATCGCGAAAAACTGGCCTACATGATGGAGCTGAAAAACGTTCGCCGGGGGCGCATTCGCGAGTACGCTGAAAAATACAACTGCGAATACCACGAAGGAGCCGGCCTTTGGAAGAGCGGCAAGTACGATGTCGCGCTGCCCTGTGCGACTCAGAATGAGTTAGATGGTGAGGATGCTAAGACGCTGCTCTCCAACGGCTGTATCTGCGTAGCCGAAGGGGCGAATATGCCTTCCACTCCGGAAGCCATTGACACCTTCGTCGAGTCGGGTATATTCTTCGGTCCCGGTAAAGCGGCCAATGCCGGCGGCGTCGCTGTCTCGGGTTTGGAAATGTCGCAGAACAGCCTGCGTTTGAGCTGGACGCGAGATGAGGTGGATAACCGCCTGAAAAATATCATGAAGAGCATCCATGACGCCTCTTATGCAGCAGCGGAAGAATACGGCACCCCCGGAAACTACGTCAATGGCGCTAATATCGCAGGCTTCGTTAAAGTAGCGGACGCCATGATTGAGCAGGGACTGGTGTAGGATCCCATTTAAGCATAGAGTGAGGACTATGGTCCGGAAAATGCGCGGGGATTCCCGCGTATTCTCCGGACTTGCGTTAATTCACGGTAAAAAAATAAATCGTATAAGGAAAGAATGTTTCCCTTTCAGGAAGAGCTTTACTTCCATCGAGAACATACTTGGATTCGGTTTGAACCTCATGAGAGGGGAGATCGTTTTCGGATCGGTCTGGATGAAATTTTCCTTCACGATGTAGGTCCGGTTGTAAGTCTGGACCTTCCACATGAAGGTGATGAAATCTCTCAGGATGAGATCTGCGGAGTCATCCGTGGGAAGGAGAGAAGCAAATTGCTCTACGCCCCCCTTACCGGTGAGATTCTCGACGTTAACCTGGAACTGTATGAAGAGCCGGATGTTATTCGGGAGGATCCCTACGGTGTCGGCTGGCTTCTTCTGGTTGATCCTTCCCATGCTAAGGAAGAGCTCGAATATTTACTAAAAGGTGAAGAAGCTGGGAAATGGTGGAAGCATGAAATTGAGATACGGCGCGCTGATTTGTCACCAGAATAGGATTGAGTAGAATTCATTTTTTATTAAATTGAGGTTTCCCCGGCGAAAAGATCCACCCCTTATCCATGTACCATTATATGTTCAATAGGGACTTTCTCTTAAGCAATTTATGGTGAGGAAAATCAAGATCAATCTGGCTCTTGTAGGAGCAACCGGACTGGTGGGGCGTACCATGCTCGCGGTTCTGGAAGAACGCGCTCTCCCCGTTGCGGAAATTATTCCTGTCGCTTCACCTCGCTCTCGCGGCGCCGTTCTTCAATACTGTGGCCGCGAATTCACCGTGAGCACGCTTGAAGACGGCCTCTGGAGGGGTGCGGATGCGGCACTGCTCTCGGCAGGCGCCGGCGTTTCCCGGGAATGGATTCCCGAACTGACCAAAGAAGGAATCACCTGCATTGACAACAGCTCGGCGTTTCGCCAGACTGAGGGTGTTCCACTGGTCGTCCCGGAGGTTAATGCTGAGGCTATTGGGGGAAACCATCGCCTCATCGCCAATCCCAACTGTTCCACGATTCAACTGGTTGTAATTCTAGCTCCGCTTGAAAGAGCATTCGGTTTAGAGAAGGTCGTAGTGGCTACCTATCAGTCCGCCTCCGGAGTCGGGCAAAAGGGGAAAGCCCGTCTCCAGGATGAGATTGCCGGTGAGTTTTCTCAGGTTTCTCCTTTTCCATATACGCTTTTCGATAATGTCATACCCGGCATCGGTGATTTGGTCGAGAATGGCTACTATTTCGAGGAATGGAAACTGGTGCAGGAAAGCCGAAAGATTCTCGGTTTGCCCGATCTTCGCATATTCCCCACAGCCGTGCGGGTGCCGGTTCGCCATTGCCACGGCGAAGTTGTTCATATGGAGTTTCGGAAGGATGTGGATGTTCCCAAGGCGCGGGAAGTTTTAAAGAGGTCACCCGGAGTGGTCCTTCAGGATGATCCAGAGCAGAACGTTTACCCCCTGCCTCTGAAGTGTATCGGAAAAGATGACGTCTTCGTGGGGCGAATCCGCCAAATCCCTGGAGAGAACAAAACCCTGGATCTCTGGATCGTTGCGGATAACCTCCGCAAAGGCGCGGCCACCAATGCCGTTCAAATCCTCGAATGCGTTATTGAAAAGGGCTTGCTTAAATGAAGATTCGAATGGGATTGATTGGGGCAACTTCCACACTCTTGATTTTCTGTATTGGACTGATATTCTCATCAATCAAACCATTGAGTTGCAGCGAGCGAACTGACTCAGCAGAAGCGTTGCTCGCCGAAGTGGATCGAAATTTAACCAGCGAAACTCTAAAGTATCATCTGGTCATGGAGATCATCTATTCTCCGGGCGATCAGCGTACCGTGGAAGCGGACGTCTGGGCGGTGGGACGGGACAGCGTTTATCTGGAATACACGGCGCCCGCCAGGGAGAGGGGCACCCGGTATCTGAAGATCGGAAAATCCCTCTGGATCCATCAACCCAAGCTTTCCAGGAGCGTCCTGATACAGGGACACATGCTGCGCCAGGGGGTTTTCGGAAGCGATTTTTCATATGAGGATATGCTGGAAAGCGGGCATCTGTTGGACGATTATACCGCCGAGTTCCTGCCGGATGAGGAAACACTCCGTGTATTGAAGCTGACGGCAAAAAACGATGAAGTAACGTATCAACAACGGATTCTCTGGATTGACGAAGAGTTGAAGATTCCCCGGCGTTCTGAACTGCGCACACGGTACGGTAAGCCTCTGAAAACAGTCGAATTGGACGAAATACGCGCATTCGGGGAGCGCCTTTATCCAACCCGTATCGTCATGAAAGACCTCTTGAAACAGAAGTCCTCTACAGTCATGAGAATAGTGGATCCAATCTTTGACGTGAGGATTGATCCGCAGACCTTCACGCGAAGACATCTGGAACGGCCGTTGGATTAGTCCGGATTATGTAATAAGTGCAGGAACGCGATCGTTGCAAACCTGATAAAAGGAAAAAGCAGAAAAAAGATTTGACTTAGTGGCAAAGTTTGTTTAAATTTGCAAATTCTAATCAGAGCCAGAATTCCAGATGAAAGGCCGCAAAGTTACCGTTCTTCTCGTGCCCGATTTCGAGGGCACACCTCACACTTTTAAGATGTCAGTTTTCGCACTTCGACTCGGCCTTGCATTGGGAATTCTGGGGATATTGCTGTTCTTTTTAATGTTGTTTACATGGGGGGGCATCGCTCGCAAGGCGAATTTGGCGGAACGGCTGGCGGCTGAGAATGATCAATATCGCCATGAGCAGCAACGCGTTCTGGAGCTTGAGGCTCGAGTGCAGCAGCTCCGCCAGTTCGAGGAGCAGATTCGCCGGGCATTGGGTTCCGATTTCTCCACTACGGGTATCACCGATAAAACGAGTACGACAGCTCTAATTCCGGGAGAAATCGGTAGCGAAGTCGAGCCGTTTCAAGAGTCCGATAAGGTTCGAGGTTCCCAGCCAGTCGTCGTCCGCAGTACTATTCAGTTCGAAGAGTCTGTGGTTTCCTGGGGCGATGAATATCCATCCCTGTGGCCGGTAGAAGGTTTTATCAGCAGAGGTTTCGAGTGGAATCCCGTTGTTCCCAGCCTTTCCCATCCAGGAGTGGACATCGCTGGGAAACAGGGTGCGGCTGTGAGAGCCACCGCCGGCGGAATTGTGGTATGGTGCGGTTGGTCGGCCCGATACGGAAATATGGTCGTTCTGGCGCACGGCAGCAAGTATTTCAGCGTCTATGGGCACAATCAAATCCTCCTGGTTCAGCCCAGGCAGCGTGTGGAACGGGGAGATCCCATAGCATTATTGGGCAACACAGGTCAATCCAGTGCCCCGCACTTGCATTTTGAGATATGGTTAAATGATCAGCCCCTTAACCCGCTTGATATGCTTATCACTTCATGATCGCTAAGAGGAGCAGAAGTTGTTTTCCACCAAATCAACAGGTGGTCGCGTGAAAGACAGTTCGGAGCTGGGTACGATCATCGGCCAGGACGCTTCCATAGACGGTACACTTACCGTAAACCACGAAGTACGGATAGACGGCCAGTTGAAAGGCGAGCTGAACAGTACAAATACCATTACGATTGGATCCACCGGCCGAGTTGATGGCACCTTGAGCGGTGAGAACATCGTAGTCGGTGGACAGGTGGAAGGTTCGCTTAAATCCAGCGGTTTGATCACCCTTGAGGCGGGGAGTAGCTTTGCTGGGGATCTGGAAGCCTCTCGGTTGGTTATTATCGAAGGTGCGATTTTCAACGGTCGTTCGACGATGGCGTCTCCCGGTCCCGGTGCCGGTCTTCAACCCAGAAAAATCAACCTGGAACCGACGCCGGAACCAGAGCCGGCTGAATAACGCCAAGGTATCGAATGCCTTCGGAAGAATTGGAGCCGGGGGATAATAAAAACCGACCTCACGGCTTCGGATTCGGGAAGCTCCCTCAGGCTTTTGATTTGGCTCTTCGATGGGGGCTGACTCTGGCGCTAACCGTCTTGGCCGGCTTCTTTCTCGGTCGCTGGGTTGATACGAAATTGGGCACGACGCCCCTGTTTCTTTTGATCGGCATATTTTGGGCCGTTGGGGGTAGCTTTTACAGCATCATTCTCCAGGTCAAAAAGATGCAGGAGAAGGAAGAGGAAGAGTCCCGTAAATCACGATCTAAGGATTGATTCCGTGATATTTCCGCCTGAAGCAAGTTTATGGTTTTATAATACGTTATGGCGGAAATAACATGTCAAATTTTCCCATCTGGGCATGGGGGGCGCTGGGGGGACTAATCTTGGGTTGCATCGGGTTGCTTATTCTCCTTCCAGGATGCACCCGGGGCGCAAAAGCCCTTTTAACCCGCTTTGTGATATCAGTTCTGACAAAGTTAATCCTGGCTGGAGTCGGGTTCTGGATTGCCATAAAATTTCTGGGAATTCAGGCGGCCCCGCTTGCTTATGGATTTATCGTAGGATACGTTGTCTCATTGTTTCTGGAAATCATACCCTGCATCTGGAAATTACGCAAATGGACGAGCGACGCAACTTCACCCCGCTGATTCGACTTGTACTGATCATCCTTCCATTGATTCTCTGGAGTAGTGTGCTCCAGGCCGATGAGCACGGCGGCCAAGCTGAGGCCGCTGCCTCCGCGGAGAGTCACGCGCTGGCCGAATCTTCCCACGACGCGCAAGCTGGCGAAGCTCAGGCTGAACATGAGGAACACGGTGAAGAGGGCGGCTCCGTCGTTTTGGGTCTTCTCGAACACCACTTGATGGATTCCAACCATTACCAGTTTTTGGGGATGGATTTCCATCTTCCGGTCTTGACCATCGGCAGCTTTCAATTGCCGGTGACCAAACATTCCATTATGCTGGTGACCGCGGCGATTTTGCTCATCGTTTTGCTGATACCGTTGAAACGCACCGGTTCGAAGGTGCCGCACGGCTTCGCCAATTTTCTGGAAGTGATCATCATCTTCCTGCGCGATGAAGTCGTCTATCCAGCTCTGGGCCGGGAGGACGGTCGAAAATACCTCCCTTATTTCCTGACGGTCTTCTTCTTCATCCTCTTTTCCAATCTGCTGGGTATGGTCCCCTACGGATCCACCCCGACGGGAAACATCTCGGTGACTGGATCGTTGGCGGGTATTTCCCTGCTGATCATGATCGGATCGGGAATCGTGCGTCACGGGCCTTTCAAGTACATGGCCTCCTTCGTGCCGTCCGGCGTTCCACTCTTCGTGGTGCCTATCCTCTTCCCGATTGAGATTGCCGGCGTTCTGGTCAAGCACTTCGCCCTCTGCATCCGGCTCTTCGCCAACATGCTGGCCGGACATGCGGTTATTACCGTCTTTCTGGGACTGATTTCCAGCTACTTCATCGCTCCGGTCGCCATTCTCGGAGCGGTAGGCATTTCGCTGCTGGAATTGTTCGTTGCCTTTCTACAAGCATACATTTTCACCATTCTGTCGTCGCTGTTTATCGGTATGGCCCTGCATCCGGAACATTGAGGTGGGTGGGAAACGAGAGGAGCTGGTAAAATATTGGAAGGAAACGGCGTATCATGATTTTATCACAATAGAGCACCTCTTCAACAGCATGATGATAGAGAGCCATCGCACGTTGCAAAGCTGAAATGATAAAGACACCGTCAAGCGGCAGCTTTTGTGATCCTTGTAACAGGTTATGGGGTAATCAATTTTAAAATCGTCATACAAGAGAAAAAAATCACAAACGGAGTAACGAACCTATGGAAAACCTTGCAATCGGATTCATGGGCGCTGGATTGGGCGCCGGTATCGTCACCCTCGGAGCGGGATTGGGCATCGGCCGCATCGCCGGACAAGCAATGGACGGAATCGCCCGCCAGCCGGAAGCGGCGGGGAAAATCCAAACCGCGATGTTGATCTCGGCTGCACTGATCGAAGGGGTAGCCTTCTTCAATGCTGTGATCTGTATGTTGATCGCACTGAAATAATCGAACCATGCAAGACATCATTATGCCTCAACCAGGGTCCATCATCTGGACCGTTGCCGTCTTCGTGGTACTGCTCTTCGTTTTGAGAAAATGGGCCTGGGGGCCCATCGTCAAGGCATTGCAAGCTCGCGAGGACAGCATAAAGAAAGACATCGAGGATGCCAGAAAATCCAGGCAGGAAGCAGAAGAGCTCCTCGAAAAGTACCAGAAGCAGTTGGACGATGCGCGCAAAGAATCGCAGAAGCTGATCGGTGAAGCGACCGCCCGGGCCGAAGCACTCCACGAAGAGAAGAAAAAAGAGGTGGAAGCCGAAGCGCATTCGATGATCGAGAAAGCCAAGTCCGAGATCGAGTTGGAACGTCATAAAGCCGCCCAGGAACTGCGCAAGGAAGTGGTTGAAATCGCCATCACCGCGGCCAGTAAAGTGATCGGACAAGCGCTTAAAGCCGAGGATCACCGCGACCTGATTCAGCGTGAGATTGACGACCTGAACTAAGGGATTGCTTCTTTTGTCATTGTTCAAAATCGGAGGATTCGCTTAGCGGTTTTGGAAATACCCTATCGCGCCCCCCGGTCTGAAACGGACACCGAGAAATGAAAAATGACGCACTGATTCGTATCTACACACGCCCTCTCTTCGATCTGGCAGTCGAAAACGATCAAATCGAGGTTATCGCGGCAGAACTGCAGGCTTTATCCAGCTTGTTTCAGCAGGTGCCCCAGTTGGAAGAGTACCTCGACAGCCCCAATGTTACTCGTGAGGCTAAACTCGATCTCCTGAAGAAAGCCTATGACCGCCCCTGGTCGGACTATTTCAACGGATTTATGAATCTAGTCTTGCGGAAAAGACGTCAGGATATACTTCCTTTCGCCTGGGAGGCTTTCGATAGCTACTGGGATGAGTACCGCGGCCGAATTGAGGTCAAAGTCACTTCTGCGGCTGAATTGAGCGACGATCAGAAAAGTGCCTTGGCCGCAAAACTGGGAGCTCGCACCGGTAAGAAGGTGGAATTGCTATGTAAAGAGGATCCGAATGTCATAGGCGGTATCCGAATTCAGATCGGCCATCAGCTCCTGGATGCAACGCTGGTTGGCAAATTGGCTGCCTTAAAGGAAGAGTTGCTGCAGACTTAAGCGGACGTTTGCGATTAGTCAGCTCGGAAGAGTCTTACGACATTCGAATTACACGAGTGTGAAAAGGAAATTGCAAAATGCACATCCGACCCGAAGAAATTACCTCAATCATTAAAAAGCAGATCGCCGGCTTTGAAGCTAAGACTGAAATTGATGAAGTTGGGGAAGTCATCCAGCTGGGTGATGGAATCGCCCGAGTTTACGGTCTGGAAAACGTTATGGCCATGGAGCTCGTGCAATTCCCCAACGACATCTACGGCATGACGCTGAACTTGGAAGAAGACAACGTCGGTATCGCCATTTTCGGCGATTACACCAAGATCAAAGAAGGCGATATCGTGCGGCGTACCAACCGCATCGTGGAAGTACCAGTGGGAGAAGCGCTGCTGGGCCGGGTCATTGATCCGTTGGGCTTCCCGCTGGACGGCAAGGGCCCCATCAAAACGGACCTCACCAGGCCTGCCGAGAAAAAAGCCCCCGGCGTTATCTACCGCCAGCCGGTGAAAGAACCCTTGGAAACCGGCATTATGGCCATTGATGCCATGATCCCTATCGGGCGAGGACAGCGTGAGCTTATCATCGGTGACCGTCAGACCGGTAAAACTGCCATCGCCGTGGACGCCATCATCAACCAGAAGGGCAAGGACGTCATCTGCGTTTACGTCGCCATCGGTCAGAAGGGTTCGACGGTGGCCAGAGTGGTCAAAACGCTGGAAGATAACGGTGCGATGGATCACACCATCGTCGTTTCGTCCACCGCCGAGGAAACCGCGCCCATCCAGTACATTGCTCCTTTCTCCGGGGCTGCCATCGGCGAGTTCTTCCGCGATTCCGGTCGCCACGCCCTATGCGTCTATGACGACCTGACAAAGCATGCCTGGGCTTATAGGCAGTTATCGCTGCTCCTGCGCCGGCCGCCGGGGCGCGAAGCCTATCCCGGTGACATCTTTAATCTGCACTCACGTCTCCTGGAACGGGCCGCTCGAATGTCGGATGATCCCAAGGTGGCCGCGGGAGCCGGTTGCTCGGCCCCGGGTGGGTCGCTGACGGCTCTGCCCATCATCGAAACACAGGCCGGTGACGTTTCCGCTTACATCCCCACCAACGTCATTTCCATCACGGACGGCCAGATTTACCTGGAACCCGATCTGTTCTACGCGGGCGTCAGACCGGCGATCAACGTGGGTATTTCAGTCTCCCGTGTAGGCGGTAACGCCCAGACCAAATCCATGCGGCAGGTTGCGGGATCGTTGAGGCTGGATCTGGCCCAATATCGCGAATTGGCCGCTTTCGCTCAGTTCGGTTCCGATCTGGACAAAGCCACGATGGCTCAGTTGATTCGAGGCGAGCGACTCGTCGAAGTGCTGAAGCAGGGGCAGTATTCTCCCGTGCCGATGGAAGAGCAGGTGGTGATTATCTTCGCCGCCGTCAACGGCTATGCGGATAAAATCCCTGTCGGTGAAATGGATCGCTGGCAGAGTGAGTTTGTCAAGTACATGCGGGCTTCGCATGCCGATCAGCTTAAAGAAATCGCCGAAAAGAAAATCATCTCGGATGAATTGGAACCGAAGCTGAAGGCTTCCATTGAAGAATTTCTGCAGGGCTTTGTCGTAGAAAAAGCAGCATAATTCACTCGGTTTCCGCATCTAACCACGGATCGAGTTGGAATCCCGGATGGCGGGAACTCCAGGAATCTGTTTAGGACAATAAACGCCAGGAACGTGTCATTCGGTAAGTAAGTAATATCACCTGAAAATAAAGCTCCATGCCCTCTTTAAAACAGATTAAACGCCGAATCGCCTCGGTCAAATCCACGCAGCAGATTACCCGAGCGATGAAAATGGTGGCCGCAGCCCGACTACGCCGGGCACAGATGAACATCATCAAGGCGCGACCCTACTCGCACAAGCTGCGCGACGTCATCAAGGATCTCGCCTGGCGATGCGACCGGTCCATGCACCCTCTGCTGGATTTGCGCGAACCAAAGGAAATCGGCGTGATCGTGGTAACTTCGGATCGCGGCCTCTGCGGCAGTTTCAATACCAATCTCATCCGCCGCGCCGTCCATGAGATCGAAGAGTTCAAAAAACTCGATTCCAGCATCCATCTGGTGACTATCGGCCGCAAGGGAACCGACTTCTTCCGCAAGCGCGGCTATGACATCATCCAATCGCACGTTCAGCTTTTTCAGGATCTTCATTTCGGCGTTGCCGCCTCCATCGGCGAATCGCTGATTGACCTCTACGTCAGGGAAGAGCTTGATCGTATCTACCTGATTTACAATGAGTTCAAGTCTGCAATTCAGCAGAATATCATCGTGGAGCAACTCCTGCCCATCATTCCCGAAGAAGGCGAAGGGGAGAGCAGTGGCGTAGATTTCATTTACGAGCCGGATCCGCTTAACGTATTATCGGGCGTTCTCCCCCTGTACGTCAACGTGCAGATGTGGCGGGTATTTCTGGAATCCAATGCAGCCGAACACGCCGCCCGCATGACCTCTATGGAGAATGCCACCAAGAACGCGGGCGAGCTGATTGACTCCTTGACACTGACCTATAACAAGGCGCGCCAGTCCTCCATTACGACCGAACTTCTCGAGGTGGTCTCGGGCGCGGAGGGCATGAAGTAGATTTGAATTGAGCCATGATTCGCATCGGCACATCCGGCTGGACGTACCAACACTGGCGGGGGGTGTTTTATCCGGATGATTTGCCGCAGAGCCGCTGGTTCGATCATTATTGCAGGTTCTTTGATACCGTCGAACTGAACGCCACTTTCTACCGGTTATTCCCGGAGAAAACCTTTGAGGGTTGGCGCAGAAAAGCGCCGCCGGATTTTCGATTTGCCGTCAAATTATGGCGCTGGATCACGCATCGCAAGAGGCTTTCGAACGTTGCCGAGGACGTTGCCGTCTTCTGCCGCAGGGCAGAGAAGTTAGGGGAAAAGATTGGGCCCGTTCTGGTGCAATTTCCACCCGGACTCAAATGGTCGGAGAGGTTAGTTGAAGGCTTTATTAAGACTCTTCCCACGAGTTTCTATTGGGCCTTTGAAATCCGGAATCGGGACTGGCTGAACGAGGAGTTTTGCAGTTTGCTCAATAAGCGGGATATTGCCTTGATCTACGCCGATCACCCCAGGGTGGAGATGACGCCGGAACAAACTTTCGGCCCATTTATTTACCTGCGTTTTCACGGAGCCGGCCAGCTTTATGCCGGTTCCTATCCAGATGGTCAACTGAAAGCATGGTCAGAGCGGATCGGGAACTGGGATCGAGAAGGTAAAGACGTCTGGATTTATTTTAATAACGATTTCGAAGGACATGCGGTAACGAATGCGGGGACGCTGAAGAGGATGTGCGTTACGTAGAGGGTAGGTCGGATTCCCCGAATCCGACGGCA
>CAZHMN010000057.1:0-9635 GCA_964533705.1 uncultured bacterium
TCTGACGGCCGGATCAGTCCGATTCACCATGACGTCCGCACCAACGATCTGGGTAGGGGACTGGGTTCCGATGGGAATTTAACCCCGGAAACCATTGAACTGAATCTAAGATTGCTGAGGGATTTCAGGGATGCCGCGCAGCAAGCCGGCGCTGCGGAGATCCGCATTGCCGCCACCGAAGCTCTGCGCCGCGCCGGTAATGCAGAGGTTCTCATCGGTCGCGCCGAGCAGGAACTCGGTTTGTACATCCGCGTGATTTCTGGTGAACAGGAGGCCGCCCTAACCTTCCAGGGGATTCTCTCCGGGATGTCGGATCCCGCCATGAAAATCATCGCCGCGGATATCGGTGGTGGTTCCTCCGAGATTGTCTACGGGGAAGGCGGAAAACTGTTAGAAGCGAAGTCGTTGCCGGTCGGAGCCGTCTCAATGGACAGAAAGCACATTCGCCACGATCCCCCGCAGTCGGAGGAAATCGAAGCTGTTCGCGCAGAAGCATATGAAGTATTTCGCCGTCTCCCGGATACCTTTCGGGCGAACGAAGCCGACCTTGTGATCTGCGGAGGGACTGCATCCTCTCTGGCCGCGGCCGATCTGGAATTGCTCTCCTACCAGCCGGAGAAAATCGCCGGCTATGTCATGACACGGGAAGGTCTGGAACTCTTTATCCATCAATTTTCGCAACTGTCCCTGGAGGAGCGGAGACGCATTCCCGGCATCGGTTGGCGGCGGGCGGAAATCATATTACCGGGCACGATACTGATCAGCGAACTGCTGCGCGTACTGGGGCGCCGACAATACTTGACGTCGGAAAGGGGTTTGCGTTATGGCCTGCTGGTGGGATGAGGGTGTGGTAGGGCGTCGCTGAATTCAGGACTGCTTTCGCGGTGAATAAAGTGCTTTGCCGGGAACAAATTGGGAAGCGGAATGTCAAATATTTGGTCAGGTTATAATAAATCCAACCCTTTGTTAAATTTAATTATCCAGGCGAGAAAAAATTAAACTGTAAAATCTGGTAAAGCCTATGATTTCACTTGACAATTCGGCCGTTATTGATTATCTTTATGTGATATGGCCAATCGACGCGGATGATTTGGGTGGAGATTTAGGCGCCGAACGAAAGTAGGCATATTTGCGTTAGAAGGATGGTCATTAGCTCGGCGATTTCATCATGAGTAAGCGAGAACTGACGGATAGAGAGAAGCTGGTCCTCCGCGAGATCGTAGCTCAGTATATTCTGAATGCGATGCCCGTGGGTTCGAGGACGCTTTCCAAGCGACTGCGCGGCAAATTCTCACCGGCCACCATTCGCAACGTTATGGCTGATCTGGAGGAAATAGGGCTTCTATATCAGCCCCATACGTCTGCAGGCAGGGTTCCGACGGAGCGGGGTTACCGGCTGTTTGTTGACAGTCTGATGGAATACGGCCGTCTGACCTCTCGGGAACGGGAGCTGCTGGATCGTGAAATCAGCAAGATTGTCTCGGCGGACGTTAAGGACGTCTTAGAACAGACAGCGCATCTTTTAGCTGAGATTTCTAATCTGCTCTGCGTCGTCATGTCACCCCCTTTGCGGGAAGGACTTTTACACCGGATTGACCTGGTCGGAATGGGTGGAGACAAGATTCTGCTGGTCATCACCATCCAATCTGGATTCGTCCGGAGCATGTTTTTGGAGGTGCAGTCGGCGGTTTCACGCGAAGAGATTGAATGGTTGACGGCCTTCCTAAATCAGCGTTTGTCGGGATTAAGGCTTGCGGAAATCCGCAGTTCGATACACACCCGGCTGCGGGGTACCGGCGTTGAAAGTCTGCCCGTGGTGCGTACGATGGTGGATAACGCCGACATGGTCTTCAGGTTTAATGATCGTGACGAATATCTGATCGGCGGGGTTCGAAGCCTGGCATCGCAACCGGAGTTTTACAACGTCGAGGAGCTGCGCAAAATTCTCACGCTGCTGGAGGACCGCTCACTGTTTGTGCATTTGTTCGCCCGGGAAGAAGACGGGGTTCAGGTCAGAATAGGCCGGGAGAACGCCGTTAAATCCCTATCTTCCCTGAGCATTGTCACTGCGCCGTACAAGTTCAGGAATCTCTCCGGAGCAATCGGCCTAATTGGGCCCACGCGCATGGACTATCCCCGAGCGGTATCCATCGTGGAATACGCGGCCCACAAACTTGACGATGCCATCGGGGAGTAACCGATTATCATCGTATACTGAGGCAATAGCGTATGGTAAAGGATAAATCAAAGGAAGAACTGGAGAACGAGGAGAATCAGAAGGTTTCGGCTGAAGATTCATCGGCTGATAGTGAAGAGGAAATCGTGACGCAGGAGTCTGTTGAGGAAACGTCTGAAACAACCGATGAAGTTCAGCAAATTCGCCTGGAGCTGGATGAGTATAAGAACCTGTACTTGCGCAAAGCTGCCGAGTTCGAGAATTTTAAGAAGCGCAAGCAGATGGAATTTCAAACGCTGATCAAGAGTGCGGAAGAAGCGCTCATGGTTGATCTTCTGCCGGTGTTGGATGATTTTGAGCGCTTTAAGAACAATACAGAAGGCGATTATGAGAGCCTTCTGCAGGGAGCCCAGCTTATCCATGAGAAACTCAAGGATATTCTGGTGGCACATGGTTTAGAACCGATTGAGTCGGTCGGGACCAAATTCGATCCGGAGCTTCACGAAGCGTTAATGCAGCGGGAGGAGGAAGGCGTTGAATCTGACATAGTGCTGGAGGAACATCAGCGCGGATACCGATTGGGTGAAAAAGTAATACGCCATGCCAAGGTAATCGTCTCCTCGTGATATAGATGACTGTGACAAAGAAAGATTACTACGAAATCCTGGAAGTGGATCGCCAAGCCAGTGCCGATGAGATTAAAAAGGCTTATCGTAAACTGGCGATCCGCTATCACCCCGATAAGAACAAAGGCGATAAAGAAGCAGAAGAGAAGTTTAAGGAAGTCAGCGAAGCTTACGCTGTTCTGTCGGATCCGGAAAAACGCGCCCGCTATGACCGGTACGGCCACGCAGCTCCGGGGATGGGTGATTTTGCGGGTGGATTCGATTTCGATCTGTCCGATGCCCTGCGCATTTTCATGGAAGGCGGATTCGGCGGTTTCGCAGACATATTCGGAGGCGGGCGTCCGACCTATAGTGGGGAGCGCGCCACTCGGGGCAGCGATCTGCAGATTTCGTTGAAGTTGAAACTCGAGGATATCGCTTCCGGAACCACCAAGAAGATCAAGATTTCCAAACTCAAATCCTGTGATGAATGCGGAGGGTCCGGAGCGAAGAAAGGATCGAGACCGGCTACCTGTCCTGATTGCCATGGCCGCGGTGAAATCCGCAGAGTTACCCGCTCATTCCTGGGTCAATTCATCCAGCAGTCAACCTGTCCCCGATGTGGCGGCTCAGGGCAGATAATCGCGGATAAATGTCCTAAATGCGGTGGGGAAGGGCGTTACAAAGGCGAAGTTACACTCTCGGTGAACATTCCTGCGGGGGTACAAACCGGCAATTATCTGACCCTTCGGAGGCAGGGAAATGCCGGGTTACGGGGCGGTCCCGCAGGGGACGTCTATGTTATGATCGAGGAACAGCCGCACGATTTGTTCGAACGGCATGGGGACGACATCATTTATCGCATGTTGATTTCATTTCCACAAGCTGTCCTGGGTGATGACGTAGAAGTGCCCACCTTGAACGGTCGCGTGAGGATCAACATCCCCCCTGGCATACAGGCCGGGAAGATCCTGCGGCTTAAAGGGAAAGGAATCAAACACCTGAACAGCGCCGGTTCAGGCGATCAGTTGGTGGTGGTCAACCTTTATACCCCGACGAAGCTCTCTAACGAAGAACGGAAGCTCTTTCAGGAGTTGGCCAAATGCGAAGGCGTTCACCCCAAGGAAAGTGACAGGACGTTCTTCAGTAAGGTTAAAGGCGCCTTCAAAGGATGAACAAACTTTTCAGGCGGTGGGGTTTTACACCAGGTGAGAGACGAGCAGCGCTTTTTATCATCGCAGCACTGCTCTTGGGTTGGGCCTATAGGTATTACCAGCAGCATTCACTACCCAATTTCACGGTGACCAGCGCTGGGGATTCAATTGCGGTAGAGGCGATCAGAAGCGCTTACTTCGCCTCTGTGGAAGAAGCTTCAGGATCGCTTGATCATCCAAGTAGCGGGTCGAACACGGGACAAGAATCCCATGCCTGGGCTGAGGTTGATCGGCGAATTGACATTAACAGTGCGAGCCGGGAACAGCTCGAATGCCTGCCCGGCATCGGGCCCGTTCTGGCCGAACGGATCATTGCACGTCGGGAGAAAGTCAACGGCTTTTCCAGCCTCGATGATCTTCTGGCGGTGCGCGGCATAGGTCAGGAGAGACTCGATAGAATACGCCCACTGGTTCGCTGTGAGCCGGTCGGTAACAAAGAAGATAAATTATAAAGGATATAGACGGTCGAAATCCTTATTTAATCGTGCAGCAAACAGGTGGATGGGTTGAATCTGTGAAATTGAGGATTTCGCTTTTCAAACGTACGTTTTTCGCAGTTGCGGAAGGCTTCCACCTACGGAGGTAACATGGCGCTGGATAAATCCACACGTCCCAAAGGTTCAATCTTATTGAAAATCTTAATCCTGGTTTTCCTGTTTCTCCTTCTCGTCAGTATATACGTTCCCAAAGTCGAGTGGGACGCGCAAGACCAGGAACAGGAACTCTGCCGGCTGCAGATGGAGAACCTCTCCTACGTAATCCGAGAATATGGAATCAAAAATAACGGTTTCGTTGACAGGCTGGAAGAATACCTTACTTTTATTCGAACGGATTCGGTTCTGGTAGATCCGACGCGCTATGAGATAGAGAGCCTGACCAGGGATCCCGAAAGCGGCAGGGATTCATTGCTCGTGGACTTCACCGATGAGTTCCGTCTGTCTCATTTCAAAGCGGACACGATTCGGCGAGCGCAGACGGTGAATGACTCCATAATATCGGATTCAGTACACGTCTATGCTGTGCCTCGTCCTCAGTTCGAAAAAATACCCACCGCCATACTGGTGTTGACGGCGAAGAGTCCGATCACGGTGATCGCGCGGGAGAAGAACGTTCAGGATCATGCCATTCTCATTTACTCCGATAGCCGGATTAACTACAGTTGGATCCAACCGGATCCGGTGGTGATGAAAGCCACCGATGCGTTGATCTCCATGCCGGTTGATTCACTTGAACTCTGTCCCACAACTCATTCACCCTACAAGCTTAACGTCAACGTCCGATCGGTTGTTGAAGGGACGGTAAAATTCAACGTTAACAAAGCTGAAGTAGATCCCAACATTGCCGGCGACACGTTGATGTATGATCTTTTCAATCACCGGTTGAAGACGGAAGCCCTGGCAGAAGTGCTTCTAATCGTTAAAGAGGATTCGACGCTCATAGAAAAGAAGGACTCCATCTTGGTGGCTCACTTCATCCAGAAGGTGAAGGACATCAAACCCAAGCAGACGTTCGACGTCACTGGCGATCACACCCTGAACGTTCCGGCGGACTCCATGGCCAATTGGAATGATTCTCTGCGCATCCGTCGAGCGGTTTTCGTCTCGCACGTTGATTCACTGAGTTTAGTTCTAAAGAATACTGAGGAATTCAGACAGCTTGCACCCCGGGTCGGTTATACCGAATCGTACCGCATTGCCAAAGTGGATACGGTTGGTGTAACCATTCGCTGCCCGATCGACTCCCTCTATCGAGCAGAATCCGATCGCTCCCTGCTGCAGAGAATCTTTGGGGTTGCTCCAGCCAAAAACCATGGCTACGTCGAAAATGGCGACCTCAGTTGGAGCGAGAAAAAATAGACAGGCCTAAGGGTCATTCAAAAATCGTTCATCGGGTATCATTATGCCACTGCTATTGAAATGGCAGGCGAGGGAAATCGCGTTATACGAAAAAGCATCGGGCGAGGAAGTCGCTGAAGAGCGTTTGCTTAACCGGGTGGAGTTAGACTTTGACCTCGGCCCCCTGACACTGACCACAGATGAGGATCGCCATCGCCTGTTAGCCGCCCTGGCTCAACTTCAGGCCAGCGCTGAAATTGGAGAATCCCAAGTTGATCTGGTGATTCCCGCCTCATGGGGAGTGACACACCAGGTGCCCAATCCCTCCCTTCCCGAAGAAGATCTACGCGATCACTTGCGCTGGGAATTGTCGAAGGCACTGATCGATTCCGAAGACCAGTATCGCTATAATTTCGCCTACGACGATGAAGGGGGAATTATTCTGGCCGCTTTACGGTTACGCCTGCTGGAACCGATTGAGCAGGTGATTCAGGAATCCGGCTTTCATCTTGGTGGACTTTACCTGGAGGGAGATCCCTGGGGTAGAGTTAACCTGGCGGGTGTACCACACGACATTGTCGTGGATTTAGGCCCAAAACCGGTTCGGGAAGAACCGCAGCCTGCTGCCACTCCGAAAAAATCCCAAGAGGAACCCCCCCCACCGTCTGATCGCGCTCATCATCCCTGGTTCTTTGCCATCGTGCTCGCCCTGGGTGTTATTGTCATCGTCATCTTCGCCTGGTGGAAAATAACCTCCCAGAGAAAACCCGGTCCTCTTCCAGAGCCGGTCACTCAGATTCAGGAGACGGCGCCGGTTAGGAGCGACACGGTTGCAGCCGGTGTGGGAAGTGAATTACCTGCGCCGAAACCTTCGGAAGCTCGTCCCGGTGCGCTGACTCTGGCGAGCATGTCGGAGAGAATGGAACTGCTGGAACAAACTCTGTTGGCGCTCGGCGATGAGCAAAACTTCGAAGTTATTTCATTCACTGAGAGTTATTTTCTTTGCCAGGTGGCCGCACCCGATGAAGAACAGCTCGAATCCGCCATACGAAAGGTAGAAGATTTGCCTGGATTGACGGACGTCAGAATCGGCGTGCTCCCGCCGTCGGACGATTTTGTTCGTGCCACCGTCAGTGGTGTTCTTGCTCTGAAACCCTCGTTGAGTGCAGTTGCCAGTCCTGACCGAAAAAGCGTCATATCCCTCGGGAAGAAGCACGGGTTGAAGAATAAAGGATTGATTTTCACCGGAGGGAAGCAACCTCTTCTATCCTTTCTGAGGGAGGTTGCTTCTGCGGATTATGCCGTACACCGGTTGGTCTTCGTACCCTGGGAAGAAAATGAGTATCGCGCTGTCCTGGAACTGTAGTCGTTTTTGTCCCTGACGATTTATTGGGGACCGCTCTACGGGTCCCCTTTTTCATTTCGCCATGAGAATTATTTCAGGTACATGGCGCGGCCAGCTTTTACGCGTGCCCAAAGGTGTGCGCGCCACCACTGACCGGACGCGTGAAGCGATCTTCTCCATTCTGGGCAACGCCCAGGATCTGGCGGTACTGGACCTTTACGCCGGATCGGGATCGCTGGGCATTGAAGCGTTGTCTCGGGGGGCGGTAGCGGCTTGCTTCGTAGATCTATCCCGCCAGGCGCTGCGAATCATCGAATCTAACCTGGCAGGTAAAGCGAGCAGCGGAGTTACTTTGGTTCGCCAGGACAGCCTGGCATTTTTGCGGACAATTGAATCCACCTACGATTGGATTTTTTGCGATCCTCCCTATCAGGGTATTGATTTTCCCTCGTTGATCCGGACTTTTTGCCAGTCGAGGGCGCTGGGTTCCCATTCGCTGATTATATTAGAAACTGATCGTTTTCACAGCATCAATCTTCCTCAGGAGCTGGTCAGTGTGGACCAGCGGAAGTTCGGGGATACCGTAATACATTTTATCAAGCGATCGGGTTCCGGCAATCAAGAATTGCACCGTGCGTAAGCAGCGTCACCCTTCTGGCCCCCGTCCCTTAAAAGAATTGGGGCAGCACTTTCTAATTGATGAGGAAGCGGCCTCGAATATCGTCGCTTCGATGAAACTGCGCTGGGAAGAACGAGCCCTGGAGATCGGGCCGGGGCGCGGGGTTCTGCTGCGGTTTCTGTTGAAGCAAAGCCACCAAGTGACAGCCGTTGAGTTGGATGCCAGGCTGTGCAAACCGTTACAAAAAACTTTCGGGGGTCATCCCGGATTAGAGCTTGTCTTCGGAGATTTTCTGCAGTTTGATCTGCAGAACTATATTTCCCGGGATGATTCGCCTGTGAAGTTAGTGGGCAATATTCCCTATTCCCTTTCCAGTCCGATTTTATTTCGCCTATTTGAGGTTGCTACGGAGTTGCAAGGTAGGGACGTATTCTCCTTGAAATCGGCTACCCTGATGCTGCAGCGGGAGGTCGCCGAACGCATTTGTGCAGATCCTGGAGACCGAGCCTGCGGGGCCATCACCATTCTGCGTTCGCTGGTTGCCGACGCCGAATTGCTCTTCAATCTACCACCGTCGGCCTTTCTTCCGCCGCCGAAGGTGACGTCGTCCGTCATTCGTCTGAAAATTTTGCCGAAGGCGCGCTGTGAAATCGCCGATCGCCCTCGTTTCGGCGAGTTAGTTCAGCATGTGTTTAAGCAGCGCCGGAAGATGCTCAAAAATTCCCTGCGCGGTTTACCCTGGCTTATTCCCGACTGGCAGCGGGTGGATTTCGATTTCACGCGCCGGCCTGAGGAGCTTTCGTTGCAGGAATTCGTTCAACTTTTTGACCTGATTCGTTCCTGATCGGAGCGGTTTAAACGCGTTCGTTAAAGCCGAGAAATATTGATTGATTTCTTTCTTAATGCCTTCAAAGCTTAGCCTGATTGTCAGTTTAGCGCATTGGATCAATCTTGACTGCATATGAACCATCACAGAATATTAAGATGACTGAAGAGGGTTTGAATCAGCTTCGCCAGAGCATCAGCGAAATGGTCGAGAATGGAGAGGTTGACCAGTTGCAGGCAATGCTCAGTAAGCTGCACCCTTCTGACATAGCGGATTTGTTCCCCCGGCTTGGCCGATTGGAGCAAAATTTCGTCTGGGATCTCCTTCCCGAAGAGTTGTCCCCGGACGTATTGGTGGAACTCGACGATCCGGCGCAGGGGCAATTGCTTGACACCCTGTCCGAAGGGGAAATCGGCAGGATCGTAGATGAACTGGATTCGGATGATGCTGCAGACGTCGTCGGTGCTCTGGATGACGAGAAGGCGCAAAAGGTGCTGGAAACGCTGGACCTCGAATCCCGCCGGGACGTCCGCCGACTGCTCACATATGATGAGGAGACCGCCGGCGGCATCATGGCTCTGGAAGTGGCTTCGGTCAAAGAGACGGAGACCGTGGGGCAGGCCATCAAAACGTTACGCGACCTGGGTGAGAAGGAAGGCATTGAAGATATCTATAATATTTATGTTGTCTCAGAAGAGGGTCTTTTACGGGGCTGGTTGAATCTGGCACAATTGATTCTGGCCCATCCGGAGACGCCGGTGCGGGAATTGATGAATCCGGACGTCATTTCGGTGCCGACTTCCATGGATCAGGAGGAGGTGGCGGCCATCGTTCGTAAATACGACCTGGTTTCGCTGCCGGTTGTGGATGATTTCGGCAGGTTAGTAGGGCGTATCACCGTGGATGACGTGGTGGATGTCCTGGCGGAAGAGGCCGAGGAGGATATATCCATTATCGCCGGTACCGGTGATGAAGATCCGAGCGAACGATCTGCATTCAAGGTTTTTCGTGAACG
>CAZHMN010000057.1:9735-16389 GCA_964533705.1 uncultured bacterium
ACCGCCAATGACATCATCGGGCTGATGATCTATCTGGGAATGGCCATGGTGTTTCTCATATAGCTCAACGAGATACCTATCCTGTATTTAAGTCTATGCCTCTGGTCAAGACCGAGGGCATCGTCCTTCAAACCCGCAAGTACAGTGAAACTTCAAAAATCCTGACCGCATTCACGAAGGATCAAGGGCGGGTGTCGCTTCTGTTCAAGGGCGGTCGGAAGGGAACGAAGAAGTTCCCGGGCGGTCTGGAGACGTTAAATCGGGTGGAAATGCAGTACTATGAGAAGGGCGGACGAGAACTGCAGACCTTTAAAAGCTTTGATCTGATCGAATCCTATCAAGGGCTGCGCAGCGATCTAAAGCGCACTTTTACAGCCCTTTCACTTGCCGAGATCATTCTGAAGGCAACTGCTGCAGAGGATGCGAATCCCGGTCTTTTTCAGAGCTTGACTGAAACGCTGGATGCGTTAAACGTCCAGGAAGAGAATCCCTGGGCGGCTCGGTGGAAGGGCCTGCTGGAGGTCAGTCGAAGTTTAGGTTTCGCCATGTCGCTGGAAGGCTGCTGTCGCTGCGGGGGTCGGGGAAGGATGGTAAACTTCGATTTGTCCGTCGGTGGATTCGTCTGCGATAAACACAAGGATATGGGATCGAACCTGATTTCGACGTCCGGCGAAATCTGGGGTATCCTGCGTTTTCTAAATCATTGCCCGCGCGAATCAGCCACTCGAATTTCAGTGGGACGGACGACAGGATTGAAGATAGAGGCACTTTTCTTTCAATATTTCAAATATCACGTTCCGGGCTTAAAGAACCTGGAAAGCTGGAATAAACTCCCCGGTATCTACTGGGGAGAAGAGGGGAACTGAAGATGGAAGACGTCGTTTACTGGGCTCATCTGGCTTCTGTTGAGGGTGTAGGCGGGGCCATTTTTGACCAACTTCTGAAGAGGTTCGGCAGTATCAAGAGGGCCATGGAGGCTCCTCTGGATCAGGTGCAGGAAATTCCCGGCCTCGATGAGCGAACCGCCGAGGCAATCTGCCGAGCGCATCAGACTCTGGAGGTAACGCGAGCTAAGATAACGGAAATCGCCAAGCGGGGGGTTCGAGTAATTACCAAACTGGACTCCGATTATCCATCCCGCCTGCGGGAAGCAGCTAATCCGCCCCCTCTCGTCTATCAAATCGGTGCTTTCCGTCCCCAGGATGAGAGGGCTGTAGCCATCATCGGTAGCCGGGAGTGCAGTGAGGTATCCGGCAAGCGTGCCAGGGAATACGCCAGGTCTTTTGTGAAATTTGGCTTAACTGTTGTCACAGGTTACGCTTTCGGCGTGGACATCAACGCGCATCTGGGCGCGCTCGAGGCGGGAGGACGAACGGTCATTATCCCCGGCTGCGGTGTGAACATCTTTGATTTCGAACCGTTAAAACCGGTGAACGTTTCCTCGTTCGACGATCTGGTAAAGCAGGCCGTCGTCATCACCGAGCAGCCGCCCGACGCTGATTGGTCGGCGCGTTCATCGCTGGCCCGGAATCGTTTGGTGGCCGCCTTCGCCAGAGCGGTATTGGTGATCGAATCCCGGCTGCATTCCAGTACGCTGGACACCGTCTCGCGCGCTCAAGCCCTGGGCCGACCGGTATTCGCCCAGAGTTTCGGTACAATTTCCGAAAGGGTTATGGGCAACGAGAAACTGCTGAAAGAAGGCGCCGGGATGGTTCAGAATGAGGAGGATCTCAGGCAAATTGTC
Source organism: uncultured bacterium (assembly GCA_964533705.1). GTDB lineage: Bacteria > Electryoneota > B3-LCP > B3-LCP > B3-LCP > CAZHMN01. Next base: position 11,480 of record CAZHMN010000057.1, read on the forward strand.
GATTTGGTTAGAGGGCAGGCTCGAAATAAGGGACAAAAAGGTGAAAAGGACGATTCGAGGCGTTAACAAGTCGGGCAGACTCTTCCCAGCTCTGGAGAAATGATGAGAAAATACCTCAATTTGTCAACCTTAATCCTGGTTGCCGTTGTTGTGACCACCGCATCCAGCCGGGAACCGCGGCCCTGGGAACCGAGGCTGGCGGTGACGGGATCAATGAGCGTCTGGTCGCCCGGTGCTACGGATAAAGAGCTTTTTCAAACCAGTATGGGAGCTGGATTATCCGTCATGTACTGGATAAATCCCAGGACGCAGATTATTGCCCGAGGTACCTATGCACCGCTTAAGGGAGATGCCGAATACTGGTACGATAAGTGGGGACCTGATCTCGAGGAGCTGGCGGATACCGTTTCCGCCTTTGATGTGTTTGACGTGGTCGGCGATCTATGGACGATCTCGCTGGAATTGCGAAGGCTCTATCCGGGTGGCTACAATAATTATCTATACTTAGGAATTGGTGGGGACTTCTACTACTTCGCCGACGTCGAAGGGGATTATGAGATCTACGGAACGGCTCAGCCGATTAAAGGCACTATAACGGATCAGAGAGATGCGACCTACGCCGGAGGAGTGCACATTTCTCCGGGTCTGTTTTTCATCTTCTACCGGCGCCTCTTTGTGGATGCCGGAGTGCGCCTCCACTTTCTGTACGACGGCGAGGATAATCCCTATTGGATCGAGCCATCCTTCTCGGCGAGCTTCAGGATATTCTAGTACTGCACGATTCAGTATAGACAGCAAACGCCGGGTCGTTACGATCCGGCGTTGTTACTATCAGAAATGAATAGAGTTCAGGTTATTTCGCCCGAAGTCGTTTTGCTCGCAACTTGGTTCAACTCTCCGATGATCCCTTCATACTCTTTTATCCCCGCCCGATCCAGCGCTTCACCCAGCGTTCCCCAGATGGGTTCGCCGCACTGAATGCAGATGATGCCGTGTTTCATTAAAATGGCAACCGTCTCCGGGTGATCCTGGACCAGTTCCTCGATGTAAATGTCCTTCGTGATCACGTTCGCTCTTCACCTGTGGATTATTCCGGTTGCAGGTTCAGCCGGAGGAGGAGTCGTTCTTCCACATCGCCGGGCACCAGTTTCGCCGGCAGTGAACGGTAAATCTCGACGGTACGCTTAATGGTGTCCACCTGCAGCGAGCAATCGGGACATTCGGCTAAGTGTTCTTTTAATTCCCGGCAGAGCGGACTGGATAGATCCTCGCCCAGGGCTTCACAGAGCCTTTCCATAAAAGGTTTGCAGCCTTCTTTCATGAGGAAATCTCCTTTTGGCCTGAACCCGTTTCTTTTCTTTCGATAAAATCCGCCAGTTTATCTCGCAGGGCGCTTCGGCCTCGATGCAGTGCCGCTTTGACCGCGGGAACGCTGGTGTTCAGTGTATCCGCCACCTCCTGCAGAGAGAGTCCCTCAATATCCTTCAGAATGAAGGGCAGGCGCCAGGAGACAGGCAGTTCGGCCATAGCTTTTTCCAGGGACTCTTTAAACTCGGAATCCAGGAGCAGTTCCAGGGGGTTGCGCTCCAGCGATTCCATCATCTGCGAATACTTCGAGGATGGGCTCATCTCCGGATCATCTTCGAGGGAAACCCATTCTTCCTTCCGTTTCCTGAGCGACATCAGTGCTGTGTTGGCGGTGATGCGGTAGATCCAGGTCTGCAGGGAGGAATCCCCTCGGAACGTATCCAGCTTTTCAAACACCTTGAGGAAGGTATCCTGAAGGACGTTCTCGGCCTTTTCCGGATCGCTGAGCAGCTTCAGCGCCAGATTGTAGACCATCCCCTGGTAATTATGCACGATTTGGGCTTTGGCCTGCACGTCCCCCGTCAGCGCGCGGGCGACCAGTTCTTTATCATTCTGCTCAGGCAGTGGTTTTTCCTTCAGACGATTTCAGGCAGATGCGGCTTTAGGGCCGTTTCCAGCATCGGCCGGGGCATGGCTCCCACCCACTGATCCACCTTTTGGCCGTCTTTAAAAAGCATCAGCGTCGGTATGCTGGAGATGCCGAAACGAGCGGCCGTCATGGGGTTTTCGTCAACGTTTACTTTGGCGATCTTGAGGCGGCCGGTGTAATCTTTTGCTACGTCGGACAATATAGGCGCGACGATGCGACAGGGCATGCACCAGGGGGCCCAGAAGTCCACCAGAACAGCCTCGGAATTGTTCTTAATCTGTTCGTCAAAGTTTTGATCGGTTAAGATGATTTCGTTTTCCATTACTCTACCTTTATCTTAGCTTATTGTTTTCGTTTAGATTCTGACTATTTGATTCGATAACTTCAGTTTTATTTCCCGCCCGATCCTCGGTCGTACAGCTACCCGAGAGTCAAGTTTGCACTCCCATGCGGGGCAGGATCCATCTCTGCAGGGCGAACCAACCCACGAAGATGAGCAGGAGCAGTAGGATATCCATGTGTTTCCTTAGTTTTTGTCTTCTTTCCGTCATTTTACGCGTCAGCGTGTTGTTTGTTTCCTGAACCTTGAATCGAGGCGGCAGGATCTGTTTGATAGTATTTCTTATATTAGATGCAATAAACGATTGAAGGATTCAAAAAATTTTAAAAAATAATTTAGAGGAGTTGAATTTGTGATAAAAAATAGTTATATTGAAAGGGCAGTTCGAATTGACCTACTTATGGAGGAATCGCGATGAAATACTCGATTGGTTTATTGCTAATACTGACAACTCTGCTGATATCAAGCTCCCTGTTGGCTCTGCCTGCGGATAGAGCAGCGACAGGGGTTGATCCGCTCATAACGTTTTACGAGACTCACGGCGCTTCCGTGATGCCCGACGTCATGGGAAATGTCAACTTTGCCGATGTCAATTCAGAACAGGCCGTAGAATTCACCTGGGGATTGGATGACATAACGGTTTATCCGGGGTTTCCCATCAACGTGACAAGCTGGTCGCACGAAGGCGGAATCTGCTGTAACATGGATGCGGACGACGATCTGGAGATCGTCTATTACATCGGGCAGACAATCCATGCGCTGAACTGGGACGGATCATACGTTCCTGGCTGGCCGCAGACGACCTCCTATTACAGCAATGGAGCGCCGGCTTATGGCGACATTGACGGGGACGGCGATCCGGAGATCGTGGTGACCAACACTTACACCATGACTTCGGGGATGATCCACGCCTATGAACTGGACGGGAGTCCCGTCAACGGGTTCCCCATCAATCACGGATACGCCAGCAGAACCCCGGTCTTAGCCGACCTGGACAACGATGGAGCTCTGGAAATCATCACCAACAAGCGCTTCTGGCCTCTGGGCGAATGGTGGGTTTACCGCGGTGATGGGACGGTATTTCCCGGTTGGCCGCAGCCGATAGATCACGTTCCCTCTTCGAGTTCCGCCGTTGGGGACGTTACCGGCGACGGGATTCCTGAAATCATCGGAGAGTCTTATGACGGGCTCTACGTCTGGGACGTCAACGGTAATCTCCTGTCCGGATTCCCATTTATGATGCCTTATGGCGCGGTTAATTCATACTCATCTCCCGTTCTCGTTGATCTTGACGAGGATGGTTTGAATGAGATTATCTTCGGAACCCACGTTTCCGGCGGTGGAGGTTACGTTTTTGCCCTAAACGGCGATGGGACCGAGCTTCCCGGCTGGCCGCAGTCAACCTGGTCGTGGATATACGGCCCTCCGGCTGTGGGGTACGTGGATGGCGATAACGTTCTGGACGTTGTGATCGGGGATCAGGTCATGAGTCCGACCCCCATGAATTTCATCTACGGTTGGAATGCTTTCGGCGAACCGCTGTCGAACTTCCCCATCGGGCCGCTGAACGCCATCAACATGCAGGTGGCGTTGGCCGATCTGGACGGAGACGGCATGATTGAGATGATTGTTGACGATAACACCATGATCACGGCGACGTACGAAGGGAAGTATCTGGCGTTCAACCACGACGGCAGCCCGCTGGCCGAATGGCCGGTGACCACGATCGGCACCACGATGATGAACATGGTCTGTCTGAATGACGTCAACAACGATGGCTATGTGGACATCCTCGGAGCGGGCGACTATGCATCGGAAAACTGGACCAACATCTTTCTGTGGGATACGGATTATGTCTATGATCCGGATGCCATCGTCATCCCCTGCTTCCAGTACAACGTAAGACATGATGGCATCGTTGACGTTGAATTCGTTACGCCCGAATTGGCGGCCACGTTAACACCAATAAATCCTCCCATCGTGATTCCATCGGGCGGCGGTTCATTCGATTATACCGTTGAAATTGAAAACATCGGCAGTTCCGCCGCGGCGTTCGACGGCTGGATTGAGGCGGATTTGCCCACCGGCACCACCTTCGGCCCCATCATACTTCGTGAGAACATAACTTTACCTGTGGGCGGCATGGTAAATCGCACCCTGACACAATACGTGCCGGGAGCCGCTCCTGCAGGCACCTACACCTACCGCCTTAACGTCGGTTATCATCCCGACGTCGTTCTGGCCTTCGATGAATTCACGTTAACTAAATCTGGGATGGACGGCGGTCTTGCGGATTCCGGCTGGAATCTTTACGGTTGGGAGGATGAAACCCATCCTTCAATTCAGTCCGCCGGAACTGACGATTACACTCTGGTCGAATGCTACCCCAACCCCTTCAATCCCTCGACGACCATCAGTTTTCAGTTACGGGAGGCGGGATTCGTCAAACTGGAGGTATTCGATATTAACGGGCGCAATGTAGGGGCGAGGTTACCTCGCCCCTACACCGGGCGCCGGTACCCCGCCGGAACCCACCAGATCACCTTCGACGGTTCCGGTCTGCCGTCCGGCATCTACGTTTACCGCCTGACCGCCGGGGACTTCACCGCATCG
>CAZHMN010000057.1:16489-18434 GCA_964533705.1 uncultured bacterium
AAAAAGACTTGACAAATGAAAGTTCGAGTATTATATTAATCATTTGATTCAATCATATGATTTAATCAAATGATCAGTAACGGACCTCATCTTCAAATTGGTGAAGTTCTTGCGGGAGAACCACGACAGAGAATCTTGAATGCCGCAACGCAGGTGTTTACTCAAAAAGGTCTGCGGGGCGCGCGAACCCGGGAGATCGCCCGGCTGGCTGGAGTGAACGTCGCCAGCATCCACTATTATTTCGGTACGAAAGAAAGACTCTATGAAAGAATTATTCGACCGATCTTCACGGTGGTGGTGGATGGATTAAAGGGAGCGTCCCGGTCCAGCGCTGATCCACGCCGGTGCATCGAGGCCGTTGTTGACGCCTATTTCGATTTATTAAGAGAGCATCCTGAGTTGCCCCGATTAATGATGTGGGAATTAGTGGATGGAGGCGTTGCCCTGGAAAAAGTGATCAAGCCCATGTTGAAAGAAGAGGAGATCCTCGTTTCCGAACGACTGCGACAGGTTTTTCAAAAGGGGCAGAAAATGGGAATGTTTAAACCGCATAATCCCTCTCAGGCTGTCATCAGTTTGGTTGCTCTTTGCGTTTTCCCCTTCTTTGCCGGGCGATTAATCAATACCTTTTTCCCCGGTCAGGCGTTGGACGCGGAATTTATGGCTGAACGACGGAGCCACGTGAAAGACCTCCTGATTTCCGGTTTGGCACTTCATAGGGAAACATCGTCATAAATCCAATAATTATAAATGCTAATCAAAATGAAACGAGCAGGTTTTATACCAATTCTGGTCGTCCTCGTGGGGTTCATGGCGTTTGAGGGACAGGCTCAGAGGCTAACCCTGGAGGACGCCGTCGGGCGCGCCCTCGAAGTTTCAGAAGAACTGCGAATCAGTCAAGAAGAAGTCCGCAAATACGAGCTGCAGGCTTCAGAGGCTGGCTCTCGGCGATTGCCCAGGCTTGATTTCAGCGGTCAGTATATCTTCACTTCCGAGGTGATGAGTCTGGATCAGCCGCCCACAACCGTCAATCTGGGGACGACTTCGTTGACGATACCCGGCAGCGAGATATCTTTCGGTGACGAGCACACGGTGGATTTCAAGCTTCAGGTGACGCAACCGCTGTTCACCGGATTCGGATTGAAGAAAACCCATCAGGCGAAGCGCCGGGAGGTGCTCGCCAAGCAGTCCGAATACGATCGCACTCGCTGGGAGATCCGTTGGCAGGCCGAAGAGGTGTACACGCGGGCGCAGAAGGCGGCGGAAACGCTGAAAATCGCCCGGCTGCAGGTTGGAACTCTGGAACGGCATCTTGCGGACGCACAACGGCGGGTCGAGCAGGGGGTGGCTCCATTAGAAGTCACGGCGCGCGCCAAGTACGCCTTGAGCCGGGCGAGATTGCAGCTGCAGGAGGCGGAAAACGCTGATCAGTTGGCGCAATTCGCGCTTCGGGAGCTGCTCGATCTTCCCGAAGAGGGGGAACACATAGAGCTTGACAGTTTGAGAGCGACCTTCTTGGTCGTAGAAGTTCCTGAGGCGCTCGAATATGCCAGACGTCATCGGGTGGAATTCAAGACTTATCATCTCCAGAGGGACGTTCTCTCCGAGCTGGTCGGCGTACGGCAGGCCTCCTATTATCCATCTCTGTTCGCTTTCGGCGCGCTGAATTACGGCCGACCCGGGGTTGATCGTTTGGCCAATGATTGGATGTTTTACCAGACGGCCGGCCTGTCGCTTAACTGGACGCTGTGGGACTGGAAGGGCCGACACAACAGGATTCAGGAGGTGAAAGCGGCGCGCCGTCAGATTGATGAATCTTTGAAAGCGCTGGAGTCCAGGGTGCGGCTGGAGGTTCAGGCCGCGCAACGTGCTTTACAGGATGCGGCGGAGCGCGTCGATATCGCCATAGAAAACGTGCAACTGACCAGAGATATTCAGAGGTGGG
>CAZHMN010000058.1:0-18205 GCA_964533705.1 uncultured bacterium
CAGAGACGGCCAGCAGATTTATGAGGGCGAATTGAGCTCTCTAAGGCGATTTAAGGACGACGTTCGCGAGGTCACTGAAGGATACGAATGCGGCGTGGGCATCAGCAATTTCCAGGATATTAAAGTCGGCGACGTCATTGAAGTTTACGAGATCGTAGAAACAAAGAGGACGCTGGCATGAGCCGCCGTCGTTGGGGTGACCCATTAGCTAAAAATCCGGGACGGCGACAGGCGCGCGTCAACGACCTGCTACGCCGGGAAATTGGGGGGATTCTCCAGAGGGTGTATTCCGATAAATTGCACGCGCTGGTTACCGTGACCGAAGTGCGCACAACCGGCGACCTGAGGCACGCCCGGATTTTCGTCGCCGTGCTGGCGGCCAAAGAGCAACAGACTGAATCGCTAAAAATATTGCAGAATATTCGCCCGCAATTACGCCAACGTCTGGCAGATAGAATTGTTCTTAAGTACATTCCTACGCTCACGTTTATGCTCGACGATTCAGCTGAACGTGCCCAGCGTATTGAAGAATTGTTAGGTCGGGATGGTTCCGGAGAGAACTGATACGGATGAGTTCAAAGCCCAGGCGGCTGAATTCGCCGCAAAGCTGGGCGATCAAAAGCGAGTTCTGGTAACGACTCACATATCCCCTGATGGGGACGCAGTTGCTTCGATGTTGAGCGCATCGGAGATTCTTCGGCAGCTTGATAGTGACGCCATCTGTTGTCTGCCCGACAGGGTTCCGCGGCGCTATGATTTTCTGCCCGGAGCTGACTGTATTATCGAGACGGCGGATTTGAACGATAAGGACTGGGATCGAATCCTGGTTGTGGACAGCGGAAACCTTTCCCGAATCGGAGATTTGGCAAACAGAATAAGCCCGGAAACGCCTCTGGTCAACGTGGATCACCACATTGACAACGAACGTTTTGGGGAACTGAACGTTGTCTATCCGGAAGCAGCGTCCACCACAGAGATCCTGTTTGATCTCATCCAGACCCTTCATCTCTCTATTCCTGACAACCTGGCGACGCTTATTTACGCGGGATTATTCACCGATACGGGCGGTTTTCGTTTTTCCAATACGACGGAACGCACGTTTTCCATTGCGGCGCGGATGGTTCGGCACGGGGCTAATCCGAACGATATCGCCGAAGCGGTTTACGCCTCAAATTCGCCGACCAGCATGAGACTCCTGGGGAAAGCCCTATCCTCGCTCGAGTTGACGGAAAACGGCTGCCTGGCCACGATGACCGTGGAGCAGGATAATTCGGCTGAAGAAATGGAAGACCTGGCTGACTATGGATTAGCGATCAAAGGAGTTCGGGCGGCGGCGTTATTCCGACTCGAGGGAGAAAGTGTAAGAGTCAGCCTTCGAGGACGGGGAACGGTTGACGTTTCGCGGGTTGCGCGCCGCTTCGGCGGTGGCGGGCACACCAAGGCCGCCGGCTTTACAATTAAGGGAGATTACGATAAACTGCGCTCGCAGGTCATCGCCGCTCTTAATGAAGAAATCGGGCGTTAATCGTATTACGCCGTTGGGCCGAAGTCATTCTCTCGCCGGAATAGACTTCCAGGCCGGCGCGGCTCTATTGATCAATAAACCATCCGGCATCACGTCATTCGGTGTGGTTCGGCAAGTCAGGAAGCTGATCGGGGTGCAGAAAGTCGGGCACGCCGGCACTCTGGATCCCGCTGCCACCGGCCTTCTGATCCTGCTGACGGGTAAGGCGACCCGTAGCCAGTCCGAGTTCATGGCCCTCGATAAAGAATACTCGGCCCAGATCCTGCTCGGCGTCGAGACCACCACGTGGGATCTGGACGGTGAAGTCATCGAAAAAAAAGCGGTCCCTTTAATAAAGAAAACCGACTTAGAAGCTCTTGTCGCCGACCGCTTCAGCGGTGAAATAGATCAAATCCCGCCTGCATTTTCGGCGGTAAAACAGCAAGGCGTCCCCAGTTACCGGCGTGCCCGCCGAGGGCAACCGATCAAGCTTGAATCCCGCAAGGTTCGCGTCCACGAGATTGAAATCCAGGACTGGACGTCGCCGGAAATAACCCTGCGAGTGAGCTGTTCAAGCGGATTTTACGTTCGATCTTTGGCTCATGACGTCGGAGCGGCAATCGGGTGTGGGGGAACACTTAAACAGTTAGTGCGTACTCGCATAGGCCCTCATCACCTTGAAGAGGCGCTAAGCCTGGATGAACTGGCTGTGAAGTTATCACAATGTCCGATCTGATTGAGATATACGCTGACGAAATTTTTAGGCCTGATAAGAGAGGTCCTGCGATAACCACGGTCGGTACCTTCGACGGGGTGCACCTGGGACATCGGAAGATTCTGGATCGGGTGAGCAGTGGAGTTGCCAAAACCCGGGTCAGGACTGTGGTGACTTTCGAGCCTCATCCACAGAATGTAATGCGCCACCGGCCTGGAATCGTCCCCATCCTCACCAGTACACCGGAGAAGGTTCGGATCCTGCGTTCAATCGGGATAGACCGGGTTTATATCCTCCGCTTTACGAAAGAGCTGGCCAGGGTCACCGCCGAAGAATTTTTAACACGGATACTGATCGGAGAGCTGAATACCGAGAAATTGGTGGTGGGGTACAATCATTTTTTCGGACGGGATCGCAAAGGTAACAGCGAATTTCTGGAGAGCGTAAAAGATCGCTATGGGTTTGATCTTGAAGTCGTGGGACCGCACAACATGGCCGGGGAAACCATCAGTTCCACGAAAATTCGCCGGATATTGCAATCGGGGGACGTGGAAAAAGCCGCTCAGTTTTTAGGAAGAAAGTACAGATTGGCCGGACGCGTTATTCCGGGTGTGGGTCGGGGACGCACGCTTAATTTTCCAACGGCCAACCTGGAATTGACACACCCGGAAAAGTTGATCCCCCCGAAGGGCGTTTACGCCGCCATCGTCGAAGTTGATGATCAAATGCACCCCGGGATGGTAAACATCGGTATCAGGCCAACGTTTGGGGAAAGTAAACTTACCATTGAGGTCCACTTGATCAACTTCGATGGTGATCTGTACGATCAATCGCTCAATCTACTGTTTCTCAAACGTATCCGGGACGAGGAAAAATTCGAAAGCGCGCAGGCGTTGACCGCCCGGATCATGAAGGACAGAGATGAGAGCCTGAGGGTGTTCGAGGCCAATCTGACCGATACACCCACGCCAAGATGAAAAATTGTTGAATAGGCCATCACAGAGAAAACCATTTACGGATAGGACACCAAATGCCGTTGACAAAGGAAAGAATCAAGGAAATTACCAGAGAATTCGGCGAAAATCCCGAAGATACAGGTCGCGCGGAAGTTCAGATCGCCCTCCTGACCACTCACATCAATGATCTGACCGAGCACTTGAAAATCCACAAGAAGGATCACCATTCCAGACGTGGACTGTTGAAAATGGTCGGACGCCGCAGACGACTGCTGGATTACCTCGCCAGGGAAGACGTAGAGCGTTACCGGGCGATCCTGAACAAATTAAACTTGCGTCGTTAACTCTTTGTTCGACGCAACCGGGGTTGATTTCCCAGCCCGGTATTAACCCGCACTCTTTGAACGGGCTATGGAGAATTTATGAGTTACAAAGAAGAGATAACTGTTGGTGGTCGAACCCTTTCAATCGAAGTGGGTAAGGTTGCACAGCAGGCGGATGGATCCGCCTGGGTTCGGTACGGTGATACCATCGTACTGGCCGCTGCCACGTCGACCAAGGAACCGATTGAAGCTGACTATCTACCTCTTATGGTGGACTATCGGGAAAAATTGTACGCCTCGGGAAAGATTCCCGGCGGCTTTTTCAAGCGGGAGGGACGTCCATCCGAATCCGAGGTTTTGGTCGCTCGCTTAATTGACCGACCTATTCGACCTCTATTCCCCAAGGACTACCGCTGCGACACGCAGGTATTACTCAACGTATTTTCCGCGGACACGGAAAATCTGCCCGACGTGGTCAGCGCCATCGCGGCTTCGGTCGCTCTGACGGTATCAGACATCCCCTTTGACGGTCCGGTCGCCGCGGTGCGCGTGGGAATGATCGAGGGAGAATACATCCTCAATCCTTCCATCGAGATGCTCGAAAAATCCCGCATGGAATTGATCGTGGCGGGGACCCATGATGCCATTACGATGGTGGAGGGCGGCTCCAAAGAGGTCTCAGAGGATGAGATGATCGGGGCGATTGATTTCGCCCACCAGGCCATTCGACAGATCGTCGAATTGCAGAACAAGATCCGCGAAAATGTCGGAGTGCCGAAGCGTGAGCACACACCCATCGAGGTTCCTGAAGGACTGCAAGAGGATGTCGGCAAGATCGCGAAAGAACACCTCAACCGCATCTGTCACATAACAGAAAAAGCTGAACGTCGCGAAGCCAAGAGGCAGCTTCGGGAGCAAATCCTGACCGATCTGGAGGAAAAATATCCGGAATCCGAACTATTGATGGCGGAAATTCTGGACGATCTCTATCAGGCGACTGTCAGGCAGATGGTGCTGGAGGAAAAAAAGAGATTAGACGGCAGGGATTACGATACCATCAGGCCGATCAGTATTGACCTCGGCTTGCTGCCCCGGGCTCACGGTTCGGCGTTGTTCACCCGCGGTCAGACTCAAGCACTGGCAACGGTCACTCTGGGCACGAAGGAAGACGAACAGAGAGTTGACGGCCTGGCTGAAGATTACTTCCGCCGCTTCTTGTTTCACTACAACTTCCCACCGTTCTGCACGGGTGAAGTAAAGAGGTTTATGGGAACGGGGCGCCGCGAAATCGGTCACGGGAATCTGGCGCATCGGGCTCTGCAATTCATTATACCCCCCTGGGAGAGTTTCCCCTACACCATCCGGGTCGTCTCAGAAATTCTGGAATCAAACGGAAGTTCCTCCATGGCTTCGGTCTGCGCCGGGTCCTTAGCTTTGATGGAAGCCGGCGTTCCGGTCAGCCAACACGTCGCCGGGATCGCCATGGGTTTAATTAAGGAAGAAGACAACACCGCCATTCTAACCGACATTCTGGGCGATGAGGATCATCTGGGGGACATGGATTTCAAAGTGGCCGGCACTCGCAACGGGATCACCGCCTTCCAGATGGACATCAAGATCAAGGGATTACCTCCGGAAGTCATGCGGGAAGCGCTGCAAAAGGCGAAATCAGCTCGTCTGCGAATCCTGGACATCATGGAAGAAGCCATTCCAGAACATAAACCCGATTTATCCGCTTACGCACCTCGCATTATATCCATCCACATACCGATTGAGGAGATCGGCACGGTCATCGGGCCCGGTGGAAAGATGATCCGCGAAATCGTCGAAAAGAGCGGAGCCAAGGTTGACATCCTGGATGACGGCCAGGTCAACATCGCTTCCGTGAATGGCGAATCCGGTGAGAAAGCTCGAAAGATGATCCTGCGCTTAGTTGAGCCTCCCGAAGAAGGGAAAACCTACCTGGGTATAGTCAAGAAGATCACTGATTTCGGAGCTTTCGTTGAAATTCTCCCCGGCAAAGAAGGATTGCTCCATATCAGCGAAATTGAACGCCAACGCATTCGCAGCGTTTCCGACGTCTTAAACGTCGGCGACGAGATCGAGGTTAAACTGCTGTCCATCGAACCGGATGGAAGAATGGATCTATCCCGCCGGGCGCTATTATTCGAGCAGGACGGCGGCGGCCCGAATGGGGAACCTTATCAGCGAGTCCGTCCACCCCGCTCTAATAGCCGACAGGGTCGTTCCGACAGGGATCACAGAGGCCGCGGCGATCGGAATCGTCGTCCCGACCGCGACCGTCGAGGCGGAAGAGGCGGCGACCGTGGCTGAGCCGCAATACAACCGTACCGTATCCGAGGACGGATTAAAAATCATCTCAGAACAGATGCCCTGGGTTCGCTCGGTGAGTGTGGGCATCTGGATTACAACCGGCTCCGTTTATGAGCGTGAAGAAGAAGCCGGCATATCCCACATGCTGGAGCACATGGTCTTCAAGGGTACAGCAAAGAGAACCGGGCTCCAGATTGTCCAGGAGATTGAAGGCGTAGGCGGGCATATCAACGCCTTTACGTCCAAGGAATTGACCTGCTTCTACGCTCAGGTGCTGGATGAACATTTAGGATTGGCTCTGGACGTCCTTTGTGACATACTGACCTCCCCCACTCTATCGGCGGATGACGTTGAACGCGAAAAATTGGTCATAACGGAGGAAATTCGCCACTACGAGGACACCCCTCACGAACTCATTTTCGACTACTTTGCCAGCACCCTTTACGGTGAACACCCTCTGGCGCGCCCCATTATGGGGACGGTTCAAACCGTCTCTTCGTTGAATAACGATCGTTTGAAGAATTACTTGGACCAGAATTATCCCCGCAACAGAATGGTCGTCGCTGCTGCCGGCAGTTTAAGCCATGATGGTCTCATCGCGGAGATCGAAACTCGCTTGAAGCAGGGGCAACGACCTGAAACAAACTCTGTTATCCCCATCAAATACCCAGAGCCGCGCACGAAAAAATTCCCCAGAACGGTTCAGGGCGTTCACCTCTGCCGCGGTGTTCAGGGTGTAAGCTATAGTGATAAGCGCAAGATGGCCGCACTGGTGCTCTCTAATATCCTGGGCGGCGGCATGAGTTCCCGCCTCTTCCAAAGAGTGCGCGAAAAAGAGGCGCTGGCTTACAACGTCTTCAGTTTCCTCGACACGATGAAGCACACGGGAACGTTCGGCGTCTACCTGGGAACCGATCCTCAGCGGTTGGATTATGCCCTCAAAGTCCTCGATGAAGAATACAATCGGATATTAGAGGACGGCATTCCGGAAGACGAACTGACCAGGGCTAAGGAGCAGCTGAAAGGTAACCTGGTGCTGGGGTTGGAGGGTACTTCGGGGAGAATGTTCCGTTTGGCAAAACTGGAAATCTACCTGGGTCGTTTCCTCACGCTTGACGAGACCATCTCGATGATCGAGTCGGTTACCGTTGATGAAATGATGGACTTGGCCCGGGAGTTCCTAAACATAGATAAGCAATACACAGCAATTATTCTGCCCAAGGAGGAAGCAGTTCATGATTATCGGAGTTCCCAAGGAAATCAAAGCGAATGAGAATCGAGTGGCGCTCCAACCGGTTGGGGCGGAAATGCTCATCCAACACGGCCATAAAGTTCTCGTCCAGGAGGGCGCCGGTCAAGGAAGCGGTTTCCCCGATGATGAATACGTCAGCGCCGGTGCGGAAATCTGCAGGACCGCAGAAGAGGTCTTTTCCCGTTCGGAGATGATCATCAAAGTGAAAGAACCACTTTCGCAGGAATACGCACTCATCAGGAAAAACCAGATTTTATTCACCTACTTCCACTTCGCCGCTTCCGAAGAGCTGACTCAGGCGATGATTAAATCCGGAGCGGTCTGCATCGCTTACGAGACTATGGAAAGCCCGGACGGATCCCTGCCCCTCTTGATACCTATGAGTGAAGTAGCGGGTCGGATGGCGACGCAGGAAGGCGCCAAGTTTCTGGAAAAAACGTACGGTGGACGCGGCCTCTTGCTGGGCGGTGTGCCGGGAGTCGCACCCGGCGAAGTTGTGATTCTTGGCGGAGGCATCGTCGGTACGAACGCGGCCAAGATGGCAGCCGGACTCGGAGCCCACGTCACTATTCTGGACATCAACCTCGAACGCCTGCGCTATTTGGACGACGTCATGCCCGCCAACGTGCATACCCTGATGTCCAATCCCGCCAATATCCGCTGGGCGATCTCCAAGGCCGATCTGCTCATCGGCGCGGTGCTGATCCCCGGAGCGAAAGCTCCTCACCTCGTAACGAGGGAAATGCTGAAAATGATGAAGCCCGGGGCAGTAATCGTGGACGTGGCCGTAGATCAAGGGGGTTGCATTGAGACCTGCAAGCCCACCACCCACGCCGAACCGACCTTCACCATTGACGGTGTGCTGCATTACTGTGTGGCTAACATGCCCGGAGCGGTGCCGAATACCTCGACGATCGCTCTGACCAACGCCACGCTTCCCTACGCGGTAACCATCGCCGATAAAGGCTACGAGCAGGCCGCCAGGGATAGCGTGGAGATCCTGACGGGCATTAATATTCTCAATGAAAAAGTCACCTGCAAAGGCGTAGCGGATGCCTTCAATCTACCCTACACACCGATAGCGGATTTATTAAGCTGATGCTTGAGGAAATCCCTGTCAAGGTCATGAGATTACGAAGCGGGCGCTGGCCTTTGCCAGAGCCCGCCACCGCATTATCAGCCGGGGTGGATCTCAGAGCCGACCTCGATGAGCCGTTGGAACTCCATCCCGGCCAAACGGTGGCTGTTCCCACCGGAATCGCCATCGCATTGCCTGAAGGGTGGGAAGCTCAGGTTCGCCCGCGCAGCGGATTGGCGTTGCAGCGCAGTCTGGGGATGCTCAACGCGCCCGGCACCATTGACGCCGACTATCGCGGTGAGATCAAAGTTCTACTCACCAATTTTTCGCAACGATCCTGCACGATAAATCCCGGCGAACGCATCGCCCAGTTAATTCTGGCTCGGGTCTGCCATCCTCGCTGGATTGAGGTAGATAGCCTTCCCGAGAGCGAGCGCGGCACCGGCGGATTCGGCCACTCGGGGCAATGAACGACCTTGCCTTGCACTGCCCGGCTAACCAGCCTCAGCCCCAATCTCTCGGAAAAGTTAGCTTTTTCAATGGCCAGCGAAGGAGAATCCAACCCTGAAGACCCCTTCAGAATACGTACCCGGATCAGCACGCTACCCCCGCATTTTAACCTACCACGAAATCAGCAGCCGATTCCATCTGGGCGTCAACTGTGTTTCTCCCCAAACCTTCCGCTCGCATCTCGAATTTCTGCGTCAAACCGAGTTGTCAATCGTTAAGTTGCGCGGTCTTAGCAACAGTAATACTGCAAATACGGTGACGTTGACTTTCGATGACGGTTATTCGTCGTTCTATGACGAGGTCCTCCCCGCCCTGGTGGAGAATCGCATTCCGGCGACTCTCTTTGTTATCACTGAATACGTAGGCCGCAACAACGACTGGGACGTCACCTTTGGGATCAATCGCCGACGGCATCTGGATTGGGAAAGGATAAAAGAAATTTCCAATTGCGGAATCGAGATTGGATCACACAGCCGAACTCACCGGGATTTGACCCGACTGGCAACTGCTGATCTGCACCGGGAACTCACAGATTCAAAGAAAATTTTAGAAGACAAAACCGGCCTGGAAATAACTTCCCTCGCACTTCCTTTCGGAGCAGCAACACTGGATGTCTTTATCGAAGCCAGAACTCTGGGTTATCGGGAAATTTGCGGATGCGTGCCCGGCTTTTACGGCCCATTACCAGGAATACTACCGCGCATGCCGGTCTATCGAGGTGACACTATTCGAACGCTTAGACGTAAGCTGGAATTCAATCCCCGGGAAATCCTGCGTTTGCGTTTGCTGCATGCTTGTTCGATGGGAACCCGTCTCCTGAAGGGTTAGCGAGACAACCCCCGGAAACTATTGTATTTTCCTTATGTTCCTTTTTAAAAAATTGCTTGCGAAATGCCGCTATGTTAATTATATTAAGCAAGGTAATTGCAATGTTGGCGGCGGATGGCAAATTCGGAGAGAAGGGGAAAGCTCTACTATTCCATTGGTGAAGTCAGTAAGATTGCTGGTGTCCCGCAGTCGGTTTTACGATTTTGGGAGACCGAGTTTTCCGGTTTGCGCCCACCGCGAAACCGGTCGGGCAAGCGGCTCTACCGTCAGGTGGAAATAGATCGAGTGCTCCGAATAAAAAAGCTGCTCTACGATGACCGCTTTACGATAGAGGGCGCCCGCAAGGTTTTAAAGGCCGGTGGTGCAGATAAACACAACGCCGATAGCCCCTCCGCTGTTAAGCAGAACCAAGCAGCTATTAATGCGGACGAGATCCGCCGAGGCTTAAAGGAAATCCTGGACTTGTTAGGGGATTAATATCGGGGCGTAGCGCAGTCTGGTAGCGCACATGACTGGGGGTCATGTGGTCGCTGGTTCAAATCCAGTCGCCCCGACAAGCTTAAATAAAGTGATAACAGGCAATAAAGCAGCGTTTTGGGCGCTGCTTTATTTTTTGTCATTCTGTCAAAATCAACCATATCCAAGCACGGGAAAATTCTCTCAGGGTGAGATATTGTGTATGAATATTATGCAGATGGGGTGAGTAAAGGGTGAGTATTTAAGAAATTTTATGCCTGCGAATCAAATCTTCCCAACTTCCATTTGAATCTTGTACATGAGGCATGTCTCTAAAACGTGTCCAGCGGCCACCCCAAACAAGACCTACCCGTTCAGCCGCTTCACCATATCGATACCAGAGTTCAAGGTCATTATGCTCTATTGCCTCCCATACAGGCTTGCCATCCCGCAGGGGTACAGCATCCAAGGCTAGGCCGTAATTATGCATGCTCATACCTGGAGCAGCATTGGTTACCTTCGGACCATATTGCGGTCCTACATTCAATAAAATTGCACTGATGTCATCCCGATCGTACTGTCTTTCCAATCTATTAGCCATGGCCCTTATCTCAGAATAGCTGCGTCCCCTGCGGAACAATTTCGCTTGATCCTCCAGTGTGCAGAGAGTTCGATAAATAAGAATTTCCAATCCATTATCCCGGCATTCAACCAGAAGCAGCTTAGCCTTCTCTAGTGTTTGCGGCTGTAGATCCTCTATATCTCTACTGGACATCATAATCTCACGAATGAGCTTCTTGTTTCATATGCTGGTCGAGTTTAGTTTCAACCCTTACCAATGTCTGTTTTATTTGCGCTAGAGTACCGGATACATCCTCCTTATCAGATTTGACATCATTTAGGTGATTGATTTCCATGCGAAGCTTCCAATAAGTGCCCACGATACTTATAAATAGCATTGCAAGCCATACAGCATCCCTCAAGGTTAATTCGAGCATTTCTGGTTCCCTTCGGTTATCGGATCAGGCAGAGACCGATTGCGAAGCCGGTCTTTTTATTATAGGGTTTGGTGATCTCCATGCATTCCAGGCGGCTAGGGGTATCTGATTTATTACCATTTGCTTCCACATAATCATTTTCCCGGACGTCAGGACCTAGTCTGGTGAGTATTTGACCCATCATAGCGACGCACGTCCATTCTGCTGGCCGTTGACGTCTGGGGATATTTTCGCGCTCTGGATCGAAATCCGGATTTTCTTTTAGGACCATAATCAATGGTGCTTCGCCTTTGCCTTTATGGCTAGGATCGGGTATTTTTTCATATACTGGACGGCCGAAATCGTCCATCAAATAGCGTTTTGACCAGGTGAACATCGAATCACCACCAAGGAACTGAGGATTGCCCGACACGACGCCGAGAATGCGATCGCCAGTTTCGGCCGGTTTAACCTTCCGCCCTTTGAGCGCAACGATAGTCCCAACCGGGATTTCGCCGGGATCTAAATTTTCAAACATCTCAGCATAATCAGGAAAAGTGTGTGACCCGGCTACGGTACCTGATCCATAAATATTCCCATTCTGGGAATCCAACTCCCACTTTCGGTTTGCCGTCAACGGATTGCCTGAACCATTATAACCACCGCAAACGCTGTAATTTATCCCGGGCTTTACCCTATCCGAGGAAAGTGCGATGGCGCAGGTTCGGTCTGCATCAATATCACTGCGGAAACAAGCTGATACAACAGTCTCATTGCCATCTACATTGCATTGAGAAGATGCATTGGCTTGAGACGTATTACCATCGACGATCGTACCCTCACAAGCATTAATTTGGGTACGGGGACCTTCAGCAGAACAGCTTGCACTCGATGCATTCACCTGGGCAGGACTTCCTGCTGCCACTGTATTACAATCTATTGATGCGTTAATTTGGCTACCTGGACCTGCAGTATGACAATTATTTGAACAATTTATCTGACTGCTCTGCGCATTAGCTTGAGAACCATTCTCAGATGCGTTGACCTGTGTTTTAGCTGCCTGGCAATCACAATCATCAGATGCATTCACTTGGGCATTGCTGGCAGCTTCTGAAACCTGACAAGCTCCAGTCGAGGCATTGATTTGAGAATTATTGCCCCGAACCTTACAACTGCCGCTGGATGCACTTATCGTCATATTTGACTTGCCGGTGGATGGATCGATCTGGCAGGTATTGCTTGCGCTGATCTCCGCTTCCGAGGCGTTGGCATTAATAGTGCTTGCGCCAGAAGCGTTAATCTGATTTTTCGTTCCTGCTGCCGAGGATGCCCCATCACTGGCGTTAATCTGGGTATGATCACCTTCTGCATCGCAATCGTCACACCCATTTACTTGAGAGCAATTACCCTTTGCAGTACAACCATTTTTGGAGGCGTTTATCTGAAGATTGGATTTTGCCGATGCGGGGCTGATATCGCAAGCATCGCTGGCACTGATAGACGCTTCTGAGGCATTGGCTCCTATCGTTCCTACATTGGAGGCGTTTATCTGAGTGACATTGCCGGCCGTCGTACTTGTCCCCACCGATGCGTTGATTTGAGAATTATCCCCGGATGCCTGGGCGATGTCGGAGCAATTCACTTGGGATTCTTCACCGGTGGCCTGTCCAGAATTAGATGCATTAACCTGGGATCTGTTACCTGAAGCGACACCGGCCGTTGAGGAGTTCACCTGGGATCTCTCCGCTGATGCCTCACTGGTGTTCGATGCATTAACCTGAGATTTAAACCCTGAAGCAGTTGATCCACCCGACGCATTGACCTGGGAGGCTTCTCCTGATGCATGAGAATTAGTTAGGGACGCATTCACCTGGGACTTGGATCCGCTGGCTTGACAGCTTTCGCTCACTTGAATTTGTCGAAGATGATTCGTGCTTATACCGGGACCTGTATCGGAAAGATGAGAATGTGAACCGTTTATAATATCTATATCCACGAATTTATTATCGTTATAAATGGGCACTTCCCCTTTACCTGATCCGATAGTCTTACCCGCAGCCGTTCCCAGACCGGATTCTCCATATACCCCCGGTTCTTTGATCTCCTGGCGAATCCATTCGATGAAATTGCGGACGTAGCGCATCCACCAATTGATCCAATTGCGGGGCGGTGGTTCTTGATAATCGAATCCAAAATCCTTCGTCCCTTCGGGGGGTTCTTGTACATTAGGATAAGGATTACTGGTATCCTCCGAAGCCCAGCGGATATCCTGGGTTGGTTCTTCATACGCCATTGGGAATTACCTCTGCTAATTTACCGCCTTCATAGTAAAGTTGACCGGTATCAGAATTCATTTCAGAAAAACCATCGCCTTTCTGCACTCCATATTCGGTTTGCCAATAAAACATCGGGGAAGCTTCGAAGGTTGAAATGATCGTTTCGATGTCCACGCCGATCGGTGCAACGGACCGTAAAATTTCGAAGAGATTCGAAGGAATATATTGCCCATCGGTAATCAATTCTATCTTGGCCGGGGGATTTTCCAGATAAGTAACCCAACTCCCCTTCATAAGGATCAAGCAGGCATCAATGACATTTTCGGGTAGGCCTTTTGATGCGTTAACTAAGATGCGGAAATACAGAGCCTCACGGTAATCGTCGTCGTCACGGCCATTGCGTGATTCGCCAACGATTTCCCCTATTCCATCTAACTGCTCTCCGAAAGCCAGGTTAATGGAACGCAGCTTGTAAACGTTATTGATTTCGTTTTTGAGATCCTGCAATTCACTGCATAGAGCAGCAATCAATTTTTGGAAGTTCTCTGAATTTCGAAATTGATAGGTCAGGAGAGCTATTATCTCGGCCGCCAATTTCCCACCCCAATATTGAGGCGATCCCTGAGCTATCAACAGATTCTGATTTAGGCCGATCAGAGAGGGATTTTCATGCCAATCCCAACCGTCGATCAAATAAGATTTTAATTGATCATGAATATATCCAGCATTATCTGCCTGGGCCTTGATTAAGCTCTCGATATTGTCTGGCAGTCCGTTTATCCCGAAATCGTAGATGCGGAGTGAGCTGATATCACCGGGAAATCGCTGAGCATCGTTATAGCGCTGACCAACGAATAGATCAGCCGTACTATTTATCGAATCATCATGCGAAGAAATATCACGGGGTGTCGATCCAGCTATTCCGTCTTTATATCCCACCGCATTTCCATCACGGTCGAAAGTTATGACGACGTGATGCCATTCACCGTCAAATAGATCGGACAAACCCAAATTTTGATTGAAGATTGGCGATGCTCCATTATTTGATCTCAAGAAAAACGAGAGACTGTCCGCAGCTAGAGTGTGAAATTCAAATCCATAATCTCCTGTTCCGCCCCGCTTAACAACTAATCCATAATTACTCGGAGCTGAATTAGACTTTATCCAGCATTCGATCATAAAATCGTGATCATCAACGTTGAATGTGCCGTCATTAATCCGGAAGAAATAATCATTAGAACCATCTAGCGTGTACCATCCGTAGAGCATTCACACCTCAATTCATTGTCGCAGTGATTCTGGATAAGTCAAATAGCGCAATTTCATTATTCGCTATCGTTATATTCCCGGTATTGCCATGGGGCGGCGTGAACGGTCCTACACCTGTCTCCCAGGTGATAGTTGCTGTGGCAATACCGCTGATGGAATAGATTGCAGAGAAGAATTTCTGAATTATGACATCATCGCCGACAGAAATCCCTTCGGCGGCCTCCAGAATAGCAGCCCGGACCGCGTCCTCACCATTTTCAGGGAATTCCTCTTCGGTATTTTCCGTCATTTGAACGTCTATCCAGACTAGAATTTCATTAGGCCGCGAAAATTTCACCTCTTGATCGGTACCCTGAGAATCGACGACAAATACAGATTCATCACCATGCGTTTCAATCCCCGCCGGTTTCAACTCCCAAATCTTCTCGGCAATATCCTGATCGGCTCCCCCTTGAACTATGCATTCAAATGCGTGTGCTGGTAGATCTCCAATAGGTGTATCAGTCCGGTTCTCTTCGATCATAACGGCTATAACATTTGCGACGTCCTGAAGCAGGTGAGCTCGAATTGAATCAATAGTTCCCGATCCTACGAGAGCGATTGATTCGGCACGGCGGATTCGAAGTTCTACGTCCGTCTCGGTATTGCGACCGATAATACCGTCAATGTAATTGATAATCGAGTCGACGCCGGATACGGGCGTTTCGATTTGCGTTAATGTCTCAGCCAACGCTAGAACAGGTCCTGTATTGACTGCCGCAAAATTCCCAAATGAGGCGATTTCCTCCAAGCTAAAATGAGATTCGGATAGGGCACCAATGCTGAATGCAGTTTCCCCATCCGTGGAAACCATATGAATATCGGCGCCGTCAGCGGTGGCCGTGACGTTGGATTCTCCGGAATCAACCGATGCAGCCAGTGCTGAAGCAATCGTCTCAACCGGATCACCACCAGCATTGTCGTATTGATAATTATTTCCGTTGATCGTCAGTGTATAGGTATCACCTTGTATCGATGCGATGACTTTGATTGTCGCGCCGGCCGCCGCACTCTGCCCTAGAGTTATATTTTCGGTTAACTGAAATACCTCTCCGGTATCTTCTACCGAACCCTTGAATCCGGTCGATACAGCCGTTCCCGAAGTTCCCCAAATCGCAACTAGAACAATTGTGCTGGTAGCCTGCAAGCGGGTTATCCCTGATAGGGCACAGACATTATCTAAGCTGAACCCTTCTGCGCTGGCCGGATACATAGCATAATAGGTATTTTCCAGCTCTTCCCAACTCTCGATTATGCCTTGAGATATCACACCGATCAATAGACCGAATATGCTATCACCATCTAAATTGATGGTCCCGTATGCCCCTTGAAATAATTTCTGCAGATCGGATATAATCTCGGTCTGAAGCTTGCGGCTAAAACCGTTATCGGATAATCCTGACATGTCTAATCCTCGCTGGGATTAAAGGTCGTTGCCGGTATAGTCAAGGGTGAAACACTGAGAAGCTCTGTAGTATCCAAAACCCCAAAAGTAGTCATAACTGAAAATTCGACGGTTAATGACCGGACAGATGCATCGATTTCCATCTCAAAACTGGTGATTTCCAGGACGTCCGCGACCTTCATAATTTCTGCTTTGATCACGCTTTCGATCAATGCCCGATCAATCTGTTTACCCAATACATTTTCAAAATAAGGAACGCCGAAATTCGTATTCAGGTACCATTCACCCTGAAAGGTTAAAAGATGGATATGCATTTGCTGACGGACGCGCTCATTTCCATCGACCAGGGCAAGATCGTAATTCTCTAGAACCAGGTCGCTTATATCCAAATCGATTTTCAAGTCGCTTATGTCCGCCATTATGAGATCGTCCCGGTTTGAATAGGTGAAGGCGTGGGGCCAGTTTGAAACGAGAATTGAGCAGCAGGTATAGTTACGATGGCGCTGGCTGTAAAATGATCAACAATAGCCTGAGCGATTGCATCACAGGTGATCTGTAACTGGCCGTCATCTTCGTTGGCCACGCTGCCGGGTGCATTGAGTAAATTCTGCTTGATCGCAGCAGAAAGCGATTCAGCATTGAGCATTAGATTGATCCCTTAATCTGATCCAATTTCGATTGTATCTGGCTCAGGGTTCCATCAATTGAAACCGAGAGCTGCTGAGGACCTATCGCCGTGGCTGTCACACTGGAAATCAAGGCGGCTAATAGTTGATCTAGAAGGTCAAGCAGCTCTGCGGATGCATTCCCCAAGGCGAATTTCCCGGTAGAGTCTATCCGGAACTTAGCGGCGTTAAACTTCAGCAGCACATCTGCATTGTTTTCCGCTGGCCCGACATCCGTGAAAGGGTAAAGCCCCGGTATTGCTATAGCATCCGAGAGATCAAATTTGCGCCGGTCACCCGGCGCCACCTCACCACCTAAAGACAGCCAATTTTCCAGAGCGCGCTCTATAAAAATGATGAGCACATAATCCCCTTTATTCACCGGGAAAGTTAAGCTGGCTCCACCACTGCGGGGGAAAATAACCGGCACGTTGACTATAACCGGCAAGGATAGTTCTTCACCATCCAAATAATGCTTTTTGAGCAACGGCTTTACGCTGGCCTTTTGCAATTGATAATCATACGTCTCAACCTGGCCGGGCAAAGCAGTATGGATTGATCCGGCGATGTACGAGTCGAATGCTGATTTGAATATTTCTGGAAAATCAAGACCCATGATTATTGCTCTTCGAAGACTTCAACAATCGAATTCCATTCGTAGCCGTGCGTGTCGCCACGGTGCAGCACCGTTTCAACGGTATAATTTCCATTCACTTCTTCGCTCTGCACCGAGACAATCCCTCTGGGTATGATTTGCGGCTGCAAAAGGCACCGTAAGCGCCACCCTGAGGGACGCTGAACTCCGTCTAAATTGTTCTCGATTGCCTCAATGTATTCTGGTGATCCCAGTAGACCACTCTCCGGCGATAATAGAATTGCTTCGGTTTGATTGTTGCCCAGCTGCGGCACGATCTGAATTTCATTGTTCTGGATCGACCATGAGGCATCCAGGGATTGAGCTACTCTATCTAAGGCATCAGCAGCCAGGCCCACAAAACTCCAGCCGTTGGCATACTCCTTATCAGTCGTGATCGTAAATTCACCGGCTGAAATACCGGGCAATTTCGAAGCGATTTCTTCTAATATTTCAGTCGCAGACGCTCCCGGTGAAAATGAGAGAGCAATTCTGGTCTGTCGCAAGACTTTTTCACCATCCCCAGCTTCGATGTGCGAAATACGGTCAGGGGGATTGATAATATGCTGAAAACGGTCCACATCCCCCCGGAATATTTCCATTGAGCCAGCACTTTCGGCGTAACCCGCATTGACGATGATTTTATTCTGGGTTCCACTGATCTCCTCGCGGGTACTATCGCCTAAATTGTACAGATCGACCGTGGCCGAATTGATCGTTCTGGTAGCGGTCTTATCCACCCTAAATGAAATTCGTATCCCCTCGATGTGTTTTCCCTCCCCCCCTTCGGGGCCAATATCAACCGATATGACGCGGTCAAAAAGGCTCATATTTCCGCCACAGGAATGTATTTCAAGTAGACAGTTCCATTCGGTAAATCATTCCGGCCAATCGTAGTTAATTCTCCCGTTGGATCAACTGCATACAACTCACCCGGCAGTCCGCCCATCCAAGCGTAATCGTGGATCAATTCGTAATCCAGCA